>JAWLHW010000290.1:0-2503 GCA_041690155.1 Desulfomicrobium sp. | reverse complement strand
TGACCCATAGCCCCCGGGAGAATGCATGAACAAAGAAATTTCCGCCATCAAGGCCAGGCTCGGCAAGCGACTGTGCATCCTCGCCCACCACTACCAGGCTGATGAGGTTGTCCGGCACGCCGACATTCTGGGAGATTCCCTGGAACTGGCGCGGCACATCAACGGCCTTGAGGCGCAGCATATCGTGTTCTGCGGGGTGCATTTCATGGCCGAAACAGCAGCCATCCTGGCCCGGCCGGAACAAAGGGTGCACATACCCGACCTTGGTGCAAGCTGCGTCATGGCCGATATGGTTCCCGCCCCCCTGGCCGAGGAAGTCCTCTCGCGGCTGAACCGGGACGGGGCGCGCATCATCCCGCTGACCTACGTCAACTCCTCCGCCGCAGTGAAGGCCGTGTGCGGCAATCATGGCGGCAGCGTGTGCACCTCGGCCAACGCCCCGACCATGCTGCGCTGGGCTCTTTCGCAGGGCGATGGAGTCCTCTTTCTGCCCGACGCCAACCTTGGCCGCAACACGGCCCGCGCCATAGGCCTTGAGGAAGAAAGCATCCTGCGACTCGACATTCGCGGCCAGGGGCGCTTTGTCCCGGCCGCCGATCCATCGCGCCGGTTGTACCTGTGGCCCGGACTGTGCGCCGTCCATGCCAAATTTCATCCCGAGCAGGTTGCCGCCATCCGCGAAAACGAGCCCGAGGCCCTGATCTTCGTTCACCCCGAATGCAGCCCTGAAGTTGTTGCAATGGCCGACGGAGCCGGTTCGACCACCTATCTCATAAAAGCCGTGGCCGAAGCCAAAAGCGACAGCACGGTTTATGTCGGAACCGAATGGAGCCTGGTCAACCGCCTGGCCGCCAGGCATCCCGACAAGACCATCCGGCCCCTGCGCAGAGCGCTGTGCTCGAACATGGCCAAAGTCAACGAAGCAAACCTCGCCCGCATGTTGCAGGAACTGGACACCGCCCTGCCGGTTCGGGTCGAGGAACACATAGCCCGGCCCGCGCGCCTCGCCCTTGAGCGCATGCTGACCGCCTGCAGTTAGGAAAGCCATCATGACCCCCACCCGCATGAAGACCGAAGTCCTGGTTATAGGTTCCGGAATCGCCGGCTGCACCGCAGCCATTTGTCTGGCCGACAAGGGGCACGAAGTGACCTTGCTCTCTTCGGGAGCCTCGCTGGACAACGGCAACACCGCCCTGGCCCAGGGCGGAATCGTCTACAGCAGCAAGGAGGACTCCCCGAAAAAATTGGCCAAGGATATCGGCACTGCTGGCTGGGAATACAACTACGAGCCTGCCGTGCGCCACCTGTGCGAGGACGGCCCAAATGCTGTGGAGAAGATTCTCCTTGAACGCGTGCAAGTGCCTTTTGACCGCACGGAGCAGGGGGACTGGTACCTAACCAAAGAGGGTGGGCATGCAGTGAATCGCATCCTGACCTGCGCCGACTACACCGGAAGGGCCATCCAGGACAGCCTGGTCAGGGAGGTGCTGATCCATCCCAACATCCGCATCCTCTGCAACCGGACCGCCATCGATCTTCTGGCCACGCGCCACCACTCCACCAAGCTCGAATTTCGCTACCAGCTCAACAACCAGTGTGTCGGCGCCTACGTCTTCAATGCGGAGACAAACGAACCCAACACCATCCTGGCCGATTACACAGTCCTGTGCACCGGCGGCCTCGGCCAGATATTCCTGCACACAACCAATACCTCGGCCTCCATCGGCTCAGGCATGGCCATGGCTCACCGTGCCGGGGCAACGGTCATGAATCTGGAATACATCCAGTTTCATCCCACCTCGCTTTTTCACCGCGCGGACCGCAAATTTCTCATCTCCGAAGCCGTTCGCGGCGAAGGAGCCCGCCTCTTCAATGCCAAGGGCGAGCGTTTCATGTCCCGCTATGACGAACGCATGGAGCTGGCCCCTCGCGATATCGTAACCAGGGCCATCGTCGACGAATTGCTTAAGACCGGAGAGGATTGCGTATTTCTGGACGCAGCCAACTACGTGGACCAGGACTTGCACAAACGTTTTCCGACTATCCACCAGAAATGCAAACAAGTCGGGGTGGATATGAGCAAGGACCCCATCCCGGTGGTGCCGGCGGCGCATTATTCCTGCGGGGGAGTGCTGGTGGATAACAGGGGGCGAAGCACCCTTGACGGGCTCTATGCGGCCGGCGAGATCGCCTGCACGGGTGTGCACGGAGCCAACCGGCTGGCGTCGACATCACTTTTGGAAGGAGTGTTATGGGGCATGAACGCGGCTGAAGACATCCACGAGCGCTATGAAGGATCAAGTCAGCTGTGCCAGCGCCTGCAGGATTCCATCGCCGACTGGATCACCTCGGGCAGGACCGAGATGGAAGACCCGGCCCTCATCAACCAGGACTGGGCGACCATTCGCCACACCATGTGGAACTACATGGGCATCATGCGCACCACTCCGCGCCTGGAGCGGGCCTTCGAGGATCTGCGCAATCTGAACAAGAGGCTGCACTC
>JAWLHW010000289.1:0-2507 GCA_041690155.1 Desulfomicrobium sp. | reverse complement strand
GAAGATAGTCATGTTGACGGCCTACGATTATCCCTCGGGCCGTCTGGCCGAACAGGCTGGCATTGACATTATTCTGGTCGGCGATTCCCTGGGGATGGTTGTGCTTGGTTACGATTCGACCGTGCCCGTGACCATGGCCGACATGATCCACCACACCCGCGCTGCCCGGCGCGGGGCCAAGGGCACCTTCATGCTCACGGACATGCCGTATCTGACCTACCAGATATCAACGGCTCAGGCCATGCAGAACGCGGCCCGTCTGGTGCAGGAGGGGGGATGCGAGGGCGTCAAGCTTGAGGGCGGGGAAGAGATCGCGCCGCAGGTGCGGGCCCTGGTCAGCGCCGGGATTCCCGTTTGCGGACACATCGGACTGACCCCGCAGTCGGCCACGTCCTTAAGCGGCTACAAGGTCCAGGGACGCACCGCAGAGGCGGCCAAGAAACTGCTGGACGACGCGCTGGCGCTTGAAGAGGCCGGGGCGTTCATGATCGTGCTGGAGTGCATCCCGGCGCAGGTCGCGGAGCTGATCAGCAAGCGCCTCTCCATACCCACCATCGGCATTGGCGGCGGCGTGTCCTGCGACGGACAGGTGCTGGTTTTTCACGACACTCTGGGGCTTTTTGAGCGCTTCGTGCCCAAATTCGTCAAACAGTTCGAGACACTTGGAGCGAAAGCCAAGGACGCTCTTGGCGCCTACGCCGCCGAAGTCCGTTCAGGCGCCTTTCCTGACGCCGCACATTCCTTTTCCATGAATGAAGAGCAGCTCCGGAAAATTTACGGCGATTCTAACGACTAGGATCCGGCACTGTTCGGTTTTGGTTTTTTTTGCTAAAGGATGTACGCGCTGCCTGGATTTGAAAAGAGCCGCGAGGAGACCGTCATGCCAAACATCATTCGCCCCAACGTCAATCGGCGACAGTGGCCGCGCCACGAAAAGAAATATCTGGTGCAGATATCCACGTCCCTGCAAAGCGGGTTCAGCCCGGCCACGGTGTACAATTTCAGTCGCGGGGGGCTTTGTTTCGTCCATCCCGAACCACTGGACAAAGGGAGCGGGGTCATGGTCCGCCTGCCCCAGGATCTGGTCAGTTTGGCCCGGGATGTGAAAGCCAAGGTCAAATGGTGCGTGCCTTCCAGCACGGGAGGGTACGCCATCGGAATCCAGTACGAAGAACCTCTGCGCTGGACACGATACGAATAAGGCCCCGACTGCGGGCCTTTTTCATTTTTGGGCGCGCGGAATTCTTCAGGATTCGGGGATGCGCAGCCGGGAGATGGCGAAGAGGCTCGCAAAGAACAGAGCCGCGCCAAATAGAGAAAAAGACAGGGCAAAGCTGAACCGCTCGCCACTCCAGGCCAGCACGGCCGGGATGAGTCCGGCCCCGATTATGGACGTGCAGGTGACGGTCAGGGACACGGACAGGTCGCCTGTGGCCCTGGGGCAAACCAGGGCCAGGACCGCAAATCCCACCGGGAAGAAGCAGACCACGAAGATGGGCTGCAGGGTCAGCATGGTCACGGTCCACCATAGCGGACCGTATCCGGCCAGGAATGTCGTAAATCCCGTGCCCAGCAGGCAAAGGGCCAGGGTGCGGCGATAGCCGATGCGCCTGATGATCAATCCCGTAGCGGGCAGGAAGACAAGGGACGCGGTGCGCGAACAGCCAAGGATGATGTTCGCCATTTCCCGGGTGGTTCCTTTTTCCAAGACCAGAAAAGCGGGCACCAGATTGTAGATGCCCATTTCCACGCCCACGGCCAGGATAAAAAGCAGGACCATGATCCAGAAGGCTGGCCTGATCACGATGGTTTTTATGTTGCCAAGCACGGGCGCCATGCCCGGCCGCACGGTGCGCGGACCGCGAAGAGCGTACACTACGGCCAGGATCAGGCATGCCGCTCCGAGCAGGCGGAAAAGGGCCGCATAACCCAGAAATCCCATGAACAGTTCGCTGACGAAGGGCGCGGCGATAAAGGCAAGGTTCGGGGCCAGTTCATGGATGGAGAAGGCTTGTCCCCAATAGGCCGCAGGCGTGATTTCGGTGATGGTCACCACGCCTGAGGGCATGTACAGGCCCGCTCCAATGCCCATGAGCGTGATCCAGATCGAAAAGCTGGTGAACGTGTCGCTCCCCGCCAATCCAAGCAGGCCGATGCCTATGCCGGCCACGGAGGCGACGATGGTGCCCTTGTGCCCCAGGCGCTCGGACACAAAGCCCGCGCAAAGGACGGAAATGCTGTAACCGGCTGCCAGGCAGACAAAGAGGTTGGCGCTGGTGGCAAGGCTGCGGCCAAGATGTTCGCTGATCGGAAGCAGCAATGGGCCAAACAGGGTTCTCGCCAGAAAATTGGCGAGAAAGACTGTTGTCAGCAGCGCCAGAGCCGGCAGGACCGGGGCGAAGGGAAGTGGGGGATTTTTTTTTGGGTCTGGGTTCATTGCTTAACAACCGTGAGGAAACTCTGTATTTGTCTGATTGGCGTAAAGGGATTTTCCGATACGTCCATTG
>JAWLHW010000288.1:0-2507 GCA_041690155.1 Desulfomicrobium sp. | reverse complement strand
GGGGGGCGAGTCAAAATCCGCCCCCTCTTTTTCATTTCTGCCGACATTTCAAAATAATCCCTTGCCAAGTCCAATATTAAAATATATATACCCCGAGCATTTCTTGATGGGATTCCTCCTTTTCCGCACGACCTTTCTTGAGCATGTTCGCTCTTCGATCCGGTTCCACACGTTTTCGAAATGCTTGTTTCCCGCCTTGGACAGTCGGCCTCACGGTAAAGGCCTGGTTCCAGAGCCGGGTTTTCTTTTGACCGCGAGGCCCATGCCCGCAAGGTATTAACATGACTACATTTTCTGATTTAGGCTTATCCGAACTGACTCTCCAGGCTCTGTCCCGCAAGGGGTTCGAAGAGCCGACCCCCATTCAGATCAAGACCATTCCTGCCGTAATGACCGGCGATAACGACATCGTCGCCCAGGCCCAGACCGGCACGGGTAAGACCGCTGCCTTTGGTCTGCCGCTGCTCGAAATGCTGGACCCGGACGTCCGCACCGTGCAGGCGCTCGTCCTGGCCCCCACCCGCGAGCTGGCCATCCAGGTGGCGGAAGAGGTCAACTCCCTGCGCGGTGGCCGGACCATCAACGTCGCCCCCATCTACGGCGGCCAGTCCATGGACATCCAGCTCAGGAGCCTCAAAAAAGGCGTGTCCGTGGTTGTCGGCACACCGGGCCGCGTGCTTGACCATCTGCGTCGGGGCAGCCTCAATCTCTCCGGCATCCGCTTCCTGATTCTCGACGAGGCCGACGAGATGCTGAACATGGGTTTTCTGGACGACGTGCTGGAGATCATGGAGCAGACGGCCACCGAAAAGCGCACCATGCTCTTTTCCGCGACCATGCCGCCTGAAATCCTGCGCATCGCCAAGAAATACATGGGCGACTATCAGGTCATCAGGGCCGAATCCAACCAGTTGACCGCCCCCCAGACAGACCAGATCTACTTCGAGGTCGCCATGAGCGACAAATTCGAGGCCCTGTGCCGGATCATCGACATGGAGTCGGAATTCTACGGACTTGTCTTCACCCGCACCAAGGTTGACGCCGACGCCGTATCGCAGCGCCTCATGGAGCGAGGCTACGACGCCGACACCCTGCATGGCGACATGTCCCAGAGCCTGCGCGAAAAAATCCTGATCAAATTCAAGAAGAAGCTGGTCACGATCCTGGTCGCCACCGACGTGGCCGCGCGCGGCATCGACGTGCACGACCTGACCCATGTCATCAATTTCGATCTGCCCCACGACCCGGAAGCCTACGTGCACCGTGTCGGCCGCACCGGCCGGGCCGGCAAGCAGGGCATCGCAATCACGTTCATCACGCCGTCCGAGTATCGCCGCCTGCAGTTCATCAGCAAGCACGCCCGCACGGACATTCGCAAGGCCCGACTGCCCAAGGTCTCCGATGTCATCGACATGAAGAAGGGACGCATCCGGGCGGAGCTGCAGGAAATCATGACCACGGAGCCGGAGCTCGAGTTCATGGGCATGGCCCAGGAACTCCTCGACCAGAGCAAGCCCCGCGAAACCCTGGCCGCCCTGCTGCAGTACATGTTTCAGGAAGAGCTCGACGCCTCCAACTACAAGGAAATCGGCGACGCCTTCGTGGTGGACAAGACGGGCAAGTCCCGCCTGTTCGTGACCCAGGGCCGCAAGGATGGCCTGACGCCCAAGCGTCTGCTGACCTTCCTTGGCGACAAGTGCAACATCCCGCCCAAGAAAATCTGGGATATCCAGATCATGGAAACCTTCGCCTTTGTTTCCTTGCCTTTCCATGATGCCGAGAGGGTCCTGGCCATGTTCAACAAGGGTAAGGGCACAGAGCTGGCTTTCACCAAGGCCAAGGCCCGTCCGAGCGCCCCGGCTCCCAGAAGATAACGCCGAAATCAATACAAAAAGAAAAGGCCGTGCAGTGATGCATGGCCTTTTTCATTTGAAAAGCCGCACTTCCTCAAAAAGGGAGCGCGGCTTTTTCCATCCGTACCGGCAGGGCTCAAATACCCTAGGCTACAACGCCATATGCCTTGGGCATTGCTCCGCAGATCGGACACTTTTCGGTGGGCTCACCTTCGTGGATATGACCGCAGATGCTGCAGACATAGTAATCCACTGCCGCCAGCTCGCTCATCTGTTCCGCTGCCTTGGAGTAGAGGTTTGCATGGCATTCCTCGGCCTGGTTGGCGAAAACGAAATATTTTTCGGCCGCCTTTTCACCTTCGGCCTGGGCGTCGGCGATCATGGCCGGGTACATGGACTTGAATTCGTGCGTTTCACCAGCCACGGCCTCTTTGAGATTCTCGGCCGTGGAACCGATGCCCTTCATGAGGCGCAGGTGCGCATGGGCATGGATGGTCTCGGCGTGAGCCGCAGCCCGAAACAATCTGGCGACCTGCGGCAGCCCCTCTTCTTCGGCCTTCTTGGCAAAAGCCAGATACTTGCGGTTGGCCTGGGACTCTCCGGCAAAAGCCTCTTTCAAATTATCGGTTGTCTTGCTCATCGATATTCTCCTTT
>JAWLHW010000287.1:0-2508 GCA_041690155.1 Desulfomicrobium sp. | reverse complement strand
GTCCTGGTCCACATTGCAGAACAGCGAAATTTTGCGTTTGATGTCGTCGCCAAGGTCCACTTCGGAGCGGCAGAGGATGATGTCCGGCTGGATGCCCAGACTCCTGAGTTCCTTGACGGAATGCTGGGTGGGCTTGGTTTTGAGTTCACCTGCGGTCTTGATGTAGGGCACCAGCGTCAGGTGAATGTAGAGGACGTTGTTCTTGCCCAGATCCGCCCGCAGTTGACGGATGGCTTCCAGAAAGGGCAGCCCCTCGATGTCGCCCACGGTGCCTCCGATCTCGACCAGGGTCACGTCCAGATCGTCGCTGGCCAGGCTCAGGATGGAGGATTTGATCTCGTCGGTGATGTGCGGGATGACCTGCACCGTGCCGCCAAGGTAGTCGCCGCGACGCTCCTTGGTGATGACCGTATTGTAGATGCGCCCGGACGTGTAGTTGTTGCGCTGGCTCAAGTGGGTGCCCAGGTAGCGCTCGTAGTGCCCAAGATCCAGATCCGTCTCGGCCCCGTCGTCGGTGACGTAGACTTCGCCGTGCTGGAAGGGGTTCATGGTGCCCGGGTCAACGTTGATGTACGGGTCCAGCTTCTGGATGGATACCCGAAGCCCCCGTGCCTTGAGAAGAGCCGCGATGGATGCGGCGGCCAGTCCTTTACCCAGAGAGGACAATACCCCGCCGGTCACAAAAATGAATTTGGTGTTCATCGCTGCCTCGCTCACCTGAATAGTTCTTCGGTCTGAGTCCGCGCATTGCGGCCAGACATGGTCCACAAAACAAATGGGCCACCTGTCGGCAGCCCGAAATTCGACATCCGTATGTCCGCCGGCACATTTGGCAGCGGACTTCCGGCTTGTCAAGCGGCCCCTGGTGTCCTGCAAACACCTTGGGCTCAATAGCAGAAAGAACGGCAAGTGCAAACAGTCGGAAAGGCCGATTTTCAGGCTTGCGCCGGTTTTGCTTGGCCTGTAATGGGCTTGGGTACTTAATCAAACAGCACGGCTGCGGCCGATTTTGGAGGGGTGATGGCTCAGGTCAAAACATTGGTAATTACCGGTTATGGTACGAATTGCGAGCGGGAATGCGCCTTTGCGGCGGATCAGGCTGGTTCGGACCAGACCACCATCGCCTATTTTTCCGACCTGACGGCGGACAAGGTCACGCTTGGCGACTACAATTTTCTGATCCTGCCCGGCGGATTCCTCGACGGCGATGATCTTGGCTCGGCCCAGGCGGCGGCCCTGCGCTGGCGGCACATGAAGACCGCGAGCGGCAAGTCGCTGATGGAAGAACTCAAGAGCTTTCTCGATGCCGGAGGCCTCATTCTGGGCATCTGCAACGGCTTTCAGTTACTGGTCAAGCTGGGGCTGCTGCCCGCTCTGGACGGGGCCTATTTCACCCGTCAGGTCTCGCTCAGTCACAATGACTCGGCCAAGTACGAAGATCGCTGGGTGACGCTCAAGATCAATGCGGATTCCCCTTGCGTGTTCACAAGGGCGCTCGACTATCTCTACGTTCCCGTGCGCCACGGCGAGGGCAAGCTCGTGCCCGGTGACGAATCGACCCTGCCGCGTCTGCAGGAACAGAACCTCATCGCCCTGCAGTATGTGGACCCGGACACCCGGGAAGTGACGCAGGAGTACCCGGCCAATCCCAACGGCTCGCCGCTGGGCATCGCCGGGTTGACCGATCCCTCCGGCCGGATTCTTGGGCTGATGCCTCATCCCGAAGCCTACAACCATCCGACCAACCACCCGCGCTGGACCAGGGGCGAGACGTCCACTCTGGGTACGGCACTGCTCAAGGGCGGGATCGATTATCTCAAGACCAGATAGGGCGGTTTCAAAACGTGTCCAAAGAGGATGCAAAGATCATTGACAGCGCCCCCGTGACTTTCTACTGTGCGCCTTCCCCGACGCCGGGCCCCGACGATCTTCTGATCTGGGAGCCCTTCATGTGCGAAGCCCTGCAGCTTGCAGGGCTGGCTGAAGGGCGGGGCGACGTGCCGGTGGGCGCGGTGGTGGTCGACGGCAGCGGCCGCATCCTGGGTCGGGGCGAGAATCGGACCATCTTTGAAAACGACCCCACGGCGCACGCCGAAATCATGGCCCTGCGCCAGGCTGGCGCGAAGGCCGGAAATCACCGACTGACCGATGCAGTCATGGTGGTCACCCTGGAACCCTGCATCATGTGCCTGGGCGCAATCATCCAGGCCCGCCTGGCCGGAGTGGTCTACGCCGCCGCAGATCCCAAGGCCGGATGCCTGGTCAGCCGCATGGACGGCACGGCGCTGCCCTGGAGCAATCATCATTTCTGGTCTCTGGGCGGGGTGCTCGAACAGGAGTGCAGCGCAAAACTGAGCGGCTTTTTCAAGCAGCGCCGCCAGGAAAAGAAAATTTCAAAAAACCTCGCGGAGAGGTAGCGAAGTCCGGCCGTAACGCGCTCGACTCGAAATCGAGTTACCGGCTAATCCCCGGTACGTGGGTTCGAATCCCACCCTCTCCGCCATTTTT
>JAWLHW010000286.1:0-2534 GCA_041690155.1 Desulfomicrobium sp. | reverse complement strand
TATGTCCTGCATCAGGCCGCGCTTGGCTCGGTGCCCCGCTCCATCGTCGACCCTCTGCTGACCAACGCCAATAACGTGACCGGCTTTCTGAACATGCTGGTCGCCGCCAAGGACAGCAAGGTCACGCGTTTCGTGTATGCGGCCTCAAGCTCCACCTACGGCGATCATCCCGGCCTGCCCAAGGTCGAGGAGACCATCGGCAAGCCGCTGTCTCCCTATGCCGTGACCAAATACGTGAATGAACTCTATGCCGAGGTGTTCTTGAAAACCTACGGCATGGACAGCGTGGGACTGCGCTATTTCAACGTCTTCGGAAAACGCCAGGATCCCGAGGGCGCCTATGCTGCGGTCATCCCAAAGTGGTTTGCGGGCCTGCTGCGTAATGAAACTGTCTGGATCAACGGAGACGGTGAAACAAGCCGCGACTTCTGCTTCATCGACAATTGCGTGCAGGCCAACATCCTGGCAGCATGCGCAGAAGGTCCGGAAGTCGCCGGGAGCGTTTTCAATGTCGCCTTTGGTCAGCGTACAACCCTTGGCGAGCTCTTTTATCTCATCCGCGACGAGGCCGCCAAATTCATGCCGGCCTGCGCGGAAGCATTGCCCTCGCACCGGGATTTCCGGGCCGGGGACGTCCGGCACTCCCTGGCCGATATTTCCAAAAGCCGCAGGCTGCTTGGCTACGACCCTGACTTCGGCGTCCGCGAAGGCCTGGCTCAGGCCGGAGAATGGTACGCCAGGCATCTGATCTAGGAGCAAACAAATGCAATGGCTAAGGTCCCTGCTGGGACTGCGCGACGATCACGCCGACCTCTTTTCGCCCGTGCCGCCCAATCCGGCCCAGGACGCCCTGGCCGCCATCGACGACCTGTCGCGGGCCATGCGCAACCATCATGGAGCCGTGGAGATCTGTTCGGCGCTGGGCAATCTCTACCGCATGCGCGGAGAACTTGACCGGGCCATCCAGATGCGCAGCTCCCTGCTGCAACGCGCGGACCTTGGCCGCGAGGATCAGGCCCGGATCTATTTCGAGCTCGGCCGCGACTATTCCCGGGCCGGAATTCTCGATCGCGCCCAGGAGGCCTTACGAAAATGCCGCGACATCGGCGGCGACATCCCGGCCCTGGAACTGGAACTGGCCCTTCTGCATGCCAAGGGCGGGGATTTTCTGGCCGCCAGCCGCCAATACAGGAAAATGGGCCACGACCTGCAGGCCGCCCATTATCTGGTCCGCGCCGCCACAACCGGAACCGAGGCCGCAGACCAGGGCCTGCTGGCGGAGGCCCGGGAGATCTATCCCGCCTCACCCGAGGCCTGGCTTGAAGGGATCATGTTCCAGATCAGCCGCGAATCCTGGGACGATGTCCTCTCGCTGCTCGACCAGGGCCTTGGTTCGGTGGGCACGCATCTTGGCTTCGTGCTACTGGACCCGCTGCTTGATTTCGAGGATTCGGGCGCTCCCGTCAAAGCCATCCTGCCGGCGGAGCATTTGGACGCCCTGCTGGCCGTCATCGACAGGCATCCGCCCGAACTTGCCCCGCTGCATTATGCCGGATGCCTGCTGCGCGCCCACGGCCGAATCGAGGAAGCCAAGACCTGGCAGGAAAAAACCCTGCTCATGAGTCCCGCCTTCTGGCCCGCCCGCCTGGAGCTTCTGACCATGTCCCTGCCCGAGCAGCAGACGACTGCGGTCTTTGAATTGCAACTGGAATTTCTGCTGCGCCGCGCACGCGAGGCCAAACGCTTTGTCTGCGGCCGCTGCGGTTTGAAGCGCGGCCAGATCTTCTTCTGCTGCCCCAAATGCATGTCCTGGCACTCCATAACCATCCGCCAGCTCTTAAGCGACGAGGCGTCATGAGCACGGTCAAGGTCACGCCCATGATGGAGCAGTACCTGCGGGTCAAGGAAGATTATCCGGGCACCCTGGTCTTCTTTCGCATGGGAGATTTTTTCGAGCTTTTCTTTGAAGACGCCGAGATCGCGGCCCGGGAGCTCCAGATCACGCTCACCAGCCGCAACCCCGGCGCGGAGAATCCCGTGCCCATGTGCGGGATGCCGCATCACGCCATTGACGAGTATTTGCGTCAACTGCTGGACAGGGGCTACAAGGTGGCTCTGTGCGATCAGGTCGAGGACCCCAAGCAGGCAAAGGGGCTGGTCAGGCGCGAAGTGACACGGGTGCTGACCCCGGGCACCGTGGTGGAAGATATCAATCTCGATGCCAAGGGGCATAATTTTCTGGGTGCCCTGTACTGGGATGCCGACCTCGGCGGCGGTCTGGCCTGGGTTGATTTTTCCACCGGAGTCTGGTCCGGCATCCAGACCAAAAGTGAAGCCGTGCTCTGGCAATGGCTGGCCAAGATGGACCCGCGCGAGCTGCTCCTGACCGAGACCCAGGCCCTGCCCAAGGGCCTGGAGCAGTGGCAGGCCAAGCTCTCGCGCTATCCGCAGAAATCCTATTTCGACGAGCGCGGCGCCCGGGACAAGATCCTGCGCGCGCAGGCCGTTCCCAATCTGCAAACCCTTGATCTTAA
>JAWLHW010000285.1:0-2540 GCA_041690155.1 Desulfomicrobium sp. | reverse complement strand
CCCTAATGAGACTTTTCGCTGCTGGGCGATCGTTCAACGGTAGGACAGCGGACTCTGACTCCGTCAATCTTAGTTCGAATCTAAGTCGCCCAGCCACATTGCGTCCCCATCGTCTAGCTCGGTCCAGGACACCGGCCTTTCACGCCGATAACAGGGGTTCAAATCCCCTTGGGGACGCCACTTTCGATCATAACGGGATTCATCCCGCCCCCCCGGAGGTTCCGGGAAAAACACATTAAGCCCCGCGCAGTCGCACGGGGCTTTTTTTCGTCTTTTGATGGAGAGTCTTGCCGTGCGCCAGCGTGATCGAACCATGCCGCAATTCGCCCAAGCCTTCAGATGTGTTACCTGCAAAAAGACTTCAATTTTGAAACAAAAAAACCGCCGCCGAGCTCCCTGTTTTACAGTATCTGGCCGAGGAACTCCCGGGTGCGCGGTTTTTCCGGGGCGGTGAAGAAGGATTCCGGCGGGCCCTGTTCCAGGATCACGCCTTCATCCATGAAGGCTACCGAATCGGCCACTTCGCGGGCAAAGCCCATCTCGTGCGTGACCACCATCATGGTCATGCCGTCATCGGCCAGCTGGCGCATGACGGACAGTACCTCGCCCACCAGTTCAGGGTCCAGGGCTGAGGTGGGCTCGTCAAAGAGCATCACCTCCGGCTCCATGGCCAGGGCCCGGGCGATGGCCACGCGCTGTTTCTGTCCGCCCGAGAGGGTCTGGGGATAGGCGCTCTCCTTGTCGCCAAGCCCCACCTTGTCCAGGTAGTAGCGTCCCAGCTCGCGGGCTTTTGGTTTGCTCATCCCGCGTACCTGGGTCGGGCCTTCGGTGACGTTGCCGAGCACGGTCATGTGCGGAAACAGGTTGAAGTGCTGGAAGACCATGCCCACCCGCGAGCGCAGGGCATTGATGAACCGTTCGTCGCCGTGGACGAGCTGGCCGCTCACGCGGATTTCACCCTGGTCGTACGTCTCAAGGTAGTTGACGCAGCGAAGCAACGTGCTCTTGCCCGATCCGCTGGCTCCGATGACGCAGACCACGTCGGACGGCATGATCGCCATGTCGATGCCCCGGAGCACATGGTGCTCGCCGAACCATTTGTTCAACCCCTTTATTTCAATGACCGGCGTCTGTTGCACCGCTTCCTCCCGTGTTTGAGAATTTTCCGTTACCGGCCCTGCGCCGCAACATCTCGCGCCACGCCGCTCCCGGCACCTGTCTGACTGCCATAAAAATTCAAATTCGCAGGCCGCTGAAAAATGGCGAGATGCAAGGAAGCGAAAAAATCCAGGGCGCGCAGTGTATTGCGCATACATAAGCGGTCTGGATTTTTTCGCTGACGCAGCAGATCGTCGTTTTTCAGCGGCCTGCTATGACTGCGTCGAGACATCGAGCCGGGCCTCCAGGGCGCGGAACAGCCAGCTGAACACGGCCGTGTAAAGAAGATAGAATATGGCCGCCAAAAACAGCATCTCCATCATCATGAAATTGGACGAGGCCAGCTGCTGCGACTTGAGCAGCAGCTCGTTGATGGTGATGGTGCTGGCCAGGGACGAGTCCTTGAGGGCGATGATGAACTGGTTGCCCAGTGACGGCACCGCGCGCTTCAGGGCCTGGGGCAGGATGATGCGGATCATGGCCCTGGAATAGGGCATGCCCAGGCTGCGGGCCGCCTCCATCTGCCCGCTGGAAATGGAGACGATGGCTCCCCGGAATATCTCGGCGATGTACGCGCCATTGTGGATTCCAAGGGCGAGCACGGCCGAGGTCAGCGCACTCAGCCCGGCCAGGCTGCGCAGACCGAAATAGATGAACAGCAGCTGCAGCAGCAGCGGCGTGCCGCGCACCACGTAAATGTAGGCACGGGCGGGAATGCTGAGCAGCTTCCGCTTGGAAATGCGCATAAATGCCGTGCCCAGCCCCAGCACCACGCCCAGCGCGATACCCAGGACCGAGACCTTGAGCGTCATCCACGCCGCCGGCAGAAAATAGGGAAGATACTTGGGCAGAGCCGCAAAGTCGAAATACATGCGTATGTCCGGTGTCTTGAGTATTGGGACCGGCCGGGACGTTGCGTCCCGGCCGTACTATCGTCGCGATCGGCGGGGCTACTTCGAAGTGATGTCGGTATTGAGCCACTTGACGCTAAGGCGCGCCAGGGTGCCGTCCTCGTGCATGGCCTTAAGGATCTGGTCCACGGCCTCAAGCAGGGTCTCGTCTTTCTTGTTGAAGGCCACGGCAATGTTTTCGCTGCGTAGAGGGGCGCCCAAGGCTTCGATCTCGAACTTGCCTGAATTCATGGCGTTGACGCCAACGACCCGGTCGGTGATCACGCCGTCCACCACGCCGCTCGACAGCTCGGTCAGAGTCTGGGTGTCGTCCTTGTAGAGCTTGACCTCGCCCACGCCGAGCTTGGTCGCGTCGTCGGCAAAGGTGGTGCCCGTGACCACACCCACGATCCGGCCGCGCAGGTCTTCGGGAGAGGTAAAAGATGAATCTTTTTTGACCATCATCTGCGCCCCGGAATAATAGTAGGGCGT
>JAWLHW010000284.1:0-2559 GCA_041690155.1 Desulfomicrobium sp. | reverse complement strand
TGAGCCAGGAGCGCATGCTCTGGAGCATCGAACGGCTGCTTCGCCCCCTGCTGGACGAACCGGAATTCGCCCCCCTGGCACGGTACGTTCGCCGGGACTCGGAGCTCAAGACCGTGCAGCTGGCCGAACGCATCGCCTACCACTTCGATCAGTACCTCATTTTCCGCCCGTCCTGGTCCGAGCGCTGGGAAGCCGGGGAACCGAGCGGCGACTTCACCCTGCCCGCACAGGCCGCCAGCGAGGCCTGGCAGGCCCGGCTGTGGCGCGAATTGATCAGAGACGCAGGCGGTGAACACCGCGCCGCCCTGCTCAAACGGGCCATTGCCCGGCTGGAACGGGGCAGCGGGCTGCCCGCTCTGCCCTCCCGCGTCTGCGTTTTCGGCATCCCGACCCTGCCGCCCGTCTACCTCGACCTGCTCACGGCCCTGTCCAGGCACAGCCAGGTGCACGTCTTCCTGCTCAGCCCCTGCCGCAAATACTGGGGCGACCTCAAGACGCACCGGGAGCGTCGGAGAGCCTATCTCAAACAGGACACGAACCAGGAGGAGCGCCCCGAGGACGCCATGCCCCTGGCCGGTCTCGGCGGCGTCGGCCGGGATTTTCTGGAACTGCTCCTGGACCGGAACCCCGAAGAGACGAGGCTTTATGAAATCCCCGACGACGAGCGCATGCTCGGCCGGCTTCAGGCCGATCTGCTGGACCTGAACGTCGGCGGGGAAAAGCCCGATTTCACCGACACCTCCATCCAGGTCCACTGCTGCCACAGCCCCCTGCGCGAAATGGAGGTCCTGAAGGACCTGATCCTGGACCTGCTGGCCAAGGACAAGGCCCTCACCCCCCAGGACATCCTGATCATGAATCCGGACATCGAATCCTACGCCCCGGTCATCCAGGCCGTGTTCGGCACGTCCGAGGTCCCCTTTTCCATCTCCGACCGCAAGCCGACCCGCGCCGCCGAGACCATCCGCCTTTTCCTGGAACTCCTGGAATTCGGCCAGCACCGCTTCGAGGTCTCGCGCGTCTGCGCCCTCCTCGAAGCCCCGCCCGTGCGACAGCGCCTGGGGCTGGACGCGTCCGAGACGCAGCGCGTGCTGGAATGGGTCAGGGCCTCGGGTGTGCGATGGGGCCTGGACAGGAAGTTCCGCAAACAGGCCGGCGTCGGGGATTACGGGCAGAACACCTGGGAAAGCGGCCTGTCGCGCCTCTTCCTGGGATACATGACCGGCGAGGGCGAGCCGGTGGATGGCATCGCCCCACTGCCCCTGCGCGGCACCTCCGACCAGGAACTGCTTGGCCGCCTGACCGCCTGGATCGACGACCTGGCCGCTCTCTGGACCCGGCTGCGGGACACGCGCACGCCGTCTGCCTGGATGGACTGCCTGCTGTGGATGCTGGACACTTTCTTTCCCCTGGACCGCGACCAGGCCGAGCACGTGCTGGCCATCCGCAGAACCGTAACGGACCTGACCCGCGACATGGTCGACTTCGAGGCCGACGGGCGCACCATGCACTACCTGATCCGCAAGCGCCTGGACGAGTCCGGCGGCGAATCGGCCTTCCTGGCCTCGGGCCTGACTTTCTGCGGCCTGAGGCCCATGCGCTCCATCCCCTTCCGGGTGATCTGCCTGACAGGCCTGACCAGCACGGCCTTCCCGCGCCAGGACACGCCCCCCGGCTTCGACCTCATGTCCGCCCGGCCCCGGCCCGGCGACCGCTCCCTGCGCGAGGACGACCGCTACCTGTTCCTGGAGAGCATCATCTCCGCCCGCGACACCCTCGTCCTGACCTATCCGGGCCTGTCCCAGTCCGACAACGCCGAGGCCCCGCCCTCGGTTCTGGTCTCGGAGCTGCTGGACTACCTGGACGGCAGGTATACCCTGGGCGGCGCCAGACCGTCCGAAAGCCTGGTCTTCCGGCACAAACTGCAGGCCTTTCACCCGGACTACTTCACCGCGGGCTCGCGGCTTTTTTCCTATTCCAGGCAAAACCGCGACGCAGCCGAAGCCCTTTTCGCCCAGCTCACGCCCGGCCCCTTCTTTCCCGGGGAAAATGCCAATCCCCCTTCCGAAAGCACGCCGCCCGAAGTCGACGTCGAGGAACTCATCCGGTTTTTGGCCCACCCCTGCCGTCAACTGCTGCGCGCATTGCGCATCAATCCCGACGACGGGGAGGAAGATTTCCTGGACGAGGAGCCCCTGACGGCTCCCTCGGGTTTCGACGCCTACGACTTGTTGCAGGAGCTTCTGCAGCGGGCCCTGAACGAGCCCGAAGCGAACCTGGAAGAACTGCTTCCGACCCGGCAGCTTCTTCCCCCAGGACAGGCCGGCGCCGACGCGGGCCGTGAACTCTGCACGAAAATCAGATCACTGGCCGACCGGGCCCGCGCCTTCATCGGAACCGAAGAACCAAGAAGGCTCAGCCTGCGCCTTGCCCTTGATGGCGCGACCCTCACCGGCCACATTGACCTCCACGGCGACCGCATCGTGACCTGCCGCCCCGCCAAGACCAAAGGCCCGGACATGCTCCGCCTCTGGGTCCGGCACCTGGCCGCCACTGCTG
>JAWLHW010000283.1:0-2601 GCA_041690155.1 Desulfomicrobium sp. | reverse complement strand
AAACGCCCTGCCGGGTCGGGTCCGGCAGGGCGTTTGTTATTCGTTGCGCAGGAAAGGCGCGGCCTTTCTGCCTAGCACGCGCCAGGTGCCAAGCAGGCCCATGATCAGCGACACCGTGACTCCGGCCAGCACGGTCAGAAGGCCCATGACCAGATCCGGGGTGAAGTGCATTTTCAAAAGTCCCTGGACCACGCCCCAGGCCGTGAGCGTGCCCAGCGCCAGGCTGCCAAGGCCGGTGAACAGCCCGGCCAGGGAGAACTCGGCCACCAGGATGGCCAGAATGTCGCGCCTGGTCGCGCCGCAGACCTTGTAAATGACGCTGTCGTAGATGCGCCGGTGCTGGTCCGCCGAGAAGGCTCCGGCCAGCACCAGAAACCCGGCCAGCAGCGCCACGCCGGCCATGACCTGGAAGATGCGCACCGTCCGGGTCAGGATCAGGGCCGCGTTGTCGAGCACCTCGCGAATAGTGATCACGGCCACCTCCGGAAAGGCTTGCGTGGCACGAGCGTAGAGGCTTTCTTCGTTGTCCACGCCGTAGGCCGCCCCAAGCCAGGTCTGCGGAGCGGCGTCAAGGGTTCCGGGCGAAAAGATGATGGCAAACTGCATGGCCAGGGTCCGCCAGTCGACCTCGCGGATGCTGGCGATGGTCCCGGTCAAGTTGCGACCGAGGACATTGACGGTCAAGGTGTCGCCAAGGTCAACCCCGAAGCCCTGGGCCAAGTCGGAAGTCAGGGAAATGAGCGGCGGCCCTGCATAATCCTTCTGCCACCACTCGCCCCGCAAAAGGGTGCTGCCGGCCGGAAAATCCACGCTGTAGGACAACCCCCGGTCACCACGCACAGCCCAGGACACCTCCTCGGCCACGGTGGCGTTTTCTACGGGCGTGTCACCGATGCGCACGATGCGTCCCCGGATCATGGGCCGCAGGTCCAGACGCGATACGCCGGGTGTATCAAGGACCAGGCCTCGAAACCTGTCGACCTGGTCGGGACGGATGTCCATGAAGAAAAAGTCCGGAGCCTCCTCGGCCAGTTCGGCGGTCAGCGCCCTGGTCAGGCTGGAATTGACCATGACCACGGCCACCAGGGCCGTGAGTCCGAAACCCAGGGCAAAGACCAGGCTTACGCCAGGCGAGCCCGGACGATGGATGTTGGCCACGCCGATGCGGGCACTGGGCCAAGGCAATCGTGGTGCCTTGGCCGCCAGCCAGCGAATGACCCGGGCCAACCCCTTGAAGAGTACGAAGGCCATGATGGTGCCGCCCACAAACCAGGTCGAGAGCTTGGGGTTGCCGGCGAACCAGAAGACCATAAGCGCCAGCAGGACAAAAGCGGCTACCGTAGGCAGGATCGCGGCACGCGGGATGCGCGTCATGTCGGCCGAGACGTAGCCCCGGAAAATCCCCGAGGGCCGCACCATGACCGCGCGAAAAAGTGGAGGCATGGAAAAGGCCAGGGTCGTGACCAGTCCAAAGAGAGCGGCCTGGATCAGGGGAGCGACGTAGATTCCGCTGCGGACCTGGATAGGCAGGACGTCGGAAAAGAATCGTCCGGCCAGCCAAGGCACAAGGCTCCCGGCCAGCAACCCGGCGCAGGCGCCGATAAAACCCAGGAACAGAACCTGAGCCAGATAGGAAACGAACAACACCTTGCTCGAACCGCCCATGCATTTCATGGCGGCCATATGGTTGATCCGCCCGCCCAGATACCCACGCACACCGCCCGCGATGCCAAGGCCTCCGACCAGAAGCGCGCCCAGCCCGACCAGGGTCAGGTCCACGCTCAGACGCTCCAGCACCGTGCGGATGCGCGGCGCAGCGTGCATGTAATCGCGCACCCGCCAGCCCGAATCGGGGTGGGCGGCGCGAATCTGGCTGACCACCTGCTCGGCCCCCTCGCCGTCCAGGCGCAGCAGGTACTCGGCGCGGAAAAGGCTACCCGGCTGAGTCAGGCCGGTCTGTCCGAAGGCATCGGCGGAGACCATGAGCCGGGGGCCAAGGCTGAAAAATTCGACCACACGGTCCGGCTCGCGTTCGATGATCCCGCGCAAGGCGAAGCGCACTTCGCCGACACGGATCTCATCTCCCACGCCAAGTCCGAGTCGTGTGAAAAGCGCCCGATCGGCAACGGCTCCGGGCAAACCGTCCCGGACGGCCAGCAGCTCCTGCACTTCCCCGCCGCCTTCGAGCTCCATGCGGCCGTACAGAGGGTAAAGAGCGTCCACGCCTTTGAACTCGATCAGCACGGAGCGTCCTTCCTCCTCCGCAGTGGCGACCACCCGGGCCATGGTCCGCGTGGAAAGGGTCCGGCTCAGGTCGCCAAAATCGCCGAGATATGCTGCTTCAGCCTCGCTCAAGGCCCGCGAGGTGAGGCGTACGCTCACATCCCCGCCCAGAATGGCCTTGGCGTCACCGGCCAGCCCAGCCTCCAGCGCGCGCCCAAGAGAACCCACGGAACTGATGGCCAGAACGCCCAGAAACAGGCAGCCCAGAAAAACGCCGAAACCGCGCAGGCCGCTTCGCAGCTCCCGGCGGCACAGAGTCAGGGCCAGACGCAAGTCCTTGGTGCTCATCATGCCTCCATGCGCCCGGAATGCATGGTG
>JAWLHW010000282.1:0-2624 GCA_041690155.1 Desulfomicrobium sp. | reverse complement strand
GATCCATGCCTTTCATGCGATCATGAAACGCCGTGGCCCGGACACCGGCGGCAAAACACATAAGGTCATCATCATGGAATACTATCTCCAACTCATCATCAACGGCCTGGTGGTCGGCTCCATCTACAGCCTGGTGGCTCTGGGCTTTGTCATCATTTTCAAGGCCACCAAGGTCGTCAACTTCGCCCAGGGCGAACTGGTCATGGTCGGGGCCTACGTCTGCTTCGCCCTGACGGTGCAGTTCCAGCTGCCGTTTCTGGTCTCCTTCCTGCTGACGCTGGTCTTTTCCATCGTCCTGGCCGTTCTCGTGGAGAGGCTGATCCTTAGGCCGCTCATCGGCGAGCCCATCATTTCCGTCATCATGGTCACCATCGGGCTCTCGTCCATGCTCAAATCCTTCGTGCAGATGGTCTGGGGCACCCAGATCCAGGTCTTCCCGGCCATCCTGCCCCAGGAACCCTACATGCTTCTGGGCCTGCCCATCGCGCCGGTGTATGTGGCGGCCTTCGGGCTTTCGGTGCTGCTCTTCGGGGTCTTCAGCCTGTTCTTCAAGTACTCGTCCCTGGGCATCGCCATGCGCGCCACGGCCTTCGACCAGCAGGCCGCGCAGTCCATGGGCATCGGCATCAAATCCATCTTTGCCCTGTCCTGGTGCATTGCGGCCGTGGTTTCGAGCATCGGCGGCATCATCCTCGGCAATATCAACGGCATTAACGCCCAGCTCGGCCAACTGGGCCTCAAGGTCTTCCCCGCCGTGATCCTGGGCGGGCTGGACAGTCTGCTCGGCGCGGCTCTCGGCGGCCTGATCATAGGAGTGCTTGAAAACATCTGCGAAGGCGCGGCCAAGGACCTCTTCGGACTCGGCGGATTCAAGGAGGTGGCCTCCTTTGTGATCCTGGTCATCATTCTCATGATCAAGCCTTACGGACTTTTCGGAACCAAGGAGATTGAACGGGTATGAGCATGCATAAATGCGGACTTTTCTACACCACCTACGCCCGCGAGGACGGTCTTTTCCCCTCAACGTTCCAGAAAATCTGCCTGGCCCTTTTCTTCGCCGTACTGCTGATCTGTCCGCAGTTTCTGGACGGCTATGTCATGTCCATCCTGAATCTGATCCTCATCGCGGTCATCGGGGCGGTGTCCCTGAACCTTCTGACCGGCGTCTGCGGCCAGATGTCGCTGGGGCATGGTGCCTTTGTCGGCGTGGGGGCCTACGGCGCGGCGGTGCTGTCCAACATGGGCATTCCCTTTTTCCTGGCCCTGCTCGGCGGGGGGGCGGTGGCCGCCATGGTGGGCATGATCTTCGGCATCCCGTCGCTGCGCTTAAAGGGCATCTACCTGGCCATCTCCACCCTGGCAGCCCAGCTCATCCTTGAATACGTGTTTCTGCATGCCGGCAGCCTGACCGGCGGAGCCAACGGCCTGCCCGTAGATCCGCCCGAGATCATGGGCTTTGCTTTCGACACCGACTCCAAGATCTTCTACCTCATCCTGCTTGTTACCGTGCTGTGCGTCCTGGTCGTGACCAACGTGATCCGCACCCGCCCGGGACGAGCCTTTGTGGCCATCCGCGACTACCATCAGTCCGCCGAGAACGTGGGCGTGAACCTTTTCGCCTTCAAGCTGCAGGCCTTTGGGCTCAGCTCCTTTCTGGCCGGCATCGCCGGAGGGCTCTGGGCGCACTACACCATGTACATCACCCCGGAGCAGTTCTCCATGGGGCTGTCCATCAGTTATCTGGCCATGATCATCATCGGCGGCATGGGCTCGGTGTTGGGATCAATCTTCGGGGCGATCTTCATCACCCTGCTGCCCGAAATGCTGAACCTGCTGACCACGTCCCTGAGCGGAATCGCCCCGGACTTGAGCGCCATCATCGTGCCCATGAAGGAAGGGGTCTTCGGACTCATGCTGGTGCTCTTTCTCATCTTCGAACCCGAAGGACTGGCCCGCAAATGGAGGCTGACCAAGGCCTACTGGAAACTCTACCCCTTTGCATATTAACACTCGGCCCTCGCGCCGGGAAAACCTTTCGCCGCATCCGGAGACACCATGAAAAAGCTTCTTGTTCTGACCGTCCTGGCCCTGATGGCCAGCCTCAGCACGGCATCGGCTGCCTACAAGGTGGGCCTGCTGTCCGACCTGACCGGCCCCACCTCCAGTGTGGGCGCGCCTTACGCCGACGGCATCAAGGCCTATGTCGGGTGGCTGAACGACAATGGCGGCATCGACGGCGAGCCCGTGGAACTGATCCAGGTCGACTACGCGTACAACGTGCAACAGGCCCTGGCCGCCTACAAACGCTTTGTCTCGAACGACATCGTGGCCATGCAGGGCTGGGGCACGGGCGACACCGAAGCCCTGGTCAAGTTCGTGGCCAAGGACAAGATCCCGGTCTTTTCGGCCTCCTATTCCGCACACCTCATGGACCCGACCAAGGCGCCCTACAATTTCACCGCTGCGCCGGATTACTCCACCCAGGGCCGCGCCGGGCTCAAATATCTGCGCGAAACCTGGAAGGAAGAACGCGCCCCCAAACTGGCTTTCGTTTTTCCGGACAACCCTTACGGTTCCGTGCCGATTCCGGCCATGAAGGAATATGCCGCCGAACTCGGCTTTGA
>JAWLHW010000281.1:0-2641 GCA_041690155.1 Desulfomicrobium sp. | reverse complement strand
CGCACGTGTTTTTCCCTTGTGGACGAAAAAGCCCCCGTCGCGGGACGAGGGCCTGATTTGACTGCTGAAATGACCGGCCACCTTTTGGGCATGGCGCGACTGGAAATCAAAGGGTGTAGAGTTCGTCTCCGGACAGGATGCGTACGTCGTTCTTCTGCAGCACCTCGATGGCCTGGTCCGTGCGGTCGAAGCGGAAGATGAGGATGGCGTTGCGGCCGCTCTGGGTAACGAAGGCGTACATGTACTCCACGTTCACTCCGCCCGCGTTGAGCATCTCAAGGATGGAGTGCAACCCGCCGGGACGATCGCCCACTTCGGCGGCCACGACATTGGTGCGGCCCACGGTGAAACCCTTGGCCTTCAGCACTTCCTTGGCTTTTTCGTTGTCGGTCACGATGAGGCGCAGGATGCCGAAATCGGAGGTGTCGGCCAGGGACAGGGCGCGGATATTGATCTGGTTTTCGGCCAGGGTTTTGGTCACTTCGGCCAGACGGCCGGCTCTGTTTTCCAGAAAAACGGAAATCTGTTCAACTTTCATGATTCCTCCCGGTCTGGGGTGGGGGGCGCCCGGTGGCACCGGCCCTGTTGATTACGAGTTGCGCAGGTCGATGATGCGTTTGGCCTTGCCTTCGGAGCGTTCGATGCTCTGCGGCTCGGACAGGGTCACCTTGGCGGTGACACCCAGAAATTCCTTGATATTTTTTTGTATCTTGGCTTCGATACGCTGTAAATGCCTGATCTCGTCGGAGAAGAGCTTTTCATCCACCTCGACCTTGACTTCGAGCATGTCGAGGCTGCCCTGACGGGTCAGGATGAGCTGGTAATGCGGGGCCACGCCCTGGGTTTCGAGCAGGATGGTCTCGATCTGCTGCGGGAACACGTTCACGCCGCGGATGATGAGCATGTCGTCGCTGCGGCCCTGGATGCGGGAGATGCGACGGTGCGTGCGGCCGCAGCGGCAGGGGATGGCCTCGATGCGCGTGATGTCGCGGGTGCGGTAGCGGATGAGCGGCTGGGCCTCCTTGGTGATGGTGGTGATGACCAGTTCGCCGGATTCGCCAAGCGGCAGTTGCTCACCCGTGTCGGGATCGATGATCTCCATGAGGAAATGGTCTTCCCAGATGTGCAGGCCGTCCTGCGCGTCGCAGCATTCCATACCAACGCCGGGGCCCATGATCTCGGACAGGCCGTAGATGTCGAGGGCCTTTATCTGCAGCTTGGATTCGATCTCGGCGCGCATCTTTTCGCTCCAGGGTTCGGCTCCGAAGATGCCTGTGTGGAGCTTTAAGTCATCGATGCTCATGCCTGCGGCGATGATGGATTCGTACAGGAAAAGCGCGTAGGAAGGGGTGCTGCAAAGGATGGTCGAGCCGAAGTCGCGCATGAGCATGACCTGACGCCTGGTGCCTCCGCCGGAGATGGGCAGGATGGTCGCGCCCAGGCGCTCTACGCCGTAGTGCATGCCGAGGCCCCCGGTGAAGAGCCCGTAGCCGTAGGCGTTGTGCACGATGTCGCGGCGGCTGGCCCCGGCGCACATGAGCGAGCGGGCCATGAGCTCGGCCCAGGTGTTCACGTCGCGCTGGGTGTAGCCGACCACGGTGGCCTTGCCCGTGGTGCCGGAAGACGCGTGCACACGCACGACATTGTCGCGGGGCACGGCGAAGAGGCCGAAGGGATAGTTGTTGCGCAGGTCCTGCTTTTCGGTGAAGGGCAGGTATTTGAGATCGTCCAGGGATCGGATCTGCTCCGGCCGGATGTCCATCTCGTGGAATCTGTTCTGGTAGAAGGGAACGTTGTAATAGACTTTTTCAACCATGGCCTTGAGCCGCCTGAGCTGCAGGGCCTCAAGTTCTTCCCGGGGCATGGTTTCGTTCGAAACGTCGTAAAGCATGGTTCGACCTCCAGGTAAAAAAAAATGAAAAAGCCGCGAACAAGGGGCTGTTCACGGCAGTTGGAATCATTCGCGCGGCGTGCGCTACACCGTGGCCCCTTGGATGGGGCTTCTAAATATTGGAAAAAGAGATGAATCGATAATATACTGCATTGCAGGTCTATGCCTTGACCCGCCGCATTCGTCAAGGTTTGCCTCATTGCCCTGCATGGAGAATTGACGTAGAAAATATGAGTTTGAGCGATAAAATAGTATATGGAGTGTAAGCGAATCTTATGGAAGAAAAAATTGAACAGATCGTAACCTGGCTTTCAGACAAGAAGGGAACGAATATCAAAGCCCTTGATGTGCGGGGATTTTCTCCGCTGACCGAGACCATGGTTTTTGTCACGGCCAGGTCGGCCAAGCATGCCCAATCCCTGGCGGACGAAGTCATGCAAAAGCTGGCGGAAAAGAAATGGGAATTTTTTGGGGTCGAGGGCATGCAGGCCGGACAATGGGTGCTGGTCGATTGTAACGACGTTATCGTGCATGTTTTTCAGGACGAAATGCGATCCATGTACAATGTCGAGGGGCTCTACTCCAAGGCTGAGGCCATCGAGCTGCCCGCGAGCGTGACGGCCGGGGAAGGCAAATGAAAAAGCCCTGCGTGCTCCTCATCCTTGACGGCTGGGGCAAAGCCGCGCCCGGTCCAGGCAACGCGGTCAGCCAGGCCAATACCCCGCGCATGGACGCGCTCCTCTCTGGCCA
>JAWLHW010000280.1:0-2652 GCA_041690155.1 Desulfomicrobium sp. | reverse complement strand
AGTCAACCCGCGAAGCGCCGCCTGAATGCGGCATGCCTGCAAAAAATGAGGGCGCCCCGAATGGAGCGCCCTTTTTCACTTCTTTCTCAATGCCATCTACTCGATGATCTCGATGCAGTCGTCAGGACAGTAGGACACGACCTTGCGGGCCAGATCCTCTTCGCAGGGGTTTTGCAGAATCACGGCCACGTGGGCGTCTTCGTCGTAGGCGAAAATCTCCGGTGCCAGCTCAACGCAGGCCAGGCATCCGGAACAGCAGGGCTGGTTCAGGGCCACTTCAACCATGTTCATTTCAATCCTCCCAGATATTTTTCAAGACGTCGCATGCCCTCTTCGATGTTCTCGATGGAATTGGCGTAGGAAAAGCGGATGTAGCCCTCGCCGCCGGGTCCGAAATCAACGCCCGGAGCCACTCCCACACCGGCCTTTTCCAGCAGGTCGAAGGTGAACTGCATGGAGTCGCTGGTGTATTTCTTCGCGTTGGCAAAGACGTAAAAGGCGCCCGTGGGCTCGACCTTGATGCCGAATCCCAGCTCCCGAAGGCGGCCGATCATGTACCGGCGGCGCTGGTCGTAGACGGCCTTCATGCGCTCCACGTCCGGCCCCGCCTGGGTCAGGGCGGCCACACCGGCCCACTGGGCGATGGAACTGGTGCACAGGAAGAAATTCTGCTGCATGGTCTGCAGCCGCTTCATGTAGCCCTTGGGGGCGATAGCGTACCCAAGCCGCCAGCCGGTCATGGCGTAGAGCTTGGAAAAACCGTTGAAGACAAAGCAGTTGTCCGTGAACTCAAGGGCCGTATGCTCCTGCCCGTCATAGACGAGCCCGTGATAGATCTCATCGGAGAAAAGCGGCACGCCAAGTTCGGCCAGGCCGCAGTACACCTCGGGGCTGACCAGGGTCCCGGTGGGATTGGACGGGGAGTTGACCAGGATGCCGCGCACGTCCTCGCCCATGCGTTCCTTGACCTTGTCCACGCGGAACTGGAACCCGTCCTCTTCGCGCACGGGTACGAAATCGGCCACCGCACCGGTGAAGCGGATGAAATTGGGATAGCAGGCATAGCTCGGGTCCGAGAGCAGCACCCGGTCGCCGGGCTGCAGCAGGAGCGAAAACGCCAGCAGCATGGACGGCGAGGTACCCGAGGTGACAAGCACCTGATCGGGATGGACCTCAACGCCGTATTTTGCGTGATAGTTCGCGCAGATGGCCTCGCGCAGCTCGATGATGCCCAGGGAATGGGTATATTGGCAGCGCCCGTCGCGGATGGCCTTGCAGGCGGCGTCCTTGACGCACTCGGGCGTGTCGAAGTCGGGCTCGCCGATCTGCAGGTGCACGATGTCCCGGCCCTGTTTCTCCAGCGCGCAGGCCCGCTCCAGCACGTCCATGACCTTGAAGGAACTCAGGTCCTGGCAGCATGGGTTGATGCGGCATTCGTTCATAATTTTCCCCCTCGCGATTCGTGTTACGGGCGGCTTATACTCCTTCGCGGGAAAGCTCAAATCCTTCCATCCGGGCCAGGGCGGCAGTCCCGCAAAAGTGGTAACGATTTTTTCCACTTTGCCTCGAAACCGGCCACGATTATTTCCACTTTTCCGGTGCGTTCCGCCAGCAAACTCCAACCAGGGCAGCCTGCGCCCCGCAATTGCCCCGCCATATCTCGTCTTGCGTCATGGGGACGATCATATTATGGCTTCGCCACCTTGCGGCCGGGAGACGGTCGCGGGGCAATTCGCACGCAAACCATTCCCTCCATACAGACGCCAGTCGGCATAAGAGTCCACTGCGCAAGAGCGACGCGCCTTGCGCCTGACGGGACCACGCTTGCGGCCCTGCTGACGGGACGGGAATGAAGGAGATATCATGGGACTGAGCATAGGCATCGTGGGCCTGCCCAACGTGGGCAAATCCACCCTCTTCAACGCGCTGACCAAGGCCCAGAATGCCGAAAGCGCCAACTACCCCTTCTGCACCATCGAGCCCAACAAGGCCGTGGTCCCGGTGCCGGATCCGCGTCTGGCCAAGCTCGTCGAACTGGTGGGCTCCCAGAAGCTCATCCAGGCCACGGTGGATTTCATCGACATCGCCGGTCTGGTCAAGGGCGCGAGCCAGGGCGAGGGGCTGGGCAACCAGTTTCTGGCCAGCATCCGCGAATGCGACGCCATCCTGCACGTGGTGCGCTGCTTCGAGAATGACGACGTCATCCACGTGGACGGATCCGTGGACCCCATCCGCGACATCGAGGTCATCGACACGGAACTGATCCTGGCCGACCTGCAGGCCGTGGAGCGCAAGGCCGAACGCCTGACCAAACAGATCAGGGCCGACAAGCGCCTCGCTCCGCAGCTGGACCTGCTGCAGAAGCTCACGGCTCACCTGAACACGGGCAAGCCCGCCTCGGAAATGGCGGAGCTCAGGAGCGACCTGGGCGCGGAGCTGCGCAAGGACTTGCTGCTGATCACCTTCAAGCCGGTCATCTTCGGCATGAACGTGGATGAGGCCGCGCTGGCCGAAGACAACCATTTCGTGACCAAGGTCCGTGAACTGGCCGCGGCACGGGGCGCCTGCGCCGTAAAGATTTCGGCCCGCATCGAGGAAGAGCTGGTCGGACTCACCCCCGAGGAAGCCCAGGAATTTCTGGCCTCCTACGGA
>JAWLHW010000279.1:0-2656 GCA_041690155.1 Desulfomicrobium sp. | reverse complement strand
CTCAACGAGCCGGGTCAGCAGTTGCTCGAAAGACAGACCCACGGCCAGAGCTTCCTGGGGCAGGAGGCTGGTGGCGGTCATGCCGGGCAGGGTGTTGACCTCCAGCAGGTACGGCGTGGTGTCCGCCCCGACCATGAAATCCGCGCGGCTGTAATCGGACAGGCCGAGGGCGTCATGGGCGGCGCGGGCCATGGACTGCAACCTTTCGGTCAGTTCTGCCGGAATCGGGGCCGGGCAGATCTCTTCCGTGGCACCGGCCACGTACTTGCTTTCGTAGTCGAAGAATTCTCCGCTTTTGGGGCGGATGAGGATGGGCGGCAGGGCGTCGCAGCCTTCCAGTACTCCGCAGGTCAGTTCCTGGCCCTGGATGAGCACTTCGGCCAGAAGGTCCTGTCCGGCGATCTCGGGCTGGGCAAGATAGGCTTCAAGCTCGTCTTCGGAAGCGACGATGCCGACACCAAGGCTTGAACCGCCTGTGTTGGGTTTGACCACCAGCGGAAAAGGCAGCAGGGGCCGCCACTCGGCCACATGGCTTGCGGGCACGAATTCCCAGGCCGGGGTGGGGAGGCCGGCAGCCTCGAAAATCTGCTTGGACACGGCCTTGTTCAGGGCCAGGAGCGAGGCGCGGGAGTCCGAGCCCTGGTAGGGCATGCCGATGCGCTCCAGCAGACACTGGATCAGGCCGTCTTCGCCAGGTGAGCCGTGCAGGTTGATGAAGGCGAATTCCTGGCCCGCCGTGGCCTCATAAAGGGCGCGCAGGTCGCGGGCGGGGTCGAAGTGAGTGACGTGGTGGCCCAGTGCCAGCAGGCCTTTTTCGATCTGTCTGGCGCCGCTTAAAGCGACTTCGCGTTCACCGGACCAGCCCCCGGCGATCAAAAGGATATTCATTTATATTTTCTCCCAAAAAGGTGCTGAATAAGTGTTCGAGCTCGCGCCCCTGATTGAAGGCGCGGGTTATCCATTCCCGGCTGCGCTCGGTGTGCCCGTAGCGGTCGAAGAGATCCGCGAAGCGTTCCTCAATGGCGACGATGGCATCGTGTTTGACCCGTTTGTCCGCATAAATGATGGCCAGAGGCAGGAAATGCCTGTCCATGTCAAGAGGTCCCGGCCAATAGACATGGTGCATGACACCCTGGGCGATGCGCGGGCTTCGGATCAGATCCATGACCCAGGCCGCGCCGATCTGGCTGTGATTTCCTCCGTGTTCAATGGAGTAGGTCTTGCCCAGGTCGTGCAGGAGTCCTGCTGCGCGGACTGATTGCACGAAGTCGTCTTGACCGAGTCCGTCCGGATTGCCAAGCCCCTGCCGTGCCGCGAGCACAGCCAGGGTCGTGGCCACACCCGCTACCAGTTCGCTATGCTCTTTTATATGCCCAAGCATTCCATGCATATCCCACCAGTTCCGGCATTCGACGTCACTGGGGATGCGGCCCCGCGATTGGGCGGGGATGAGGGTCAAGGGGATCTGAGGTTGATTCATCGTACGGACCTTTAAGGACGTGCTGGCGCGGGAAGAGTTCATTGACACAAAACACCCAGGGATTTAGCAACAGCGTTGACAAAAAGCAAAGCGGGAGATGTACGCCATGTGCCTAGCGATTCCAATGGAAGTGCTCAAGATTGAGGGACAAAATGCCGAGGTGCAGGTTGGCGGGACACGGCATGTTGTTCGTCTGGATGTTATTTCCGAATTCCCGGAAGTGGGCGACTACGTCATCGTCCATGCCGGCTTCGCCCTGACCCGTCTGGACCGGGAGGAAGCCATCGCCACCCTGAAACTTTTCGAGGAAGGGCTGAACATTGAACTTGTTTGACAATTTCAAGGATCCCCAGCTGTGCAAGACTCTGCTGGCTCGCATCCACGCCGAACTGGACGGGGAACTCAGGTTCATGGAAGTGTGCGGAACGCATACGGTTTCCATTTTTCGCAGCGGAGTGCGTTCCCTGCTCTCCGACAAGGTCGTGCACCTCTCCGGCCCCGGCTGTCCGGTCTGCGTGACCCATGACAGCGAAGTGGCGGCCTTCCTCGAACTGGCTGGCAAGAACGCCATCATCACCACCTTCGGCGACCTGATGCGCGTGCCCGGCCCGGAAAAGAAGACCTTGAAGAGCGCTCAGGCCGAGGGGGCCCGCGTCAAGGTTGTCTATTCCCCCTTTGACGCCCTGAAGATCGCCCAGGACAACCCGCATGACAAGGTCGTTTTCCTGGGCGTTGGTTTTGAAACCACGGCTCCGGCCATCGCGGCCACGGTCAAGGTGGCCCGCGAGCAGGGCATAGGCAATTTTTCCGTGCTCTGCTTTCACAAGCTCGTTCCCCCGGCCCTCGATGCCCTGGTCGGCGATCCGGAGCTTCAGGTCCAGGCCTTTTTGCTGCCGGGTCACGTCTCGGCCATCATCGGCGTCGAACCGTACCGCTTCCTGGCCTCCAAACATGGCCTGCCAGCGGTGGTGGCGGGGTTTGAACCCGTTGACATCCTGCAGGCCCTGTACATGTTCGTGACCATGCGCAACGAAGGCAAGATAGAAGTCGTCAACGCCTACACGCGGGTGGTCTCTAACGAGGGCAACCCCAAGGCCATGTCCGTCATGAACGAGATTTTTTCGCCCTGCGACGCCCTGTGGCGCGGCATCGGCCTCATACCCGGCAGCGGGCTCG
>JAWLHW010000278.1:0-2680 GCA_041690155.1 Desulfomicrobium sp. | reverse complement strand
GTGATGCATTTTCATGGGCAAGACCGGGGGGCTCGTCAAGGGGCGGCTCCAAAAATGGGGATTTGGCAGGCTTGTGTTCAGGTTCAGCCCAAGGTAAAGCCGCCGTTCATCCTCGGGGCGTTCCCGGAGTTTAACGCATAAATCCATAAGGACATTGATGTGTCGTCCTTTGAAATAAAGGGTAAAGTCGCACCTTGCACGCTTTTCAGACCGCTGACGGTCGATTTGGCTGCGCTGGGCACCGACGTTGAAGCGCGTCTGGGGCAGACTCCCGAGTTTTTCCGCAACATGGCGGTCATAGTGGATCTTTCCGCCCTGGGCGAGCTGCGCAACGGGCTTGATTTGAACGGCCTGGTGCGTTTGTTGCGTGATCAGGGCATGATGCCCGTGGGTATCCAGGGCGGGAACGAGTATCATGAGCGTCTGGCCCCCAATCTTCATCTGGGCGTTTTTCCGGAGAGCAGGCCTGCTGCTCCGAGCCGGGCTTCCAATGGCGGGCCGAATGCTCCGTTTTCCGACGCTGCGGCCATGATTGTGGACAAGCCCGTGCGATCCGGACAGCAGATTTATGCCAAGGGCCGCGATCTTGTGGTGCTGGCTCCCGTGGGGCAGGGCTCCGAGGTTATCGCCGACGGTAATATCCATATTTACGCGCCGCTGCGAGGGCGGGCCCTGGCCGGAGTCATGGGTTTTGAAGGGGCGCGGATATTTTGCAAGGAACTGCGGGCGGAACTGATCTCTGTCGCCGGACTCTACCGGGTCAGCGAGGATTTGCCCGAAAACCTGCATGGCGTTTCGGCCCAGATCCGTCTGAGCGGACGCCAGTTATTGATTGAATCACTTTGACAGGACCAGGAGGGACTGTGGGTAAAATTGTTGTTGTTACTTCGGGCAAGGGCGGGGTCGGCAAGACCACTTCCAGCGCTTCCCTGGCCACGGGCCTGGCCCGCCGGGGCATGCAGGTCGCGGTGCTTGATTTCGACGTGGGCCTGCGCAACCTTGATCTGATCATGGGCTGCGAACGCCGGGTGGTCTACGATTTCGTCAACGTCATTCAGGGCGATGCCACTCTGCATCAGGCCATGATCCGCGACAAGCGGGTCGAAAACCTTTTCATACTCCCCGCTTCCCAGACCAAGGACAAGGACGCTCTGCGCATGGAAGGGGTGGAGAAGGTGCTGGACGAACTTTCGGCCCGTTTCGACTTCGTCATCTGCGATTCCCCGGCAGGCATCGAGCACGGAGCGCTCATGGCCATGCATTTCGCCGACGAGGCCGTGGTCGTGACCAATCCGGAGGTCTCTTCGGTGCGTGATTCCGACCGGGTGCTGGGCCTGTTGCAGAGCAAGACCAGAAAGGCCAAGAACGGCGGGAACATCAGGGAGCATCTGCTCCTGACCCGCTATGATCCCGAGCGGGTTGAGCGGGGCGAGATGCTGAGTGTGGCCGACGTGGAGGAGATTCTGGCCATCCCGCTCCTGGGGGTGATCCCGGAGTCCAAGTCCGTGCTGGCCGCCTCCAATTCCGGGGAACCGGTCATTCTCGATAACGTAAGCGACGCGGGCCAGGCGTACGAGGATGCCGTTTCCAGGCTTCTGGGCGAGACCCTGCCGCACAGGTTCATAAATCCGGCCAAGAAAGGCTTTTTTTCCAGGATATTTGGAGGCTGACATGGGAATCTTCAGTTATTTTCGCACCAAGAAAAACACTGCCGAGGTTGCCAAGAATCGCTTGCAGATCATCGTGGCCCACGAGCGGGCGCAGAACGGCGGGTATGAGTTTTTGCCCCGGCTGCGTCAGGAGCTTCTGCTCGTCGTTCAGAAATACGTGCATGTGGAACTCGACAACATCCGCGTGGATGTGAACCGGGACGGCGACTGCGAGGTTCTGGAATTCAATGTGACCCTTCCCGACAATAAACGCTAAAAGCACAACGGTTTTCTAACGCCGGGGCCGCTTCGCGCTGCCCCGGCTTTTTTGCGGATCGTGGTACGTGGCCCGTTTATGCCGCACTGCGTTGACAGCGGCATGATGGGCGTTTTAGTCATCATTTGTCCCTGTTATCCTGAACCCCCGGCATCATGGCATCAGAACGCGCTTTGCGCCCCGAAATCACCGTTCGCGAGATGGAACTGGACGATCTTGCCCCTGTCTATCATCTTGGCGAACGACTTTTCACCTGCGACCTGTATCCTTTTCTGTACCGCACCTGGGACGAATGGGAGGTGGTCGGCCACTACAACACCGACCCCGAGTTCAGCCTTGTGGCCGAGGTGGGCAACACGCTGGCCGGATTCATCATCGGCACGCTCATCAGCAAGGCGTCCTGGACCTACGGCTATATCGTCTGGCTGGGAGTGGACCGGGCCTTTCATTCCACGGGCGTGGCGCAAAAGCTTTATGACAAGCTGGTGGAGCGCATGGTCGAGGCCGGGGCGCGCTATCTCATCGCCGACACCGACCCGAGCAATGCGGCGGCGCTCAAGTTTTTTACCAAGAAGGGTTTCAAGAGCGAGCGCGCGCATGTGGTTTTATCTCTGAATTTGAGCCGCGCCGAACGCTATCGGGCCATCTTGGAAAAGCATGGCAATGGGCATGGCGAAGGCGAGCCCAGAAAGTCCAAACGCCCCATGGCGGCGCGCAAAAAGGGAAAAGAAAAGCCCCTCTGCGGCGTCAACAT
>JAWLHW010000277.1:0-2694 GCA_041690155.1 Desulfomicrobium sp. | reverse complement strand
CTCACTCTTCCAATAGGGCCTGTCGCGCCTTATCATTCATGTATTCATCGGTGACCGTGTGTAGAAATTGCTTTCGATACAGTTCCTCATGCAGGATGATCGCGATGGCAACAAGCGGCGCCGCAACCAGCACGCCGAGCACGCCGAAGGCGCCCACGCACAGCAGCATCGAGAATATCACCGCCGTCGGATGCAGTTTCATGCTGCCGGCCATGACAAACGGGACGAGGATGTTGTTTTCGAAGATCTGGACCGCGACATAGATGATCGCGACCCACAGCGGCGTCATGCCTCCCACGCCCAGTGCGAGCAGCAGTGCCGGGATGGAGCTGAGTATCGGGCCCAGGAAGGGAATCGCTTCCAGCATGCCTGCGATCAGGCCCAGAACCAGTGCGTCCGTGAAACCGAAGATCGGCCACGTGGCCAGGAAGACAAGCAGCCCTATCGTCACCATGCCCACCAGCACGGCACCGGCCCATCGTGGCGCGAACATTGCGATGCGCCGCACCACGACAAGGGCCTTGTCGTGGTGACGCAGGGGCACGACTGCGAAAAGAGCGCCCACGATCGGCCGGGGATTCAGGATTGAGAAGGTCACGCCGAAGAAGACCGTCACTATCACGATCAGGCTCTGGGTTCCGCTGAAGGCCACGCTGGTGAAGCTGCTGACCACCCCTTCGAACATTTCGCTCAGGCTGGAACGCAGAGAGTCTGAATCTTCGGCTTTAGAGTCAGTGTCAGAGTCAGTGGCCTTGGGGGGCGCTTCCGGGGTGGGCCGTGCCCCGGGTTCGCCTGCCCGCCACTCGGTCAGGGCGATTTCAGTGGAGACTTCCGCCTGGAGTTTTTCCTCCGAGATTGCGGCCTGCTGTTCCATCCTGATCAGCGGTTTTTGGAGGCGTTCCCAGTAGCCGGGCAATTGCTTCGAGATATTAGTGATCGACTCCTGCATTGGCCCGAAGAAGGCCCACCCGGTAAGGACCAGGATCGAAAAAAATCCTCCCACGATCAGTCCTGCTGGCAGCGCTCTTCCTCCGGTAAAGGCGCGCATCCACGAAATTGCGGGATTGAGCGCGAATGAAATCAGCATGACAAGCAGAAGGGACAGCAAGATGTGAGAGATCAGCGTGAACGATTGAATGAAGGCGAATAACGTTGCTCCAAGAACAATATGATACGAAATGGAGCTTCGCTTCGTCTGATCTTCTGTTGAGTTGTTTGCCATGCCCGTATTTTTGACCTTTACTCTTCGTCATCTTCCAAAAGAAATCTGATTTCGTCTTCGCTTAAGACCTGCGCGACAGGCCTGCTTTTTACCGTAGTTTCGCGAGGGTACGAGTTTTTGGCGGCGCGCTTTTGCTCCAGTTCATTTTTGAGCCTGTCAAGCTGGAATGATTCCTCCGGATTCTGCTGGTCCGATTCCCGCCGTCCGCTCACGCGTCGTCTGTCCTTCTGGCGTCTGCGGTCTGTGCCCTGCGCTGTTTCGTTCATGTCTGAATGCGAAGTCTGATGAGGGGGCGTACTCATTTTTTCATCCTTCCTCTTGCGTTGATGAGTTAACGTACGTTGCAGAAATGCTTATGCAAGCTTCGATCCTTAAGCACCGTTTACGTCCATGCGCACCTTGACCCAGTGTTCCTGGCGGTCGTCGACCAGCGCAATGGTCTGGCCTGCCTGCTCAACATCATCAAGGGTCAGATGCGTGCCGATTTTTTTGCCTTTGAACTGCGAAACGGTGATGTGATAGAGCGTATCCCGGTAGCGGTAGTGCACCGTGAACTCATTCCATTGCGGATGGGGGCAGGGGGTGATGCGCAGCCTGTCCACTTCGAGGCTCAGGCCCAGCAGCGATTCCACGATAAGGCGATACATCCAGGCGGCCGAGCCCGTGTACCAGGTCCAGCCCCCGCGGCCCGTATGCGGCGGCGCGCCGTAGACGTCGGCAGCGACGGCATAGGGTTCGCCCTTGTATATGGCCGTCTCTTCGGGGGTGAGGGCGTGGTTGACGGGGTTGATCATGTCGAAAATCTCCCAGGCGCGTTTCGTGTCCCCCTGACGGGCAAAGGCCATGGCGGCCCAGATGGCGGCATGGGTGTACTGCCCTCCGTTTTCACGCACTCCGGGCACATATCCTTTGATGTAGCCGGGATTGAGCTCGGAGGTGTCGAACGGCGGGTCCAGGAGCTGCACCAGCCCATGGTCGCGGCGAACCAGGTGGCTGTCCAGGGACTGCATGGCCGTGCGCGCCCGTTTCGGGTCACCCGCCCCCGAGAGCACGGACCAGCTCTGGGCAATGGAGTCGATGCGGCATTCGACGTTTTTCGCTGAGCCCAGCGGCGTGCCGTCATCAAAGTATGCACGGCGGTACCATTTTCCATCCCACCCGCTCTCTTCGATGATGCGGCTCAGTTTGGCGGCTTCCTGTCGGCATTGTTCGGCAAACAGGTTGTCTCCCTGTGTGCCGGCCAGCGTGGCGAAGGATTCGAGCACATGGTGAAGGAAGAAGCCGAGCCAGATGCTCTCGCCTTTGCCGTGCTCACCGACCAGGTTCATGCCGTCGTTCCAGTCGCCGGAGCCGATGAGGGGCAAACCGTGCACTCCATAGCGCAAGCCGTGCCGGATGGCCCGCACGCAGTGTTCGTAGAGGCTCGCGCTTTCGTCCGAGCGTTCAGGCAGGTCGTAGCAGGATTCCTCGTC
>JAWLHW010000276.1:0-2726 GCA_041690155.1 Desulfomicrobium sp. | reverse complement strand
TCATGGTGGTGTGGATGCCGGGGCAGTCGGCGCAGGGCAGGGTGCCCTGGTAGGTTCCGGCCCAATCCAGCGAATTGCGGCTGGAATGCTTGTCAGCATGAACGCAGCCCCACAGCGCCATACAGGCAAAAATCGTCATCAGGATCAGTTTTTTCACTGTAGTCTCCAACTATTTCGGACGAAGTGCCGATTCAATGGTTTCCTCTTCCTGCTTGTCCGGGCCGCGCGTGATGCACAGGTCGTGGATCAGACCGTTGGAAATGGAATAGATCCAGCCATGCAGATAGAGGTTGCGACCGCGCTGCCATGCCTTGCGCACGATGCTGTTCAGGGTCAGGTTGCGAATCTGCAGCTTGACGTTGAGTTCGCACATGTCGTCAAGGTTCGGTCGCCCCTTGCGTTCCATCAGATCGTGCACGTTTTCCAGCCAATGGGCCAAAAGACCCGGGGTCTGGTCTTTCATGACCGCTTCGATGCCGCCGCAGCCGTAATGACCGCAGACGATGATATGTTTCACCTTGAGCACGTCGATGGCGTATTGCAGCACGCACATCAGGTTGATGTCGGTGTTGATGACCTGGTTCGAGATATTGCGGTGCACGAAGACCTCACCCGGCATGACGCCGATAAGCTGATCCGCCGGAACCCGGCTGTCCGAGCAGCCAATCCACAGGAATTTGGGTTTGTGCTGGTTCTCCAGTTTGCGGAAAAAACCGGGGATGTTTTTTTCTACGTTCTGGGACCAGATCTTGTTATTATCGAGCAGTTTGCTGATTTCTTTCATTTTTCATCCTTATAATAAGGTTAGCGAACTCATTTATCTATCCATTTCGGACCTGACGCGCAACGCTGTGTTTCCTGCCTGAAACACGCGGACCCTGTGGGTGGACCGGAAGGCGTGGATGGTGTAAAAAAAGAATTCAATTACCGAAAAAAGCCCGGTTCCCGTGCCGATGTATCGAGCCATCCCTACTCTGGGGATGGCAGTTTCACCATTTTCCACGCCGCTTCACCACGTATCAGCTCCGCCGGAACAGGCGTGGAGCACGTTTTTTTTTTCGACATTCATGCGAGGTTAATATGATCAGGAACAACTCAAGATGGTCCGCGCCCATCTTCAAGAAGGACCACAGCCGGGTCCTTGCCATAGTCAGGGACGCCGTCGATCTGGATGTGGCGCGAAAGGCCCTTTACCATTACGTGACCGAGCGTCAGTACGAGATTCATTTTGACGAGCCGGAAAACTCCGGCTTTGAAATGTCCGTGTCCCGAGACTGCGCCCGGGTCCTGCGCTCCGTGCTGTCCAGGAGTTCCGACGCCGGCGTCGGTTTCAGTGTGACACAGGCCCTCTGGGACCTTGCCAGAGACGTGGACCGGCCGGACCTTTCGAAGGCCTTCTTTGCCGAAATCTCCCACCTGTTGCTGGGACTGAGCGGGGTCCCGAAGGGGATAGAGCCCGACTCCTCGAACACCAGCGACGTCAGCGGACGCGAGGCGGCCCAGGTCCGGTCCCGGGAACTCGACAGTATCTGGAAGGGTATCGAGGAGGCCATGGCGCGTTACGAGAGCGGACTGGATCCTGACGCCATGAAACGCCGTGATCTGCGGCGCAGGCAGGTCCAGGAGGCCATGGGAGCCACCGACCAGGAATGGCGGGACTGGCGCTGGCAAGTCCGCAACATCATCGAGGATCCGGAGCGCCTTGCCGCAGTCGTAACCCTGCGCGAACACGAACGGGCAGCGGTGGAGCGGGCCGTGCATGCCAGACTGCCCTTCGGCATCACGCCGTACTATGCTTCGCTCATGGATGATGAGCCCGAATCCGGGCGCGATCGGGCCGTGCGAGCCCAGGTCCTCCCCCCGGCTTCCTACGTTGAAGGTATGGCTGCCCACGATGACAGGCGCGCCGGGGCCTTCGATTTCATGCTCGAGGCCGACACGTCCCCGGTGAATCTCATCACGCGCCGTTACCCGGCCATTGCCATCCTCAAGCCCTTCAACACCTGCCCCCAGATCTGCGTATATTGTCAGCGCAACTGGGAGATCGATCGTGCCATGGCTCCCGGTGCCATGGCTTCCAAGGCGGATCTTGAAAAAGCCCTGAACTGGATCAGCGAGCATCCGGCCATCAAGGAGGTTCTGATCACGGGCGGCGACCCACTGGCCATGGGCGACGGTCCTCTGGAACGCATCCTGAAAAGGGTCGCCGAAATTCCCCATGTTGAGCTGATCCGCATCGGCACGCGCACGCCCGTGACCCTGCCCATGCGCATTACGCCCGATCTGGCCCGTATGATCGGTTCCTTTCGTGAGCCTGGAGTGCGCGATGTCTGCCTGGTGACCCATGTCGAGCACGTCTCCGAGGTCACTCCCGAATTCGTGGCGGCCGTTGACCGTCTCAAGCGGCGGGGACTGAGCGTCTATAACCAGCTTGTCTTCACCTTCCACGTCTCCCGGCGATTCGAGTCCGCGGCCTTGCGGCAATTGCTGCGCAAGTGCGGCGTGGAGCCCTATTACACCTTCGCGCCCAAGGGCAAGGATGAGACGGAAGAATACCGCGTGCCCATCGCCCGCATCATGCAGGAGCAACAGGAGGAGGCGAGGTTGCTACCCGGCATGCGCCGCACCGACTCGCCCGTCTACAATGTGCCGGGCCTGGGCAAGAACCACCTGCGTGCGGTTCAGAACCGCGACGTGGTATCCATCCTGGCCGACGGCTCGCGAGT
>JAWLHW010000275.1:0-2782 GCA_041690155.1 Desulfomicrobium sp. | reverse complement strand
GCTCGCGGAGCCAGGATTCTGGCCGAGATCGTCAGCGCCTCCTCTTCCCTGGACGGCGGCAGCCTGACCAGCCCGGACACCACCGGGCGGGCGGCTTGCACTGCGGTGCAGCGCTGCCTGGAAGAGCTTGGCAATGAAAACCTCTGCGTCGTGGCGCACGGCACGGGCACGGTTCTTAACGACGAGGTGGAAGGAGAAATTCTGGCCCGGACCGTGCCAAAGGCCATGGGCATCGTCGCCTTCAAGTCCCGGATCGGCCATCTGGCGGCGGCCTGCGGCTGTGCGGAACTGGCGCTTGGGCTTGTTTGCGCCGGACAGGGCTTTTTTCCGGCCATCGCCGGCCTTGAAAACCCATGCCGTGACGATCTGCCCCTGCTGCGTACGCCCATGCAGTTGCGTCCGCGCAATATGCTTTTGCAAAGCTTCGGCTTTGGGGGACAAAACGCCTGTCTTGGGGTGCGGCCTTGGATCTAGATTTCACCAATTTCGACCCTTCCGCGGCCTTGGACGCCATCCTGTTCTGCGACGAGCGCGAAATCATGACCCGCACGCCTTCCCTGCCGCCGTACCTGGCCCTTGAAGCCATGGCCCAGACCTGCGGCATGCACCTGCGGCACCGCCACGATTTTCGGATTCAGGCCTACCTTGTGTCCGTGACCGACCTTCTCTATGCTCCGGACCTTGGAACCGAGCCCCTGACCATCCGGGCGAGCCTGATCGCCGAAACCAAAGCCGGGGCAAGCTACGCCGTGACAGTAAATGACAGCCGGGCATGTCGGATTCTCATCGGACAAGATGCCCGGCCCAACTCTTTGGACACCTTTTTTCAGAGCCGTTTCGCATGCCTGACCAAAGCTTCATCCAGCGCTTGAAGAGCGATGTCGCGGCTCGCCGTCAGTCCGGCCTCGGCCGCGAACTGCTGCCCGTGACCGGACATCAAGGCGCAAGCGTGATTCTGGATGGCCGCACGCACCTCAATTTTTCCTCCAATGATTTCCTGGGACTGGCTCAGGACACAGATATGGCCGAAAAGCTGGCAAGGCTTTGCCGCAGCTTCGGCAGCGGATCCGGCGCATCACGCCTGGTCACGGGCACGACCCGCTCCACCCTGGAAGCGGAACAGGCTCTGGCCGAGTATTTTGGATATGAGTCCTGCCTGATTCTGGGCAGCGGATTTATGGCCAACCTTACACTCATCGCCACCCTCTTTTCCGAGAAAGACACGCTGCTGCTCGACAAGCGCGCCCACGCCAGCACCGTGGCCGGAGTGCGTCACAGCCGGGCGCAGTTTCACACCTTCCGCCACAACCGCATGAGTCACCTGCGCAAACTGCTCGAAACCCATCCGGCACAAGCGGTGCTGACCGAATCTTTGTTCAGCATGGACGGCGACAGCCCGGATTTTAACGCCATAAAAAGCCTCAAGGACGAATTCGGATTTCTGTGCATCGTGGACGAAGCCCACGCCTTCGGCGTTCTGGGCGACGGGGGCAGGGGCCTGGCGCAAGAGGTCGCCGATATTGCCGTGGGCACGCTGGGCAAGGCTTTCGGGATGTTCGGAGCCTTCGTCCTCTGTCCGGCAGCGGTGCGCGAACACCTGATCCATTTCGGACAGGGCTTCATCTACACCACGGCCCTGCCGCCCTGGCACGGAGACATGGTGCTGGCCATGCTGGAACGGGTTGGCCAGTCCGGGGTACAGCGTGAGCATCTGCGCCGCCTGGGGGACTTAGCCCGGGAGGAACTGCCAAAAACCGGCCTGCGCGTAAGCGGCAACGCGCACATTCTGAGCCTGGAAGTCGGCGACGAAAACCGTTGCCAGCATCTGGCCACAAGGTTGCGAGAAGAAGGAATTCTGGTTTTCGCGGCCCGCTACCCCACGGTGCCCCTGGGCCAGGCAATTTTGAGAGTCTGCCTGACCGCCGAACATGATGCGACCGACGTGATCCGCCTGCAAGGCGCCCTGTCCAGTCTGGTCCACACGGAGAGCACATGACAGGCAACATCCTCTTCGTCACCGGCACAGACACGGACGTTGGCAAGACGGTGCTCAGTCTGCTCCTGATGCGCCTTTTGGCCGGGGAAGACGCCGTATACCTCAAGCCCGTGCAGACCGGCTGCCTTCACGCGGAGCATGACTCCGACGCGGCTTTTGTGCACCGCCACCTGCCCGGCGGACTGCCTCATGGCATGACACCGGCGGACTGCATCCATTCCATCCGCTCCCTGCCCAAGGCTCCGCTTTTTGCCGGAGACCCCGTGGACTTCGACGACCTGCACCGTTTCATCGCCGCCCATGCCGCTCGCCACAAGATCACCGTGGTGGAAGGTGCGGGAGGCCTGCTGGTGCCGATCACGGCGCAAAAAACAATGCTCGATCTGGCCCTTGCGACTGACGCCTCGCTGCTCGTAGCCGGCCGCGCCGGTCTGGGCACCATCAACCACACCCTGCTGACCCTGGAAGCACTCAAGGTTCGCAGGGCCCGCTGCCTGGGCGTGATCCTCACCGACCCTACGGACGCCGTTGCGGAACTGGACAGGGCCGAAAACTGCGCTGCCATCAAAAGCTTCTCCGGACTGCCTGTGCATGGGGTCATCGGACGCGTGGAAGACCTGCTAAATCCGCACAACGCAGCCCTGGACGTAATCCGAAAAGCAGCGGCCACGCTGCGGCCCTGATCCACCCTTTCCTGACAGCTCTTCTTGACCACGACAGCCCCTGCCTGTACGACGTTGCAGTTTTGGGGTTTGCGCGGCAGCCCCCTGGTCGTGTGCGCGGGAC
>JAWLHW010000274.1:0-2813 GCA_041690155.1 Desulfomicrobium sp. | reverse complement strand
TGTTTTTTTGTGCTTCCGCGCAACCAGGCGGCCCGTGACATTCATCCGACGCCGCTTCTTACCTGACTGTCATCGAAACATTGCCCAACGCCTGATCGGCGAACCGGCTTTCGTGGACAAGACTCCTAACCGACCGAAAGAGCAGAGTTTGTGTCGTATTTTGGCCCGGCATTGCCAATTATTTTTCTGCGCGCTATGGTTTGAGTAAATCAGCAAATTGAATTTCACCACCATGTGCAGGCTCACCGAATATCCTCCTCCTGTTTGCGATTACCCTTTGCATGAACCTGGTTAAAGGCAGTTTTTTAAACCGTTTTTTGAACTTTTCATGGAGGCCAGCATGACACGACAATTGTCTTTCAAAGCGCAGCAGCGTGAGGTGGAGCCGCATTTTCGAAGCCAGATCGACGCGGCCGAGTCAACGGAAGACGTGAAGAAATTCTATGAACGGACGATCCTTGACTTTCTGACCAGGGCAATCGGGGATCAGGTCGAAATCGAACCCGGAGACGTGGTGCTCGATCCTGATGCAAAACAGGGATACCAGGTCAGTCCGAGATTGCGGAACGATGACGATTTCAACAGGATGCATGGGGAATCCGATCTGCCCGCCATCATGCTGCTGTTGACCGAAAGGGCTCTGAACAGACATAAACATCTGGTCACCAAACAACCGGACAAGACCGAAATAAAAATATTCCAGGTTCCGGGATCGCGCAGAAACTGACCCCCGTGGCAACCCGTGCGAATCGGGCCCCAAGCGCCTTAAATCCCAGGCGCTCATTTCTCGAACCGGCGCCGCAACCGGACGCGCCATAACCAGGAGCGATCATGCGACGAGCGATCAAGGCCATTTACAAGGGCGAACCCGTGACCGAAGGGGCGGGTGTGAAACTGCGACGGGTTTTCGGCTATTACGAAGCCCCCGATTTCGACCCCTTCCTCATGTTCGACGACTTCAGGTCCGACAGGCCTGAGGATTTCAAACGCGGTTTCCCCTGGCACCCGCACCGGGGCATCGAGACCATAACCTATGTCATCAAGGGAGATGTCGAACACGGCGACAGCATGGGCAACACGGGCGTCATCTCCAGCGGCGACGTGCAATGGATGACCGCGGGCTCCGGCATTGTCCATCAGGAGATGCCCAAAGGGGACTCAACCGGCTCCATGCACGGCTTTCAACTCTGGGCCAATCTGCCTGCGGCCGAAAAAATGATGGCTCCGCGCTACCGAGGACTGACCGCCGCACAGATCCCCCAGACGACCCTTGCCGACGGCACGCTGATCAAGGTCATCGCCGGACATGTCGAGGGCGTGCATGGCCCCATGGACGACATTGTCATCCAGCCGCAGTATCTGGATTGCTTCGTCCCCTCCGGGATCGGGTTCACCCACGCCCTGCCCGACGACCACACCGCCTTCATCTACGTCATCGAGGGGACGGGCGCGGTGGAGAGCCAGACTGTGGCCAACCGCGACCTGGTCCTCTTCGGGCCCGGAGACTCTCTGGCCGTCGAGGCCGGCCCGGACGGCATCCGCTTCCTGCTCATCAGCGGTCGCCCTCTGGGCGAACCCATCGCCTGGCGCGGGCCCATAGTCATGAACACCAAGGCCGAACTCGACCAGGCCTTCAAGGAATACCACGAAGGGACCTTCATCAAGCATCCCGTCAGCCAGCCCCTCTAAAAGCACTGCAGGCCCGGAAAATCCGGGCCTGCAGTGCTTTCACCTCCAGCATTAACGCACCCCAGCCTGTTGATTTCCTGAACATTCGTCCCGAAGTGGTTCATTTTCGGTCAAACGTTGCCAAAGAACGCCGTGAGAGTTATGTTTTAACCAAACATCGACTGATCAACTCTCGACAGTTCAATCTGCGACAATCCCACTTTTCCTCGATTGATACAGACGATGTGATTTTGCCTTGCATGGAGGACAAAAAAAACGTTTCAAAGGAGGATGAAAGAATGAAAATTCTGGCGGCTCTCGATCAATCGACCTACTCATCTCTGGTGCTCAAGAAGGCAATGGAAACTGCGGCAAAGGAAAATGCTGAACTCACGACGCTGACCATTTCCACTGCGCCCTTCAACAACCTGTATCTCGGAGAAATTTCAGGCGAGTTTCAGGAAAAGATTCGCCAAGGCGTCCAGGAAACCGTGCAGCGCATCAAGGATCAAGCCAAGGCCGCCGACGCCAAGGTGAACGTCGTCGTGCAGGAGAGCCCGTCTCCGGCGGACGCCATTGTCGAATATGCCGAGAAGAACGGAATCGACCTCATCATCATCGGCAACAAGGGCGCAGGAGCGGTCGAACGCTTCCTCATCGGCAGCGTTTCAAGCAAGGTTGTTTCGCATGCCACATGCTCGGTCATGGTGGTCAAGAAATAGCAAGAAAAGCGCAACCCTGGAAAAACCGAGACTCTCAAACGTAAAAAAGCCCGATCAGTTCGGGCTTTTTTACGATCAGCAGGCGTCATTACCCGCAGCAAAAAAACGGAAATCAACGAAGCATCGCCCGTAACGTGCTCAAGATTCCGTCCCGATTGATACCGATCCGGGCCCGGAGTTCCTTCTGGCTGCCGTGTTCAATGAAGCGGTCGGGGACACCCAGTCGCTTCACGCGCAGACTGGAAAGTGCGTCGTGATCGGCCAGCAGTTCCAGCACGGCGGAACCGAATCCTCCGGGCAAGGCGTTCTCCTCGACCAGAAGCATGAAAGGCTGCGAGCTGGCCAAGGCCAACAGTTGAGCTTCGGGCAACGGCTTGATGAAACGGGCGTTGAACACGGCCACTTCCTTGCCCGTCTCCTCGC
>JAWLHW010000273.1:0-2825 GCA_041690155.1 Desulfomicrobium sp. | reverse complement strand
TCGCCCAGGTCCCGGCGGACGTCTTCGACCACGCGGTCGATGCCCAGGCTCTTTTTGACGATGGAGTGCAGCTCCGGGAAAATTGGGTGATTTGTGTTGGCGCGGAAGAAAAGGGAGCGGCCCTGTTTTTTCTTTTCCAGGTATCCGGCTTCGGTCAAACTATCCAGTTCTTCTTTGACGGCGTTGGGCGAGACGGCGAACTCCGTCGCCAACTCCCTGAGATAGCAGGAGACATCCGGGTTCAGGAAAAGTTTGAGCAGCAATTGAATGCGCGTTTTGGATGAGAAGAGTTCCGAAAGCATGGGCTTTTCGTACAGGCATCTTGAACGATATGCAAGGGAGAGTGCATTAAAAAAGCGGCCCTCCTGATAGGGGAGCCGCTTTTTTAGAGGATGAAAACCGGCCTGACTACTCTTTTACCGAATTATTCTGGCCCACGGTGACACGATCCTTGATGGCCTCGTACTTGGCCGGACCAATGCCTTTGACTTCCTGAATCTCCTCCACCGTGGTGAACGGATGAACCTCCCGGTACTCGACAATTTTCCCGGCGGTCACCGGCCCGATCCCGGGCAGGCTGGTGAGCTCCTGCGCGGTCGCGGTGTTGATGTCGATCAGGTCCTGAGCAAAGCCCGGGGCGGCAAAAAAGCCCAGGAGCAAAACGCAGATCATCACTTGCAGCAATTTCTTCATCAAAGAACCTCCTTATGAATTTCGGAGGATCAATGCACAAACCCGCACTGCTGCACAATATTGATTTATCAAAGTACAAAATACTTGAACATCATAGACATAAGTATATATATTTAACTATCATTAATACGAAAAACAAAGAACGCGAATATTGGATATCTACAATTTAATACGAAATACGGATACGTAAAAACATATAAAAAGCGGGCCCGACAAATCAGGCCCGCTCAGTACCGAACACGTAAAACTGACTACAGCATTTTCAGATCCCAGTTCCAGAGCCCTTGGCGTTCCTTGATGGAGACCTTATCGGGCACTGGCTCGTGCAGACGGGCCAGGAGGGAGTATCCGGCCTTTTCCAGTTCCGTCCATTTTTCACTCAGGTCGATTTCCCAGTTGGGGAAGGTCCAGACCAGTCCGCCATAGGTTCTTGACCAGAACTGCTCGCCCTTGGGACTCTGGAACGGCTCGCGCTCGCGCAGATTTTCCGAACGGATGCGCGAGACGCACAGGGGATGGATGCCCTTGACCAGAATGCCGAGCGGCAGCGGCGAGAGCGCAGGCAGCTCAAGGAAGCCCTGGCGGTCCAGCTCCGGGCTGACAAAGGCCCCTGCAAAGCCCATGCGGGAAAGTTCCGCCAGAGCCAGGGGATTGGCCGTGTTGCACATGGGCCCGGCCCAGAAGATCTGGCGTTCGGGCTTGGCAAAGAGGCCCGTCTGCCATGGCGCGTTCAGCACGAACTGCCGCGCGCCGAGACGGGTCATGTTCTCCAGGCACTCGATCCAGGCCTTTTCTTCCGCAGGCCAGATCACGGGCGGCAACCACCACCAGATGCGCCCGAAAATGTTACGTGAAATGTTCCGCTCCACCCCCGGCGTGAGCCACACCGCCTGCTCGCTCTGATTGCCGAGCCTGGCCGGCAGGCTGCGCCAGACATCCATCTCGCGCGGCTTGCCCTTGCGCCGCACGGGTCGCGGCAGGGTCGGAGAGAATGTGGATTCCTTGGTCGGCTGGTCGAAAACCAGATCTTTTTTCAGGTCCGCAATCAGGGTTTGCAGCTCCCGCTCCCGGCGATCCACCAGAAAGACCGGGGCACCCTGGGGAGCGGGACGCCCCTGGCCTTTCGCCAATTCCAGACGGCCGCCCTTGGGGATGTCGCGCCGGATTTTCACGGTCTGGTGCCCGGCCTGATCCTCATAGCCGATGCGCAGCAGGTCTCCGCTTTTGAGCGGTTCGCGCGGGGAGACATAGGCGGCCTTGAACCCGCCCTGGACCTTGCCGACCATGTGCCCCGAAGCGGTCTGTTCCCGGTCGGCGATGGGATTACTGGGCCGGTGCCCAAGAAAATTGTAATGCGAGGACGGTCGCCCCAACGCCATGTCCAAGAGCCCCAGAGCCGCCTTGCGCTGGGCAGGATCATCGCCTGCGTCTCGCAGCATGCGGTAAGCGGTAACCGTGTAATAGACGTAATGCGGCCCCTTCTTGCGCCCCTCGATCTTCCAGGAATCCACCTTGTCCACGCCGGCCAAAGGGCGCACCAGCACGTCCAGGGACAGGTCGTCGCAGGAAAAGAACGAGGTCTTCTGGTTCTTCTGCTGGTACTGACGCCGGCAGGGCTGCACGCAGCGACCGCGCAGACCGCTTTTGCCGCCCAGGTAGCTCGACCAGTAGCACCGGCCCGAAACAGCATAGCACAGCGCACCATGCACAAACACTTCCAGCCCCAATCCTTCGGGGCAGTGGCTTGCGACGGCTTTGATCTCGTCAATGGAAAGCTCGCGGGGCAGCACCAGGCGATCAACGCCCAATGCCAAAATTTGCGGCAACCCGGCGATGGTTCCGCCGTTGGCCAGGGTGGAGAGATGCAGCTCACCCTTGAACCCGGCCTGCCTGGCCAGGACGGGCAGACCAAGATCCTGCACAATAATCGCGTCCGGCCCAACCTGGGTCTGCAAGCGGTGGATAAGACGCCCGGCCTGATCCAGCTCTGGAGTCTTGAGCAGGTTATTCATGGCCACATGCACGCGAATGCCCTTGGCATGGGCCAGCTCGGTCAGGGCCGCAAGCTCGGTCAGGGAGAAATTCTCCGCCTCCATGCGCGCGGAAAAATTTTTAAGGCCACAATAGATGGC
>JAWLHW010000272.1:0-2829 GCA_041690155.1 Desulfomicrobium sp. | reverse complement strand
AACGAACTGCGCCATATTGGATGCAAGACCCTTATTTTATAGGCAATAACTTATTCCCCGAGAAATTGTTTACAGTATCCTTGCTGAATTCCAAGAGCCACAACGGGCAATGCCCTTAAGGCTCGAAAAAACTTTCCTGCACGACACAGCGAAAAAAATCCGGACGGTGCGGAACCCTTCCTCACAGTGCGCCCCCCAGCTTCTTTCCCCCGTAGCCAATACTTTCCCACGACAAGATAAAAAACCCTCCGCGTCTGATTTTCGTTCTTCATGATTTGAAAAATGGTAGAATTATCTGTATTCTCAATTCTGGATATCACATATCTTATCGTTTCCCATTGCTACGGCAATGAATAAAGCCCCTCCTTTGCACGACCACGATCTGCGAATCGTCTGGTTTTTTTGCATTTAACGGTGGAAACAAAAATACTATCGTGAGATGCCAAGCGTATGCAAAAAAACGCATCGGCGCAAAAGATCTCACACGAGAAGCGGGTTCACTCAACATTCATCCATAATTGAATATGGTTACGGTATTCCCGGAATCGGGTCATGAAATCTGAACACATGGAGTTGCTTTTTGAAAACTCAAAAATTCGATGTCGTCGTTCTGGGCTCTGGAGTCGCCGGAGGCCACGTTGCCACACGTTGCCACAAGGCCGGTCTGAGCGTGGCGCTGGTGGAAAGCCACGGTTTTGGAGGCACCTGCCCCCTGCATGGTTGCGAACCCAAAAAAGTGATGGCCGACGCCTCCGAGACTGTGGAACGCTTCAACAATGCCTCCGGATCAGGCCCGGTCGGCTCCGCCAAACTCGACTGGGTGGAACTCATGCGCTTCAAACGCACCTTCACGGACGACTTGCCGGACAAAATCCAAAAACATTACGAAAAGCTGGGCATTCAGACATTCACTGCGGCCGGCAGCTTTGACGGACCAAACACCATCATTAGCGGAAATTCACGGCTTGAGGCCTCCCATATCTGCATTGCAACCGGATCAACGCCCAGGGACTTGCAAATCCCGGGAAACAGCCTGCTGTCTTCCAGCAATGATTTTCTGGCCATGCCAACCCTGCCGGAAAGGATCGCCTTCATCGGCGGCGGATTCATCGCCTTTGAAATGGCCCACATTGCGGCAGCGGCCGGTGCGCACGTAACAATTGTACATCGCAGCCAGCGATTCCTCAAAAAGTTTGACCCCGACCTGGTGCAGCGACTGACAGAGCATCTGGAAAATTTGGGGGTGAAGTTTTATCGGGAATGTCCACCCAACTCCATCGAAAAGGATGGTAGCGCGTTGGTATTGAAGGCCGGAAAAGATGACCGCCAAAGCTTTGTGGCGGACGCGATTTTCAACGCGGCCGGACGCATCCCAAACCTGGCTGACCTTGACCTGCCCAGCGGCAACGTCAGCACGCGCAAAGGAGGGGTCGACGTCAACGGTTACATGCAGAGCCTTTCCAACCCCTGCGTATTCGCTGCCGGAGACGTCATCGCCGATACCATGCCCCTTACCCCCGTGGCCACTGTGGAGGCGGAAGTCGTAGCCAAAAACATCATCGAAGGCACAAAACACAAACTCAGCAAGGACGTAACGCCATTCGCCCTGTTCACCTACCCGCCGCTGGCGCGCGTAGGCATGCTTGAAGAAGAGGCGCTCGAGCAGGGATTAGGGTTTGATGTCTTGCACGGAGATTCGGCAAGGTGGCCGGAATACAAGCGTATCGGACAGCAGTGCGCAGGATTCAAGCTGCTGGTCGAAAAAGACACGCGTCAACTCTTGGGGGCGCACATTCTGGGAGACGCGGCAGAGGAAACAATCAACCTTTTTGCCCTGGCCATGCGCACGAAGGTCGACGTGGATGAATTGCGATCAATGCTGTGGGCATACCCGTCTTTTGGGTACGCAATAAAATACATGTTCAGATAACTCGAACGCCTTCGGATAAATACCAGGATCCGTCGCAGGAGCGGCAGGACCGCTCCTGCGATTCTTACAATTCGGGGGCCTGGTTTTCTGGTCGTTTTTCTTTTCGCAGGGAGCTGTCCATATCCAGGTTCCGGAAAAACGCCGTGGTGTCTCCCTTGGTCCAGAGGCCAACATAACCGGAAACGGGCCGGGGCGCCGTAAAACGCAAACTGCGCCCGTCAACCACGCTGGCTGTGATTTCCTGCCCCGACACCATCACTTCAAGACCAAACCACCTGCCCAAAGGCATTTCCATGGCGACCCGCTCCAAAAATTGTCTGGTGTTGTTCACAAATTCGAGCAGTTGCAGTTCACTTGCGGCGGCATCCACAGCCAGCACCAGGCAATTTCCCACGTTGGTCAGGCCAAAAGCCAATCCGGCCGCGAGGTCCACGCATCCGGCCTCGATACGCACATCGACGCGGATGCGACCATCTTCGTGCCCGCTGTCACGCTTCACGGCTACGGGGTAGTAGTGCTGGGCATGCCGCTTCTCCAAGAATTTCTGATACCGATCGCCCAGCACCGAACTCGCCGCAAAATGCAGCGCGCATGTGACTGTCTGCCCCATGAACGACCCATCCTGCATGATGACCTCCTGGCCATCCATTTCGGAAAGAGACCATTGGCCAAAAGATGCATAAAAGCCGGGAAGACGCTTTTCGGAACGATCCAGAAAATCATATTCCTGCCTGAAGAACATCTCGGTCAGAGTCTGCACCTCCATCTGGTTTGGAATAGCCAGGTCAAGCAGCCTGCTGCAGCCCAGCAGACGGCCGGTCTGGTCCAGAACCTCTTCCACGGCCGGGCAGTCAAGCCCCCTCAGCGCTGCCTGCAGCATGTCCCCCCTGATATCCGCT
>JAWLHW010000271.1:0-2849 GCA_041690155.1 Desulfomicrobium sp. | reverse complement strand
CGGGGCGCAAGAGCGTCAAGCTCAAAGGTCGCACCTACCTGCACACGGACACGGTCTTTGAGTGGCCGGGGGACCTGACCACGCAGGAGCGTGATCGCGGCTTCTGCCACGCCCTCTCCACGCACTGCGCCATCCTGGTCGACGGCACGGTCTGTCCGTGCTGCCTGGACGCCGATGGCCGCATCGCGCTGGGCAACCTCCATGACGCCCCCCTGGCCGAGATCCTGAACTCGCCCAGGGCGCGGGCCATGGTTCGAGGCTTCGAGGCCGGGCGCCTGGTCGAAGAGATCTGCCGCCACTGCACCTATTGCCGCAGGTTCAAAAGCAGGGCACAACGCTAGGGTACGCCCAGCGCCCAAACGCGCCGAACACAAAGCCGCCCATCCGAGTGCCTCATGGATAATTACTCACGCTCTGCCCTCAACACCTTTTCCGGCCTGATCCTGAACCGCAAACTTGCGCCATGCCCCGATACTCCGGACTGGGGCCTGACTTCGGGGCGCGCCCTCTATGTCGTGGTCAGGGGAGACGAGATCCTTTTCGACGCGGCCCGAAACGAACCGCTGCTGCTCGCCGCGCAAATGCTGGGAAAATGCGACCAGAACCACCTGCAGGCCATGCTTCTGGGCGAAGACGAGAACAGCTGCTATTTCGCCATCAACATCGAGCGACTACCGCCGAGCACCACGCAGTGTCTGAGCAGTCTGGGTGTTTTCGTGCATCTTCGCCAGCACGCATCGGTACTGCCCAATCAGATGGCCGCCCTGCTTGGTTATGCCCGCGCCGTGGCGGGTTGGCACAGTCTGGCGCGTTTCTGCAGTCTGTGCGGCCATCCCACCGTGCCCAAACCCGGCTCCCTGGCCCAGGCCTGCACCAACCCGGAGTGCGGCGCGCAGCATTTCCCCCGCGTCAATCCGGCCATGATCGTACTGGTGCACCACACGGACAGAGATGGCGACAAATGCCTGCTCAGCCGCCAGGCCACATGGAAGCCAAAGGTCTATTCGGCCCTCTCCGGCTATGTGGAGCCAGGCGAAAGCGCCGAAGACGCTGTCCTGCGCGAGGTCATGGAGGAAACCGGCATAAAGGTCTGCGATGTGCGCTACTTCTCCTCCCAGCCCTGGCCATTTTCCGGATCGCTCATGCTCGGCTTTCATGCCCGCGCCACGACCACGAGTATTCACCTCGATGAAACCGAACTCGAGGACGCCCGCTGGTTTTTGCGCCATGAAATCCCGGCGCTGCTGGCCTCGGGAGAATTCGCCCTGCCCTCCACAGAGACCATCGCCCGCCATCTCTTCGACGCCTGGTACTCGCCCGGCGAATCAGGCCGGGAGTGAAACCCGGGCAGCATCCCACCGCGCATAACGGCGGGAGAACCCTGTCTGATCGTTGCATCCGCCCGTGGATTATGATTAAACACAGGCAAGCGACCTGACTGTTCCGAAATATCACCACGGGAGAAGACCATGGGTAAGAAACTGCTTCTGGCCGGAGGCGGCCATGCACATATGACCATCCTGGCCAACATGCGGGATCTGGTCCGGGAAGGACACGAAGTCACCGTTGTCCAGCCCTCTGATTATCATTACTACTCCGGAATGGGTCCGGGCATGCTCGGCACGACCTACACCCCGTCCGAAATCCGCTTCGCGACCCGCTACGTGGTCGAGGGCATGGGCGGAACCTTCGTGCGCGACAAGGTAACGCGCATCGACGCTGCGCAGCGCCAGGTCACCCTGGCTTCCGGCCAGGTCATGGACTACGATGTGCTGTCCTGCAACGCGGGCAGCTTCATTCCCTTCGACAACATCCACGGCGATACCTCGAACGTTTTCACGGTCAAGCCCATCGAGCGCCTGCAGGAAGCGCAGCGGGCCGTGATCTCCATCTGCGCGACCCGCACCAGGCCCCATGTAGCCGTGATCGGTGGCGGCCCAGCCGCCCTTGAAACCGCAGGCAACGTACGCAAGCTGGCCAAGCTAAAGGGGCAGCACGAGCCGCGCATCACCCTGTTCGCCGGACGGGAACTGCTTGGCCGCTTCCCGGAAAAAATCGGAAAACTGGCCCGCGAATCCTTTGCCCGGCAAAACATAGAGGTCAATGAAGACGGCTATGTGGATGAGATCCGCAGCGGAGTCATATTCCAGGGCCACAAGCAGCACCACCCCGATCTCATCTTCGTTGCCACGGGCGTCAAGCCATCACGCATTTTTGCCGACTCGGGCCTGCCCACCGGCGTCACGGGCGGACTGCTGGTCAACGAATGGCTGCAATGCGTGAAACACCCTGAAATTTTTGGCGGCGGCGACTGCATCGACTTCGAGCCAAGAGCCCTGGACAAGGTCGGAGTCTATGCCGTGCGCGAAAACCCGGTCCTGCTGCGCAACGTACGCGCCAGCCTGAACGGGACGCGTATGCAGCGCTTCGATCCGGGCGGAAAATATCTGCTCCTCTTCAACATGGGCGACGACACGGCCATTTTCAGCAAAGGGGGGCTCATCTTCCGCAACTGGCTGGGATTTTTACTCAAGGACTACATCGATCGCCGCTTCATGCGTCATTTCCAGGCTCTTGAACGCTGACGGGCCCATGGATGTCCTGCTCCGGGTGGAGGCCCTGGGCAAACGATTCGGTACGGCCACGGTCTTTCAGGGCGTAAACTTCGACGTGATCCGGGGCAGCCTCGTTTCCCTGGTCGGTCCCTCGGGCGCGGGCAAGACCACCATGCTGCATATCATCGCAGGGCTGCAGACCCCGGACAGCGGGACGGTCGAACATCTGGGCGAAGGGGAAAAGCCGCAGGCCATCCTCGTCTTTCAGGACTATGTGCTCTTCCCGAACATGAC
>JAWLHW010000270.1:0-2874 GCA_041690155.1 Desulfomicrobium sp. | reverse complement strand
GCTTGCAGATTTTTGGAAGAGACTGGTTCTGGGCCTTGTGGCCGCCGCCTGCGTGGTGGGCGTGCATGCCGCCATGGTTTTTTCCTCGGTGGGATGATGTCCCCGGCTTGAAATCAAGCTGTCTGCGAAGATAGTCTGCGTTACAAGAACGCCCGATGACGACCCTGTGCTTTAGCGCGGGGTCTTTGTATTGGTAAGGAGGCGTAGCGGGGCGTTGCTGTCAGGGGAGGTTCTGATGGCCGGGGTGTCTTCTGGTGTGCAAAATCCTCAGGATGTGCAGGTCTGTGAATCCAACTTTATAGGCGATGACAAACGGCAGTTTGGGGAGGCTGAGCTGCCGGGTTCCTTCGATTCGCCCTGGAGGCGCCGAGCCGGGAAAAAGGGCGAGTTGTTCCACGGCCTTGAAGATTGTGTCTGCCAGCGTTGCAGCCTTGGCGGGGTCGTCCTCCAGAGCATGTTTGGTGGCTTCGAGGATGTCCTGCCTGGCTGCCGCTGTCCACTTAATCGACAGCAACGCCAAGGCTCCGCACAGCGTTTTTGACTTCGTCGTGGGCCACAAGATCGCCTGTTTCGGAGGCGTGAAGCCCTTTGCGCACTTCATCGATAAACCAGACTTCATACTCAAGATATCTGTTCACGGCGTCTTTGATTATCCAGGAGCGCGGACGCCCCAGGGTACCGGCAAGCTGATCAAGCAGGGCAAGCGTGTCCTGTTCGAATCTGACTGTGGTGGTTTTCTGCATTCGTCCTCCCTGTGTACTCTTTAAGAATGCTTTTGGATACGACCGAATACGGAGGCGGTCAACTGTGCCGCCAAAACCCTGCGTCAGAACCTTTCCCTGTTGCCGCCATCCGCCCCGCCTCGGTGTCATCCCCGTGCAGACGGGGATCCATGGTTCTCAAGCCTTTTTAAAAGCATTCACCGTTTTACCGTATGACGTCGGAAAAAAAGCCCGGAGCGGCAGGGCGATGCTCTGCCGCTCCGGGGGGAGGAGGAGGGTGATTGAGGGAAAAAGACTTTAGAGCGCCATGCCGACCTGATAGATGGTCACGGACACCCCGTAGGCCAGGACCGTGTTGAACCCTACGGAGAAGGCAGCCCATTTCCAGCCGATCTCGCGGCCGATGACGGCCACGGTCACGAAGCACGGGGCGTAGAGGAGTACAAAGGCAATCAGGCTCACCGCCACCCACACGTTCCAGGCCGGGTCGGTGCGCAGTTTTTCGGACAGGCCGATGCTCTCCTCGGGGTCCACTTCACCCAGGGAATAGGCGGTGCCGAGGCTTGAGACTATGACTTCCTTGGCTGCGAACCCGCCCAGAAGGGCGATATTGGTGCGCCAGTCAAAGCCCGCGGGTTGGGACACGGGCTCCATGGCCGTGCCGATCATGCCCGCCAGAGAGGATCGCAGAGCCTGCTGAGCCTCGGCGTTGTCGATTTCGGCCAGGGCTTCTTCCAGAGCCTGGTCGTTATCCCAGCTCATGGCCTGGGCGGCGGCGCGATCATCTGCGAACCTGGCGGTCTGTTCCTCGGACGGACCGGGGAAGGTCATGGCCGCCCAGAGCAGGATGGAGACGGCCAGGATCACGGTGCCGGCCTTCTTGATGTACTGCCAGACCCGCTCCCAGGTGTGCAGGCACATTCCTTTGAGCGTGGGCATGCGGTAGGGCGGCAATTCCATGACAAAGGGCGTTGCCTCGCCCTTGATCACGGTGGAGCGCAGGAGGCGGGCCGCAAGCAGGGCCATGACCCAGCCGCCAAGAGTTATCCAGAACAGGGCGCTGGCTCCGGAGCCAGGAAAGAATGCCGCGGCCAGGAGCAGGAACACGGGCACCTTGGCACCGCAGCTAAGGAACGGCGCGGTCAGGACCGTGGCGATTTTCTCCTTGGGACTGCGCAGGGTGCGAGCCGCCATGACTCCGGGCACGGCGCAGCCGCCGGGGATGCCGCCGGAGATGATGAAGGGCATGACCGAGCAGCCGTGCAGGCCGAAGATGCGAAAGACGCGGTCGAGCATGTAGGCCATGCGTGCCATGTAGCCCGAATCCTCCAGAAAGGAGAGGAAGAAGAACATGATCATGATCAGCGGCGTGAAACCAAGTACACCGCCCACACCGTCAATGATGCCGGAGACGATGAGCGAGCTGAGCAGACCCTCGGGCAGAATGGCCGTGGCTGTTTCGTTCAGCCAGCCGAAAAAGGATTCCACCCAGCCCATGGGCACTTCGCCCAGGGTGAAGGTCAGTTCGAACATCAGATAGATTATGGCGAACATGAGCAGCGGCCCGGCCAGGCGGCTCGTTAGCACGGTGTCGAGTTTGTCCGTGATATCGAAGCGAGCCTGAGTGGTGGGCCGGGTGACCACCCCGTCCTTCAGGAGGCCGGTGATGAACCCGTAGCGATAGTCGGCAATGAGGCACTCCGGTTCCGTGTTCAGGGTCTTGCGGCAATGCTCGGCCAGGGTCGCGGTCATCTCCAGCAGACGTGAATGCACGTCCGGTACGGACTGGCCCTGGGCCAGGACTTCGGCATCGTTTTCCAGATATTTGAGGCCAAGCCAGCGGGACGGGTAGCGTCCGTCCAGAAAATTGGAAGATTCGATCAGGGCCTGCATGGCGTCCAAGGTCTCGTCGAGGTCATGACCATAGGAAATGCGTAGCTCCGTGCGCACGGGTTGCCGTTCAAGCATGGCCTTGTGCGCTTCTTTGAGCAGGTCTTCGCGGCCTTCCCCGGTGCGTGCCACCATTTCGAGAATAGGCGCGTTCAGAAGTTTAGAGAGGCGGCCCGTGTCGATACTCACACCTTTACGCCGAACCTCGTCCATCATGTTCAGCGCCACAATGACCGGGGTGCCAAGCTCCAGGATTTGCAAT
>JAWLHW010000269.1:0-2901 GCA_041690155.1 Desulfomicrobium sp. | reverse complement strand
TGAGAAAACTCCAGGCCCAGCGTCTGTCAGGCACGCCCACGGTGTGAAACATGACGGAACTGGTTCTAGGACGGGTCATTACTGCACCTCGCAGACGATATATCTGTGTTTTCCACCGATTGTGCGTGGGATCTCCGGGACAAAGTGAACACGCAGCCGAATCTCGCCCCCGTGGTCGCTCGCGACACATTGCGGCAGGGCATTGAGCTGCGCCGTGGACGCTTCGCTCACGTCCTCCTTGCATTTGACCAGAAGCTCCACTTCTCCGGGGACGGACTGCCTGAATTGAAATGAAAGCACGCCTTCTATACCCTTGATTATCTTGACAAAATACGCGCCGTGAACCTTGCTGCCGCCGCTGGCGAGCATGAAGTCATAGATGCGGCCGATATCCATGCGGATGAGAGGAAAGCCGCGGCCACAGGGGCAGCTGCTGGAGAGAGGGGTCGCATAATCGCCGATCTCGTAGCGCAGGAGCGGCATGGTCCGATTGGTGAGGCCGGTCACCACAAGGCGCTTCAAGTCCGAACCCGCCTCGGGCAAAAATTCGACATAGGCCGAATGCGTCAGCAGATGCATGCCTCCGTGCTCGCATTCCACGGCGATGCACGGAACTTCCCTGCTCCCGTACTGGTCGTGGACCGGGCACCCGAACGCCTTCGCGATGAGGACACGCTGATGGTCATGGAGTTTTTCCGCCGAGGTCATGACCGCGCACACACTTGAAGGCGTGCGTCCGCTGGCCAGGATGTGCTCGGCCAGATCACTCAGAACCGAGACATAGCCGTACACGAAGACCCTGCGAAAACGCGCAAGCACATCAAGCCAATCATCCATCTCCGTGCGCCCGTAGCGGTAGGCGCTTAGAGTCATGGACCCGGAAAGCCATTGTTTCAAACTCACCGAGGGACGTGCGGACCCCTGATCCCTCGGATTGCCCCAGATGTTGACGATCATGTCGGAGGGCTTCCACCCCGCGAAGGAAAGCCCGAGCATGAAGCTGCCCTGCATGGCATCGAACACGTCCATATCCTGATAAAATTTGACAGGCTCTCCAGTGGAACCCCCGGTGGCATTGTCCACGCGGCGCGATACGCTTGGTGCGGACGACAGCATACGCGGGAGGCTTTCGCGCAGATCCTGCTTGGAAAGAACCGGCAGACCGGCAAAATCTTCAAACGTCCTGATGTCGCTCGCCTTGAGGCCATGCGCGCGGAAGAGATCCTGATAGAATGGCACCGTTTGGGCGGCATGATGGACCATGCGGACAAGCTGATCCAGTTGCAGCCGCCGCAGTTCCTCCTCGGGCAACCGTTGCAGGGCAATGCCTTCGCGCATCAGCGCATAGCGCCTGCTTCCACGCAGCCAGTGCATTGCCTGGCGCATCAGACCTACCATGAGCGCCTCTCCGCATCCGCATACAGTTTGAAATATTGCTCCACCATCCGCTCATGCCCGTATTGTCCATGAATCAGGGTCCTGCCCCGCGCCGCCATGTCCGCTCGCGCAGCGGGGTTCTCAAGCATCCACGCCAGCCCGCCGGCAAGGGCCGGGACGTCAAGGGGTGCAACAACCCTGGCCGTCACGCCGTCCTGTACGACCTCGCCAATCCCCCCGACATCGGTGGTCAGCACCGGCAAGCCCGCGGCCATGGCCTCCAGCACCGAGATCGGCATGCCCTCGCGCATGGAGGACAGCACAAAGACGTCCATAAGGCCAAGAAGATCCGGCACGTCCCGGCGCATGCCCGTCAGACGCACGAATTCGCCAAGACCAAGCTCAGCGATCAGGGCTTCGATGCCCGGCCTGGACTCGCCATCGCCCACCAGCACGAGGCGTGCGCCTGGATGCCTGCGCCGGACCAGATCAAAGGCCCGCAACAGTCCGGGGTGATCCTTGGCCTCGCTGAACCGGGCCACATTGCCGAACACGGTAATGTCCGGTCCGTACCAGCTTTCGGGCACCAGGCTGCGCGTTTGGGCGCTTTGCTGCACGTGCGTGAAACGACCCAGGTCCACCCCGTTCGGGATGACCTGAATCCTGCGTGCAGCGATGCCTACGCGCTCGACCATGAAGGATTTCAAATTCTCAGAGACGCAGGTGATCGCGTGCAGAAACGGCGCGCAAAGGCGCACCATGCGCCGCAGCATGGGCTGCTGATCAAGGGAATGTTTGGCATGTTCGGTGTACACCACGCGCACCCCGGCCAGCAGCGCCGCAGGCAGCACAAATGAAAGAAGGTAGCCAGCCTGGACGTGCGCGACATCGACCCGTTCGCGGCGCAGCACGCCCGAAAGGGCCTTCCAGACCGGGAACCGGCGTGGAGAATTTGACGAGAGCACATGCCAGGGCACCCCCTGGGCCTCGATGGCCGGGATCAGCGCGCCGGAGCCTCGCATCAGTGCGCACACCGAACCCTGTACTCCCGCCTTCTCCAGAATGGTCAAGGCCAGGCTCTCGGCTCCACCGGGAGCCAGGGAGACTATACACTGCATCACATGGGGCTTCATGGGCGCTCTCCGATGACTTTGGCGGGAACGCCGGCAGCGATGCTGTACGGGGGAACCGGTTTGGTCACCACGCTGCCGGCCGCGATGACGCAGCCCTCGCCCAGGTCGGCCATGATGATGGCGCCGTTGCCGACCCAGCAGTCCCGCCCGATGGTGATGGGCTGGAACTCCCCCCCCTGTAACCGGATCGGTATATCCCGGGAGTCAAAGCGGTGCTGGTTCTTTCCACCGGTTATCATGACGTAGGTTCCGATCATGCAGTCTGCCCCGATGTGGCATCTGCCTATATTGGCGCCCGTGCTGAAGTCCGTGTTGTTGCCGATTGTGATATCCGGTGACGAGAACGTCGTCAGAAATCCAACCGCACAGCTTTGCGGAAAATCATTCATCG
>JAWLHW010000268.1:0-2905 GCA_041690155.1 Desulfomicrobium sp. | reverse complement strand
CGTCTGCCCATGCCTTTCAGGCGGATGGGCCTGCCGACCACGAAGTCCGTGGGCAGGGTCACGTCTATGGTGCGGGGTTCGGGGCTGAAGCGGTGCCGGATCATGACTCGCAGGGTGGTACCGGGGATGAGGTTGTGGGCGGGCATGCGCACGGTCTGGCGGTCGTCGAGCTGGCCGGCGGCCCAGTCCTTTACGTTCTGGACGAGGCCCTTGCCGAGATCCAGGCTCACGGCCCGCTCTCCCCATTTGAGGTCAAGTTTTTTGGTCATGACAGGCTTGGAGGTGGCGCCTTCCGGCTGGTCGCCGCGCTTGAGCTTGCTGAAAATGTCCTCGAAGACCTGCTTGGCGAAGGGGTCATTCAATATGTCCCGCAGCACCTCTTCCTGCTTGGCGGAAAATCCGCCGGAAGGCTTGCCGCCACGCTTGACCCTGGCCTCTTCTTCCTGCCGGATGGTCTCGGCGTTGAATCGTCGCTTGTCTGACGACTCGGTTTCCAGATTTTTCTTGAGCAGCACGTAGGCTTCGTTCAGGCGGCCAAACCGCTGGGCCGCATGGGCATCACCCGCATTCAGGTCCGGATGGTACTTGAAGGCCAGTTTGCGGTAGCTGGCTTTTATCTCGTCAAGAGAAGCGCCGGGAGAGACTTCCAGCAGGGAATAGCATTCGGACAGGCGCATCAGATTTTTTCCGTCAGGTCCGCGATGCGAAGGGCGTTTGCTTCATCTTCGCGGCCCGTTTTGGTCAGTCCGTTATCGACCATATAGGCGATGCCCTGTCGGGCGAATTCTGCATGTCCGCACTCGGGTCTGATGCCCGGACAGTACTCCTGGGCCAGTTCCCAGCTTGCGGGATCGACCAGGTTGCCACGGAAGAAAGGCCAGGCGCGGCATACGTCCGGCTTGGCCGGGTGCACGGTGCAGGCTGTCTTCGGGTCGAAAAAGACGCAGTAGCCGTTTTCGCCGCAACGCAGGACCAGCTTTTTTCCCTGAGCCTCGGTGTAGCGGGCGCAAAATTCTTCGACCGCCATGTTCAGGTATGCGGCCAGCCGTTCACGTTCCGGGGCCGAGGCGACGATGCCTCCCTGGCCCTGGCAGCAGTGGCCGCACATGCGGCAGTCAAATACGGATTTGGTCATTATCACCTCGTGCTTGGGCCCGACTTGAACCACAAGGCGGGGGGTTTGGCAAGAGCCCCGGTACGCCGGGGCGCTGTGCCCGGGAGGAATGCGCGTGATACCCTGCCGCCTTGCAAACCCTTGACCTCACGCCCGGCCAAGCGCTAGCACTGCGCCATCCCATCAACATCCAAGGAATGCTCATGAACACCCGCCTGAACAAAAACGAAGCCCGATACGTCTGGGATATGAACGACGTCTTCACTCTCGGGACGCTCGCCCACCAGCGTCGCATGGTAATGCATCCTGAGGGAATCGTCACATATATTGTAGACCGTAATATCAATTACACCAATGTCTGCGTTTCCGCCTGCAAATTCTGCGCGTTTTTCAAGGGGCCGGGCGAGGAGGGCGGGTACGTCCTGACCACGGAAGAGATTCTGTCCAAGGTGCAGGAAACAGTGGACCTGGGCGGATACCAGATCCTGCTGCAGGGCGGGATGAATCCGGACCTTCCCATGGGCTATTATACGGATCTGCTGGGCACCTTGAAAAGCCATTTTCCGGGCGTGGCCGTGCACGGTTTTTCGCCCTCCGAGGTCTGGTATCTGAGCGAAAAAGAGGCTCGTCCCGTGGCCGACATTCTGACGGATCTGCGCCGCGCGGGGCTTGATTCCATGCCTGGCGGCGGAGCCGAGGTATTAAATGACGAGGTCAGGACCCGCGTCTCTCCGCGCAAGTGCACGGCGGATCAGTGGATTTCGGTCATGGAAACCGCGCACGGCCTGGGGATGCGCACCACGGCGACCATGATGTTCGGCCAGGGCGAAACTTTCGAGCAGCGCATGGAGCATCTGGATCGCCTGCGGGACCTGCAGGACCGCACCGGGGGCTTTACGGCCTTCATCCCCTGGACGTTCCAGCCACGCAATACGCGCATGGAGATGCGCGAGACTTCATCCCACGAGTATCTCAAATTTCTGGCCCTGTGCCGACTGTATCTGGACAATATCGAGAACATCCAGGCTTCCTGGGTCACCCAGGGGCCCATGGTCGGACAGCTGGCGCTCATGTGGGGCGCCAATGATTTCGGGTCGACCATGCTTGAAGAAAATGTCGTCGCGGCTACGGGGGTGCATTTCCTCCTGCCCGAATCCCAGCTGCGTTTCCTGATCGAGCGCGCAGGCTTGACACCCCGGCGCAGGAACATGGACTACTCGCTGCGCAAGGAGGCCGTATGAGTTTTGAATCCCTCGAACAAATGCCCCTGGACGAGACCAGGGATCGCATCTCCCGCCTGCGTACGCACATGGCCGAACTGTGCCCCGAGGCCTCGGGTATGCTGGTTTTTTCAAGGCTGGCCATCTACCACCTGAGCGGAACCTGGGCCAGCGGAGCGCTGTGGGCGCCTGTCGACGGCGAGCCTGTGCTGTTGTGCCGCAAAGGGGTGGAGCGCGCCCGTCTTGATTCGCCCCTTGAACGCATCTTTGAGTTCAAGTCGTACTCGCAGTTGCCCGCCCTGCTGCTTGAAGCCGAAGCTCCTCTGGGCAAGACGGCCGCGGTGGAGATGACGGGCCTTTCCTGGTCCATGGGCGAACTATTGCGCTCCAAGCTCCCGGGCGTGAATCTGGTGCCCGGCGACACGGCCCTGGCCTGGTGCCGCGCCGTCAAGACCCCTTGGGAGCTGGCCAAGCTGCGGCTGGCCGGTATGCGTCACGATCAGGCATTGAACGACACCCTGCCAGATCTCATCCGCCCCGGCATGACCGAGCGCGAGATTGCCCTGGCCGT
>JAWLHW010000267.1:0-2956 GCA_041690155.1 Desulfomicrobium sp. | reverse complement strand
GATGAAAGACGCCCGGCCCGACAGGTCGAAAAACGCGCCAAGCTTGATGGTGTCCTCGGCCAGGGCCGGGGAAGCCAGCAGCATGAGACAGCTTAAGAAACCGAAAATCGTGCGCATGTCATTTTCTCCTCTTCAGATTGATTGATGCCGTGATGGCCCAGTCTTGAAATCAAACGATCTCGTCCTGAATCCGGCTGTCGAAAACCCGCTGGCTCTTGCGTTCCGAGCGGGGCAGGGTGCCGTAGTCGATCAGTTCAAGGTCCACCGTGACCATGAGCTGTTTCTTTATCTGGTGTCCAGCCTCATGCGCCAGTTCCGGACTCCGGCCCGAAGCCACGCCCTCGGCGCGTTCGATCACGAGGCGCAGATTGTCTCGCCCTGCTTCGTCCCGGGTCAGGTGAATCTGGTATTCCGAACCAAGTCCGGGCACCGCCGAAAGGATGGTGTCGATGGAGCTGGGGTATATGTTCACGCCCCTGAATTTGATGGTGTCGTCGGAGCGGCCCTTGATGCGCGAATGCCTGGGCATGATGCTGCCGCAGGTGCAGGCATCCGGGATGATGCGCGTGATGTCGCGGGTGCGGTAGCGGATCAGCGGCGAGCCCTCCTTGCACAGGGTGGTGATGACCATTTCTCCCCATTCGCCGTCGGGCAGGGGCTTTAGCGTCTGAGGGTCGAGGATCTCCATCAGGTAGTAGTCGCTCCAGTAATGGATGCAGTCGTGATCGGAACATTCGATGCCCGCGCCCGGGCCGTAGAGTTCGGTCAGGCCGGTGATGTCGAAAAGTTCGGCACCGCCGAAGAGCTCGGAGATCTTCTTGCGCATGGAGCGGCTGGAGCGTTCGGAGCCGTAGATGATCTTTCTGACCGCGATCTTGTCCGCGATGCCGCGCTTGTGGATCTCCTCGGCCATGAGCAGCGCCATGGAGGCCGTGGAACAGAAAACCGTGGACTGAAAGTCGAGCAGGAACTGGATGTGCATGTCGATGTTGCCGGGGCCCACCGGCACGGCCATGGCGCCGATCTTTTCACAGCCGAGCTGAAAGCCCATGCCCGCCGTCCAGACTCCGTAGCCCACGGCGATCTGGACCCGGTCCAGCGAATTGACGCCCGCGCTCTGGTAGCAGCGGGCAAACATGTCGGTCCAGTCATCGAGATCCTTTTGCGTGTAGCAGAGCACCTTGCGCTTGCCCGTGGTGCCGGAGCTGGCATGCACTCGCACCAGCTGCTCGAAGGGCACGCTCTTCAAGGGGAAGGGATAGCCGTCGCGAAGATCGTCGGTGGTCGTGAAGGGCAGGCGTTGCAGGTCGTCCAGGCTCTGGATCGAATCCGGGGTCACACCCGCCGCCTCAAGTTTGGCGCGGTAGGCCGGGGAGCCCTCGAAAGTGTGGCGCACGGTCCACTGGAGCCCCCGCAACTGATGGGCTTTAAGTTCTTCGTCAGAGTTAAAGGAGGGCATGAAGTTTTTGTGCATGAGCGGTTTCTCCAGACGGATATTGGTCAGCCCGGCCGCACCCAGGCGGCTGGCGGAAGGGTTGTCTTGACTGGCCGCGCCCAGGAATGCGGCACGCAGGGAAGGGTCCAGGAGCAGATCGCGGCTTTTTCCCTGCTCGACAATGCTGCCTCCGGCCAGCAGATAGGCCGTGTCCGAGGCGGACAGGGCGCGGGCAGCGTTCTGTTCGACGATAAAAATGGTTGTGCCGGCGCGGGCAAGCTGGTGGATGATGGAAAAGATTTCGTCGGTGATGAGCGGGGCCAGACCCAGGCTCGGTTCGTCCAGGAGCAGCAGGCGCGGCGCTGCCATCAGCGCCCGCCCCATGGCCAGCATCTGCTGTTCGCCGCCGGACAGGGTTCCGGCCAGTTGCTGCCGTCGTTCCTTGAGCTTTGGAAAGCGCGTGAAGATCTCTTCCATGCGCCGGGTTTCCTCGGCCTTGGCCAGGCTCAAGGGGATCGCGCCGAGCTGCAGGTTCTCCAGCACCGAGAGCTGGGCGAACACCTCGCGCCCTTCGGGGGACAGGGCCAGTCCGTGGCGGACCATGCGCGCGGGGCTTGAGCCGGTAACGGTCTTGCCATCGAGAAGGATCTCTCCGCCCGTGGGCTTGACCAGACCCATCACGCATTTGAGCAGGGTGCTCTTGCCCGCGCCGTTGGCCCCCACCAGGGCCACGGTCTGCCCGGCCGCGACCTCCATGTCGATTCCGAACAGGGCCTGGGCCGCGCCGTAGTGCGCCGTCAGATTTTTTATGGTCAGCATCAGGCCGTGGCCTCCATTCTTCCAAGATAGGCTTCAAGCACCAGCGGGTTGCGGCGGACTTCTTCGGCCGTACCCGTTGCGATGCAGCGGCCGCTGTCCAGTACAACCACCAGGTCCGCGATGTTCATGACCAGGTCCATGTCGTGCTCGACCAGTAAAATGGTGTGCCCCGCGCGGCGCAGGATCTTGAGCTGATCGCCCACGGCCGCCGTTTCTTCGGCGTTGAGGCCGGCCACGGGCTCGTCCAGAAGGAGCAGCTTGGGTTTGCCGACAATGGCCCGCGCCAGCTCGACCCGTTTCTTGTCGCCGTAGGCCAGCACTCCGGCAGGCCAGCTGGCCTTGTCGGCCAGTCCGAACTGATCCATTGCCTCAAGGGCCCGCAGCCGCAGCTGCCGTTCGCGGTGCCGCAGATAGGGCAGGCGCAGCATGGCCATGAACATGGAGCCGCCCCCCTCGCAGGTCAGGCCGGTCAGCACGTTGTCCAGCACCGAGAGGCGCGGGAAAAGGCGCAGATTCTGGAAAGTGCGGTGGATGCCAAGACGCGTGATGCGGTGCGCCGGTAGCCCTGCGATTTCCTGATCCTGGAAGCGAATGGATCCGCTTGAGGGGGAGAGCACGCCGGTCATGCAATTGATGAGCGTGCTCTTGCCCGCGCCGTTGGGGCCGATGAGCGCGGTCAGCATTCCGGCAGGCACGCTGATG
>JAWLHW010000266.1:0-2992 GCA_041690155.1 Desulfomicrobium sp. | reverse complement strand
CCTTTACAGGCAAAAGCGTCTGGGACTGATGTCATTCCCGCGAAGGCGATCCATGTCTTTTCCGGTGCCATGCACCGTGAAAGGCGTGTCCGCCTGCGGCGAATATCAGCCGAAAAAGCGGTGCAACAATTCCTGCAGGCGGGCATGGTCAAAGGGCTTGGAGAGATAGGCGTCCATGCCGTGCGACAGGAATTTTTCCTCGTCCCCGCCCATGGCGTGGGCGGTCAGGGCAATGATGGGAACCTGGGCGTAAGGGGTGCAGAGAGGGTCGTTGCGGATAATTTCCGTGGTTTCGATTCCGTCCATTTCCGGCATCTGGATGTCCATGAGCACCAGATCCACGCCCGGAGTGTGCAGCTTGTCGAGGGCTTCCAGGCCGTTTCGGGCGCAGATGACGCTGTGTCCCATTTTTTCCAGCATCCGTCTGGCCATGGTCATGTTCACCACGTCGTCCTCCACCAGCAGAATGCCAAGCGGGCGCACATCGGTCCTTATACGCTCGGGTTGCGCCACTGCCGGTTTCTGGAGCGGCGGGGCCGGTCGCAGGGGCAGGGTGAAGAAGATGGTCGTGCCTTCGCCTTCCATGCTCTCCACCGAGATATTGCCGCCCATGAGTGTCACCAATCGTTTGACGATGGGCAGCCCCAGGCCCGTTCCCTGATAGCGCCTCGAATAGGTGCCGTCGACCTGAGTGAAGGATTCGAAGATATAACCCAGCTTGTCCGACGGGATGCCGATCCCTTCGTCCCTGATAGCGAAGAGCAGGCGCGTCATGTCTTCCTGCTTGCCCACGGGCCAGGCTTCAAGGGTTACGCTGCCCGTGTCGGTGAATTTGAGGGCGTTGCCCATCAGGTTGAAGAGGATCTGGCGCAGACGCCCCTCGTCCCCGACAAATCTTCCGATATTGCGCGGGGCCGAGAGCACGAGCCTGATTTTCTTGTCCATGGCCAGGGCCTTGAAAAAGTGAACGGCCTGGGCCAGCAGGTCATCCAGATCGAAATCCCGTTCCACAAGATCCATTTTTCCCGCATCGACCTTGGTGAAATCAAGCACGTCGTTCAGCACCCGCAGCAGATTGCGCGATGACTCCAGGGCCGTGCGCATGTAGTCTTGCAGTTCTGGCGGCGCTTCCGACTGCATGGCCAATTGCAGCATGCCCATGATGCCGTTCAACGGGGTGCGTACCTCGTGGCTGATGTTGGCCAGAAATTCGCTCTTGGCCCTGTTGGCCGATTCGGCCATTTCCTTGGCGCGGATCAGCGCCTGCTGGACCTGATGGCGTTCGGTAACATCCTCGAAGGCCACGGCCACCTTCTCTCCGGGCAGGGGGAAGGCGTGAATGCGGAAATATCCCCGGATGCGATCATCTTCGTAAAGATGGGCCTGTTTGTCGAAATGTTCTTTCGTGCGCAGGCAGTGCAGGTACTTTTCAAACAGGGTGCCACGCGGCCAGATGTCCCTGAAGAGCAGGCCGCGGACCTCTTCGAGACGCTTGCCGATGAGGCGCAGCGCGGCCGGATTGGCGCTCTCCAGGATCAGCTGGTCGGGGTCGTGGTATTTGTAGATGAAGAGCCCCGATGGAATGTCGTGAAAGATTTCCTCGGCGGTCTGGGAGAGTTCGTCGTGGCGCTGGCGTTCGATGGCCAGGGCGATCTGTTCGGAAACATCGAGCAGGATGTCCAGATCGTCCCGGGTGTATTGCTTCGGAGTTGCATAATTTTGCACGATGAGCGCGCCGATGCCCTTGCCGCGCACTTTCAGGGGTACGCCCATCCAGCTCTGGGGGATGACGCCCACCAAGCGTATTTTTCCCGCCTCGGCCAGGCCGCTCATGTCGCTGCCGCTTAGAATATTGGAGATATTGCCGCGCAGGAGTTCCAGAGTCAGACGGCGGTTTTCCGGGTCGTTCAGGTCGTCGATGCGCGGGGCCGCCTCGCTGACATCAGTCATTTCATCGACCCAATAGGGAAATTCCAATGAGTTTCTGTCAGTGTTGATCAGGGCCGTGATCAGATTTTTGGCATCAATGACTTCGCACAGGATTTCATGGACGGCACGCATGAGGGAGGCGAAGTCCTGGGTGGAGTGGGCCGCGTCGTCGATGCGCAGGCGCATGGAATGCAGCAGCGCGCTTTTGCTCAAGGTGTCCTGGGCTTTTTGGATCGCGGTGATGTCTACGCCCATGCAGGTCACGCCGATGGTTTCGCCCTGTACGTTGATGTCCGGCACGGTGTTCCAGCGGATGAGGCGCCGCGCTCCCAGGCGGGTCCGGATTTCCGTGTCCATGGATTCCCAAGCGTGCTTGACCGCCATGGAAGGCGTGAGAAGACTGGTCATGGCTTCGCGCTGCCCGGTGGGGACAAATACGTCAAACCAGTTCCGGCCGTTCAGTTCCGACTCGGTCCATCCGGTCAGCTGTTGCAGAAAGGGATTGGAAAAAACGATCCGGTTTTGATTGTCCAGGGACACGGCGATGCAGCTTATCTGTTGCAACAGGTTTCGAAAGCGCTGATCAGATTCGATCAGCGAGAGTTCGAAGCGCTTGCGCGTGCTGATGTCTTCCATGGTTCCGATCAGGCAGGGCCGATTGGTACCCGCGTCGCGAATGAGGGTGGAATTGAGGGTCACCCAGATAAGGCTGCCGTCCTTGCGCCGTACCTGCGTTTCGAAGCCCATGACCCGGATATGCTCTTCCAGCAGTTCCATGTAGCGCGTGCGGTCATTGGGGTCGGCGTAAAGATCGCGGCCGATATCCTTGATGCTTGACATCAGGTCGGCGGGATCGTCGTAGCACAGAATTTTGGCCATGGAAGCGTTGACGCTCAGAAATGCGCCGTCTGGGGTGGATTGATAAATTCCTTCCAGGGCGTTTTCAAAGATGGTCCGGTAGCCTGCTTCGCTCTGACGCAAGGCCGACTGCACGGCTCTGCGGGCGGTCACATCCTGAAAAGTGCCGGAGATGACCCGAATCCCGCCGCTCTGGTCAGGTTCG
>JAWLHW010000265.1:0-3012 GCA_041690155.1 Desulfomicrobium sp. | reverse complement strand
ACCGGACACGAAGTCGAAACCGAGTATTATCTTAATGATGCCGGCCGCCAGATGCGACTCCTGGGCCTGGCCGTATGGGTCCGCTACCAGCAGGCCTGCGGCATCGAGATCCCCTTCCCCGAAGATTGCTACCGTGGCGATTACATAAAGGATATCTCAAACGCGTTGCTGGCCGAACGCGGCAAGGCCCTCCTGGACCTGCCCGAGGAAGAGGCCCTGGACCTGTGCTACGAGCGCGGCATGACGGACATTTTAAACGGCATCAAGCAGGACCTCATCGATTTTCGCGTCGAGCACCAGCACTGGTTCTCGGAAAAGAGCCTGGTCGACGGCGGACAGGTCGAGGCATCCCTGAACCGGCTTTTGGCCGAAGGTCGGGCCTATGAAAAGGACGGAGCGCTGTGGTTCCGGTCCACCGACCACGGTGATGACAAGGACCGCGTCCTCCGAAAATCCGACGGCCTTTTGACCTATTTCGCCTCCGACATCGCTTACCACGACAACAAGATCGCCCGAGGCTTCGACATGATGGTCGATATCTGGGGCGCGGACCATCACGGATACGTGCCGCGCATGAAGGCGGCCATCGAGGCCCTCGGCAAGGACCGCGAATCCCTGCAGGTCATCCTGGTGCAGCTTGTGAACCTGATCCAGGGCGGCGAGCAAATCGCCATGTCCACCCGCGCCGGCAAGTTCGAGACTCTGGCCGATGTCTGCGCCGAGGTCGGGGTGGACGCGGCGCGCTTCATCTTCCTGTCGCGCAAGAGCGACTCGCATCTGGACTTCGACCTTGATGTGGTCAAGCAGCAGTCCATGGACAACCCGGTCTACTACGTCCAGTACGCCCACGCCCGCATCAGCTCGCTCATGCGCAAGGCCGAGGAACAGGGCGTGGCCCTGCCCGAACCCTCCGGCGCGCTCATGGCCCTGCTGACCACGCCCGAGGACAAGGCCCTGTTCAAGGCCCTCGACGCCTTCGAGGACACCCTGGAGCTTGCGGCACGGACCCTCTCGCCGCATCATGTCAGCTACTACCTGATGGAGCTTGCGGGACTTTTGCACCGCTATTATACTGTGCACCACATTCTGTCCGGCGATGATCAGGCTCTGCTGCAGGCCCGCATCCTTCTCTTCCAGGCCGTGGCCGGAGTGCTCAAGGCCGGTCTTGATCTGCTGGGAGTCAACGCGCCCGAGCGCATGTAGCCCGATCGGATTTACGGCATCATGATCACACGCAAAACAAGCACCACTAAAAAGAAGGACAAGAACAAGCTCAGCTTTCAGCTCGGCCTGTCGGGTTTTTTGTCTCTGGCCGTGCTTGTGGTTATCGGCATGGCCTGGTCCTTCATCCTTGGCGTCATCGTGGGGCGAGGCTACCAGCCCGAAAAGATGGCCATGGAGATGGCCCAGAAGGTGCTCCCCGAAGACTTCCCCCTGCTGACGGAAAAGAACGAGGAAGTCCTTAAAGGGGAAGAACTTGAATTCTTCGACAAACTGAAACAGGGGCCCACTTCCGTGGCCCCGGCCCCAGCCCCGCAGGCCAAGGCGCCAAAACCTTCTCCGCCAAAGCCTGCGGCTGCTCCCGCACCCAAGCCGCAGCAGTCGCCCATCGAAGCGGCGTTGCAATCCGCAGCGGTTGCGGCCGGCCAGAGTCCGACTCCGGCGGCCAAGATCGCCAAGGAGGAGGTCTTTGTCTTCAACTATCAGGTCGCGGCCCTGGCTTCCATGGAACAGGCCCAGACCTTCCTGAAAAAACTCGACCCGGCAAAGTTCAAGACGTCCGTGGTCACGGCCACCCACGAGGGCAAGACCTGGTACCGGGTCTACGTGCACCATCAGGGCACCGTTGATTCGGCCCTGGCCCTGAAGGAACAGCTCAAGGGCAGCGGTATCAGCGGTGTTCTGCTGCGCTCCCGCACCCCGCTCTGATCCCGCATTCTTCGCGGCCAGCAGGCACACCATCCTCTTTGACGGAGACATCATCCATGTATCACGAATTTTTTGACCTCGGTCCCCGGCAGGGACGAAACATCCATGTACTGCCCGTCCCTTACGAAGGCACGGTCAGCTACGGCACGGGCACGCGCCTGGGTCCGGAGGCCCTGTTTCGGGCCAGCGTTCAGATAGAATCCTACGACGCGGAACTGGACCTCGACCTTTCCGATCTGGCCCACTTCACCCCGCTGCCCGTGGTCCATCCCCCAGCCACCGGCCCCGAAGGGCTGCATCAGGCCATGCGCGAACAGCTCGGAAAACTCGATCCGGCCAGGGATTTCATCCTGACGCTGGGCGGTGAACACTCGGTGCCCCTGCCCCTTTTCGAGTTCTATCAGAAGGCTCATCCCAATCTGGTCCTGCTGCACATCGACGCCCATGCCGACCTGCGCGCAAGCTACGAGGACAGCCCGTATTCCCACGCCTGCATCATGGCCCGGGCCCGGCAAATGGGCATCCCCCTGGCCCAGATCGGTATCCGCTCCCTGTGTCGGGAGCAGCGGGACTACATGCGTGCCCAGGATCCCTCGGAGCTCATGACCCTCTTCGCCTGGGACCTGCCCGCTCCAGGCGAGGCAGCAGAACGCATCCGGGCTTTTATCGGAGACAGGCCCCTGTACATCTCTTTCGACGTGGATGGCATGGACCCCAGCGTCATTCCCGGCACCGGCACGCCCGAACCCGGCGGCATCCCCTATGTCTGGATGACCCGCTTCTGGAAGGAGCTGTGGCTCGACGGCCTGGGGCCGAAGCTGGTCGGCATGGACATGTGCGAACTCGCGCCCATCCACGGCTCCCAGGCTTCGGAAACTGCCGCCGTCAAGATCATCCAGCGCATTCTGACCGCCTGGCTCGGACTCGCCTAGATATGAATGGCGTAGGCGATCTTATGACCCTTACGGTCGAAAAACTTCTGTGGCGCGGACGCGGTCTGGCCCGTCTGGACTCCGGGCAGGTGGTCATGATCGAACCCGGCGTGCTGCCGGAAGAGGTCGTGAGCGTGCGCGTGACCAAAGC
>JAWLHW010000264.1:0-3016 GCA_041690155.1 Desulfomicrobium sp. | reverse complement strand
GAAGGCGAAGGCCCAAAAGAGGTTCTGGCGGATGTTGCGCATCACCGCCCGGCTCAGGGAGAGGGCCGTGAGCACGCCAAAGAGGTCTTCGCGCATGAGTACTACGTCTCCGGATTCCATGGCCACGTCCATGCCCCCGCCCATGGCCACTCCCAGGTCGGCCCGGGCCAGGGCCGGAGCGTCGTTGATCCCGTCCCCGACCATGCCGACCACGCGTCCTTCCTGCTGAAGTTCGATGATGACCTCGGCCTTGCGGTCCGGCAGCACCCCGGCGATGACCCGCTCGATGCCCAGCTGCGTGGCCACGGCATTGGCGGCCCTCTCGGAGTCGCCGGTCAGGAGTACGATCTCCATGCCCAGGTCGCGCAGTCGCTGCACTGCCTTCGCTGATTCAGGCCTGAGCTGGTCGCTGATGGCCAGCAGGCCCGCCAGGTCATTGTCCACCGCCACATGCACCACCGTGGCCCCGTTTTCTTCCATGCGTTCGCGCGCGGCCTTGGACGCATCCAGATTAAGGTTCCGGGCCTGCATCAGCCGCTCGTTGCCGATGGCGACGGTGCGGCCGTCTGCCGTGGCGGTCACGCCCTGTCCGGGTACGGACAGGAAATCACCGGCCTTGGGCAGCGGGCCCTGCGCGGCCGCGACCACGGCCTGGGCCAGGGGGTGTTCGGACTGGGCCTCGATGGCGGCGGCCAGGCGCAGCAGGGTATCCTTGTCGATTCCCGCCGCCGGGTCGATCCAGACTTCTGAGAGTACCGGCTTGCCGATGGTCAACGTCCCGGTCTTGTCAAAGACCAGGGTGCCAAGTTCTCCGGCGCGTTGCAGGGCCCGGCCGGATTTGATCAGCACTCCGAGCTGCGCGCCCCGACCCGTGCCGACCATGATGGAGGTCGGCGTGGCCAGGCCCATGGCGCAGGGGCAGGCGATTACCAGTACGGAGATGGCGATGCGCAGGGCGAAGACAAAGGGTTCGTCGCTGAAGAAATGCCAGGCCAGGCCCGAAACCAGAGCCAGGGCCATGACCACGGGCACGAAATAGTAGCTTATGGTGTCGGCCATGCTGGCGATGGGGGCCTTGGAACCCTGGGCGTCCCGAACCAGTTTCACTATGCGGGCGAGCATGGTGTCTTCGCCCACCAGGGAGGCGCGCATGACGAACGCGCCCGTGGTGTTGAGCGTGCCGCCGTAAACGCGGTCCCCGGGGCCGCGTCGCGCCGGCAGGGGTTCGCCCGTGAGCATGGATTCATCCACATGGCTCTGTCCTTCCGCCACTTCGCCGTCCACGGGCAGGCGCTCGCCGGGGCGGATGCGCAGGAGGTCGCCGGGTTCGATCTCCTCCACCGGAATCTTGCGCTCTTCCTCGCCGTCAACCAGCGTGGCCGTGTCCGGTGCCAGGGCCATGAGCGCCCGCACCGCGCCCGTAGTCTTTGACACGGAGCGGGCCTCGAAAAACTTGCCCAGCGAGATCATGGCGATGAGCACGGCGGCCGATTCGTAATAAAGGTCCATGGCGCGGGCTATGGCGTCCACGCCGAGCCAGATCTCGACAGTGTTCCACAGCGAGTAGACCAGGGCCGCGCCCGTGCCCACGGCCACCAGCGAATCCATGTTCGGGGCGCGTCTGGCCAGGGCCGGAAAGCCGATGAGGTAGAAGCTCCGCCCGCTCCAGACCACGGGCAGGGTCAGCAGGAGCTGGACAAGGGCAAAGGTTCCCGGTGCATGCATGGGGTCAAGCCAGACCGGCAGTGGCATGCCCCACATGTGCCCCATGGACAGGATGAGAAGCGGCAGGGCAAAGGCCATGGACCAGATCACGACCCGCTTTTTCTCCTCGAGCCGTGCGGCTATCCGCGCCTCTTCGTCTCCAGCGCTCTGTTTTTGCGGGATGCTGGTGGTGAAACCTGCGTCGTGGATGGTCTGGCGCAGGGTGCGCTGCGAGACCAGGGCCGGGTCGAAGACGAAGCGGCCGCTCTCTGCGCCCAGATTGACGCTGGCTTCCTTCATCCCTTCCAGGCGGCCGGTGACACGCTCGATGCGTGAGGAGCAGGCCGCGCAGTGCATGCCGCCGATTTTGAGCTCCAGCACGCTTTGCTCTTGCGGAGCCTCCACGGAAAAACCGAGTTCTCGCACCTGCTGCAGCACCTTTTCGAGCGGAGCGTCTTGCGGGTCGTAGCGCAGATCCAGCTCTTCAGTGGCCAGATTGACGGAGATGTTCTCAACCCCCGGCATGGCCCCGACCACTTTTTCGATGCGGGTCGAGCAGGCCGCGCAGTGCATTCCGCCGACGGGTAAACGTACTGAACGTGATTTTGAGCTCATCTTTCTCTCCAGGATATATTCCAATCGTTTCGAACCTTTTTGTACCTTTTGACGCGCGAGTTGCAAGTGCGTTGTTATGGCATGTGATTGACTGATCAATTGTATTCGCGTAGCCATCATGCCTACAAAATTTCTTTTCCGATAGTCTTCGGGCTCCCATCGTTTCTTGAAAAACAAATTGGTTGTTCAACCAGGAGTCAGCAATGCATTGGCTCCGCAACTTCGGAGGAAGTATGTCCGTTGATGCCACCATGCATGTCGTGCGTCCGGGACGCCGGGATGCGTACCTCGACTGGCTCCAGATGCTCACCGGCGCCGGTCTTGTCCTGTTCATGTGGTGCCACATGCTGCTGGTCTCGTCCGTGGTTATTTCACCGCGACTCATGGACGCCATCGCCGAATTCTTCGAGGTCACGTACATGGCCCAGGTCGGCGGCCCCGTGATCTTCATCACCATGATCCTCCACTTCATTCTGGCCGCGCGCAAGATCCCCTTCCGCGCCGAAGGGCAGAAGACCATCTGGGCGCACGCCAGGATGATGCATCACGCCGACACCTGGCTGTGGGTGGTCCAGGCCGTGACGGCCATGATCGTGCTGATCATGGGCTCCATCCATCTTTTCGTGGTCCTCTCCGACCTGCCCATCACCGCCGTCAAATCCGCCGCACGGGTGCAGGAAGGCTGGGGCTGGTTCTA
>JAWLHW010000263.1:0-3031 GCA_041690155.1 Desulfomicrobium sp. | reverse complement strand
CTGCACGCGGACGTTGTTTGTGATGCGTCCGTAATTGAAGATGTCCCAGCCAAAGCCCATGCCTCCGGAATACTGAAGGCTCTCCGAGCTCCAGAGGTCGCCAAGGCTGCTCCCCCCCGGCTGCCCGGCATAGGTCAGAGCCGCATTGCTGGCCGAGAGGCCGATATTCCCGAACAGGGTGAAGCGCGGATAAAGGTCCGCTTTGGCGACCCCGATCAGGGCGCACTGGGCGGCCATCTGCGCTTCGGCTGCGCGGATGTCCGGACGCCGCCGCAACAGTTCCGCCGGAACCCCCACAGCCACATCAGACGGTACCTGCGGGATGGAACCCGGCCCCCCAAGCAGCCGGTCCGCTTCGCCGGGCAGCATGCCGAGCAGGGCCGAGAGCCCGTTTTTGGCCTGCCGCAGTTGCGCCTCAAGGCGCGGGATGGAGGCCTGCGTCCCGGCCAGCAGCGCTGCGGCCTGTGTCACGTCGAGTTCGGTCACATCCCCGCCCTCGTGCAGCACCCGTGCGATCTGCAGGGAGCGCTCCTGCACCGCCACGTTTTCATGCGCAATGCCAAGCCTCTCCTCCAGAGTGCGCAAGGTCACATAGACCCGCGCCACCTCCGCCGTGAGTGTGACCAGCAGGTCGTCGTACCCGGCCAGGGCCGCGTCAACGCTCCACGCTCCGGACTCCACCGCACGCCGGAACCGACCCCAGAAATCCAGCTCCCAGGCCGCGTCCAAAGCCACGGAGGCCGTGGCGTAATACCTGTCGATGGCTGGGGAGGTGTTGGCGTTATGCTGGCTTAGCCCCGTATCGGCCAGGTTGCCCTTGAGCTGCTGCAGCTGCGGAAACTGGTTGCCCGTGGCCACCCCTAGCCTTGCCCGGGCCTCAAGGATGCGCAGCGCCGCGACATGCAGGGACGGATTGCGTTCCCCGGCCAGCTCCACCAGCCGGTCCAGCACGGGATCGTTCAGCCGCTCCCACCAATCCGCAAGCTCGGCCGGGCCGTCATTTACGCCTGCGTCGCCCTGATCCAGCCACTCCTGCATCTGCGGAGCCTGTGGGCGCACGTAATCCGGTCCAACGGCGCAACCGGCCATGAAAAAAAGGACAAGACCGAGAGTTGTAAACCGGAGCGTCCTGCCGCCCGCCGTCCGCCTGATATCCTGCATGGCGCTACTCCTCGCTCTTCACGTTGAAAAAGATGGCGTACAGCACGGGCACGACGATCAGCGTCAGCACCGTGGCAAACCCGAGGCCGAACATGATGGTCACCGCCATGGACACGAAAAAGGCGTCCTGCACCAGGGGCAGCATGCCAAGGATCGTTGTCAGGGCAGCCATGGACACGGGAATGAGACGACTGACGCCGGAATCGAGGACAGCCCTGAAGGGCGATTTGCCACTCCCTGTTTCCACATCGATCTGGTCGATCAGAACGATGGCGTTTTTGATCAGCATGCCCGAAAGGCTCATGAGCCCCAAAAGAGACATGAACCCGAAGGGCTGATTGAAAAGGAGCAGCCCCGCGGTCACGCCGATGACGGACAGGGGCACCGTGAGCCAGATGACCATGGTCTTCCTGATGGAGTTGAAGAGCACGATGACGATGAGGACCATGAGGCCGAAGAACACGGGGATCGTGCTCGAAAGGCGCGCATTGGCCTTGGCCGAGTCTTCGGACTCACCGCCCCAGGCCATATAGTAGCCGGGCATGTCCTTTATGGGCCATTTGTCGGAGTAGCCGACCTTGAGGGTTGAGGCGTCGTAGTCCTTCTGGAAGGGATCTACTCCGGGAACTGGGTTTTTTCCGAGCACCTGCGCCACGTCCACATTCAGGACCTGCTCTATCCTGGGCTTTACGCGCTTCATCAGTTCGCTCGGCAAACCCTCGCTTGGGTCGGCGTGAATACGCAGCATCTTGAAACGATCCCGGCGCCACAGATAGGCGTCCTCGAACTCCACGGGTATGCCGGCAAGCACCTGCCCTATGGGAATCATGGATTGCGCGGCCGGACTCCAGATGGGGATGCCTTCCATGCTGTCCAGGTCGTCGCGCTCATCTTCCGGAGCGCGCGTGATGATCGGGAGCAGTTCGTCGCGTTCCTTGAACACGCCCACCCGGGTGCCCTCGAAAACAGACTCGAAAGCCATGGCGATCTGCGGTCTCTCGATACCGGCCTTAAGCGCCGGGACTTCGGCCATCTGGGGCCGCACGACCTTGACCTTCTGCCGCCACTCGTTGCGTACGGATTTGGCATGGGGGTCATCCAGCAGCACCTGCTCCGCCTTGGCGGCCAGTTCCCTTAAAACCGTCGAATCAGGGCCGTACAGGCGCAGCTGAATCTTGCCGCCCACGGACGGGCCGAGCACAAAGAGCCGCACGCTGACCAGAGCCTCAGGGAACATGCGGTCCAGATCCCGTTGAATCTCCTGAGTCAGGGCCGGGATGCTTTTGTAATCGTCAACATCCACAAGAATCTGGCCGAAGGCGTCGTAACTCTTCTCCGTCGGGTAGGTCAGCAGAAAACGGACCTGCCCTCCCCCGATCATGGTTGTCATGTGGGTCACGCCCTCGCGCTTGCCGATATCCGCTTCGGCCCGCTCCAGTTGCCGCTGGGTCTCGCGGATGTCCGTGCCCTCGGCAAACCAGAAATCCACGTAGAATTGAGCCCTGGTCGAGTCCGGAAAAAAACTGTTCTTGAGGGTACCAAAGCCGACCAGGGACGCGATGAACATGGCAACCACGACCGCCACCGTGGCCCAGCGCCAGCGGATGCACCACGCCAAAAAGAGGCGATATGCACCATAGAATTTCCCGTCATAGGAGCCGGGAGAGCTGCTTGACCCGTCCGCGTTTTGCGGCCGGACCTTCAAAAATGTCTTGCAAAAGAGCGGGGTGGTGTTCACGGCCGTGACCCAGCTCATGAGCAGGGAAATCAGAATGACATAAAAGAGGGAACGGGTGTATTCGCCCGTGCTGTCCTGGGATGTGCCGATGGCGGCGAAGGCGGCCACGGCCACGAAGGTCGCGCCCAGCAA
>JAWLHW010000262.1:0-3040 GCA_041690155.1 Desulfomicrobium sp. | reverse complement strand
GGCGGCAGAGCTCCCTGTCTTTCCAGGGACTTTCCCCGGTCCATGCAGGGTCTCCCGCCACCAGATCCATCTTGTTGGCCACAACCAGAAGATTTTCCGTCTCCGCCGCCAGATCCAGATCCTCGGCCCCCGGTCCAAGCTCGGAATCGATGACCAGCAGCACCAGGTCGGCCCGGGCCAGAAGCTCGCGGCTGCGCTCTATGCCCAGGAGCTCCACGCTATCGAGCGCGGCACGCAGGCCCGCCGTGTCCACCAGGCGCACGGGCAGGCCGTCGATCTGCACCGACTCTTCCAGATAATCCCGCGTGGTGCCCGGAATATCGGTCACGATGGCCCGGTTGATGCCCAGGATCGCGTTCATCAGACTCGACTTGCCGGCATTGACCTGCCCGGCCAGGACCACCAAAGCCCCGTCGCGCCAGCACCGTCCGCGGTCGTAATTATCTGCCAGCTCGGCCATGGCCTCGCGGGTCTCGGAAATTCCTCTGGCCAGATCCTGCGGGGCAAGGCATTCGACCTCGTCCTCGGGAAAATCCACGGCCACGCAGAGCTGCACGCGCAAGGCCTCAAGGCTGCTCCGAAGTTCGCCGATGCGCTGCGCCAGTAGGCCCTCAAGTTTACTCCCGGCCAGGCCCACGGCAACCGATGTGGGCGCGCCCACCAGTTCCATGATGGCCTCGGCCTGGGTCAGATCCATGCGTGAACTCAGAAAGGCGCGCTTGGAAAACTCGCCCGCTTCGGCCAGCCTCGCCCCCCCGGCAAGGCATTCCTCCACCACCCGGCGCAGAATGGCCCCGCCGCCATGACACTGCAACTCGACAACGTCCTCGCCCGTGAATGAACCCGGACCGGGCATGAAAGCCGCCAGCACTTCGTCCAGAAAATTTCCCCTCACGTCACGCAGTTGCCCGTGATGCAGTTGATAGGGCTTAAAATCCGTGAATGCCGGGCGAGAGGAATGGAAAAGACCGCGCGCGATTTCCCCGGCCGCCGGTCCGCTCAGGCGGACAATGCCGATGGCGCCCTGGCCGGGAGGCGTGGCAATGGCCACAATGGTGTCGTTGTTTGTGTTCATGATAAAAAAAAACGGGCTGTTAATTGACTAAAGCTCACAGGCCGTTCAAAAATGGTGAGATGCAAGGAAGCGAAAAAATCCAGGGCGCGCGGTGTATTAGGGATACATAAGCGGTCTGGATTATTTCGCTGACGCAGCAGATCGCCGTTTTTGAACGGCCTGTGAGGCCCGCAAAGGTTAGGATTGATGTGCCCGGGCGGATTCCTGACGTCTGGGGGGACGGCCAGCGGGTTTGCCGCGCTTGACCGGCAGGATGAGCACCCGCTTCATGTGTCCCTCACCCTTGCTGCGTGTCTGCACACCGCGATCGTCCTGCAGGGCCATGTGCACAACCCGGCGGTGAAAGGAAGAAAGGGGCCGTGTGCTTTGCACCCGCCCGGACTTCTTCGCTTTTTCCGACAGGAACTGGGCGATGCCGAGGAGCTGTTCTTCCTGCTTCTGCCGGTAATCCCCGGCATCGAGCTGGATGCGCGGACTCTGCGGCCAGGACTTGGAGACGATGCGGTTGGCCAGATACTGCAGAGCGGTGATGGTCTGTCCGTCGCGGCCGATGATGAGGCCCGAATTGTCCTGATCCTCGATATGCACGGTGACCGGGCTTGCCGACACGTCGATGGTCAGGGTCACATTGACCGCGATGGGTTTGAGCAGGACGGTCATGATCTTGCGAATGTCCGCTTCCAGCCGGGCCATCTCCTCGGGGGAAAGCGTCGTGGCTGGACGAGGTTCATCGTCCTCGTCAAATTCCGCGGCAGCATCGACTTCCATGGTTTCTCCGGCCTCGACCAGAGCCTCTTCTTCATCCGGTTTTGGAGCACCTGCCGGAACATCATGCCCCGGGTCCGCCACCACGCTCACGGAAGATGCAGCTTCGGCCGGAATGAGACGGCGCCTGGTAGCCCGGATGGTCGCCTTTTTGGCGCCCAGCCCGAATATTCCGGACGACCCGCCGCTGATGATCTCAATGTCCAGCGCGTCCCGCTCAACGGCGAAAAAACGGCACGCATCATCAATGGCCTGATCCACGGTCTTGGCCTGAAAATCCTTGTACGTATTCATCCAAATCTCCTTCACGTTACCGGAAGATCAAAACCAGCGCTTTCATGGCGGCACCCTTTACCGGGACGCCGCCATGGAATCCGCTTATTTCGACTTCTTGATCATGTACGACTGCTGGGCGATGGACAGCACGTTGTTGACCAGCCAGTACACAACCAGACCGGAAGGGAAGTTCAGGAACAGGAACGTGAAGATGACAGGCATGAACATCATGATCTTGGCCTGCATCGGGTCACCCATGGGCGGAGACAGACGCTGCTGCAGGAACATGGTCGCGCCCATGACCAGCGGCGTGATGTAGTAGGGGTCCTTGGCGGAAAGGTCGGCCAGCCAGACCAGATCCGTGAAGGGCAGGGTCGGGATGAAGGCCGCATGCCTGAGCTCAATGGCGCCAAGCAGGGCCTGGTACAGGGCAAAGAACACGGGAATCTGCAGCAGCATGGGCACGCAGCCTCCGGCCGGATTGACCTTGTAGGTCTTGTAGAGCTGCATGATCTCGGAGTTCATTTTTTCGCGGTCGTCGGCGTACTTTTCGCGGATCTTGGCCATCATGGGCTGCAGCTTCTTCATCTGCTCCATGGACTTGTAGCTCTTGTGCGACAGGGGCCAGAAGAGGAGCTTGATGATGATGGTCAAGATGATGATCGCGATGCCGTAGTTGCCCACGTAGTCGTACAGAAAGTTCAGGAACTGATTGAGCGGCTTGGCGATGATGTGGAAAAAGCCGTAATGCATGCTGCCCTGCAGGTCCTTGGGCATGAGGGCCAGGTCTTTTTCGGTCTTGGGTCCGAAATAGTAGGACACGGTGCGCAGTTGCGTGATGCCGGGATCGAGCAGCACCTGATCGGCCAGGGTCATGCGGTAGACGTTGTCTTCAAGTTTGGCGCGGGCGAACATGTCCGAAGA
>JAWLHW010000261.1:0-3081 GCA_041690155.1 Desulfomicrobium sp. | reverse complement strand
GCCTTCGGCCCGCCTGCTGGACACCGTGGATTACGAGACCATGCTCGAAATGTCCGCCGCCGGGGCCAAGGTATTGAAGGACGACGCCGTGGAGTACGCCCGGCGTCTGGGGGTGCGCATCGCCGCCGGATCGAGCAGTTCCGGCCTGATCGGGACCATTGTTTCCAGCGAGAACCTGAACCGCGACACTCTTCAGGCCATGGTCTACAATGACCGTCTGCGCTGGGTTGCGTTTGACGCCGGCTTGCCGCTGCCGCCGGATTGCCGCCTGTGTCAGTCCGTGGAGGGACGCAGCGTGGTGGTCGTGGACGAAAAGCACGCCGGGGCCCTGGAAGGAGTCCCGTGCGTGAGTCTGTCACTTATCGGCGCGCGCGTGTCCGCTCAGAGCCAGCGGGTCGGCGAGGTGCTGGCGCGGCTGGAGGAAGTGGGAAACCGTGTTCTGGCCATCAGCAGCACGGCCTCAAAGTATGAGATTTTTCTAGAAGATCCGCTTCCACCTGCTCAGGTTTCCGCCATTCACGACACGCTTTTCGTCTGAAGCCAGGGGGATGCACAGGGAATTTGACCCCGCGTCCAAAGTTGGTCGCGGGGTCTGTTGTTTTTAATGGCAGATCCACAGGGTCGCGGATTCGAGTTGTTTGAGCAGGGTCATGCTGACCGAGCCCAACAGGTGTAAGGTCCTGCTTTCTCCCCGCCCTGTGCGCCCCGTGGCCAGTACTCCATATTCGCCTTCCCGGGCCAGGCGCAGGACGGTCTGCGCGATGTTGCTGCATTTTACTATTTTCTGATGAATGCGGCGGCCGGCAACGCCGTTTTCTTCGAGCATGCGCCGGGCCTGGGCGATGGCTTCCTCCGGGACTGCCGGAGATGAGCCGCAGTCCACGTGCAGCAAAGTGATCTCGTGTTCAGGAGCGTTGGCGAGCATGAAGCCGACATGGTCGGCGCAGCGCAGGCTGGCGGGAGAACCGTCAGTGCAGAGCAGCACATTTGGCGCGGGTTTTTCGTGACTGCGGCAGATCCACAGGGGGATTTCCATGGGCGTGGTGAAGATCTGCCTGCTCACGCTGTCGTCGATCAGTTCTTCCAGCTGCGACAAGCCCCTGCGGCCCAGGGCGATGGCGTCATAAATGCCGGCAATGCCTTCCTGGATGATGTCTTTGGCCGTGCCGAGCTGTTTGAAGGTGATCTTCTTATGGATGTTGGCCTTGGGGAAATGCTTGCTCACAAGCAGTTCCTCGGCCCTGTCCAGGGCGGTTTGGGCCAGGCTTCTGGTCTGAGCCTCCCTGCGGCTCAGATTTCCGTAGTCCTGAATGATCTCCGATTCGGTCAGTCCGGCCTTGGGGTTGGGGGCGACGTAGAGCAGGGTCAGGTGCGGCTTCTCTGCGTCGGCAAAGAAACCGGCGACGAAGCGCACAGCCTGCAGGGCACTGTAGTCATCGCTGACGGTCAGAAGAATATGCCTATCCATTTGTGATCCTCGCGCAGTGGTTTTAATAAGCTGTAAAGTAGAGCAAAGCACGCGGTCTTGCAATCGTGCGTACTTTATTTACGTCTTTTGTGTCACTCTGTCCCGATTTGAACGACCGTTGTCTCTTGGTCCGTGACGCTGAAGGGAATCAGACGGACCCGGACCCCGTCGCCATCGCGCTCGGGTTCAAGCAACAGGTACGTGCCGGGTTGCATGGCGCAAGCCAGGCCGTCACGGGTCTTTTTCCAGGGCAGGTCATCGAGGGCGCGCAGACGCCCTTCATCAATTCTGGTCACGCCAAAATCCTTCAAGGGACGCAAGTCCCGGCCTCCCGTGACGTGCAGGGCTCCGCTGGCAGGTGCAGTGGCCTGCATTTCCCAGAATTGCCAATCCGTTCCGTCAAAATACTCCACCCCGCCAAAATCAACTTGGCAGCGGGCTGGAACGCCCATGGTACGCAAGGCAGCCGTGGCCAGCACCGCCTTGTCCGAATTCGAGGAAGAGAAGCCTCCCTCAAGGGTCTGCAGCGGGGTCAGGGGTGGGCCGAAGAGGGTCGGCGGCAGAAGGGGCAAGGCATCGATATGCTCCCGGATTGCCAACATTTTCCTTTCAAGGGGCAGGGCGATGGATTTCTTCAGCCACGGCTGCAACTGGGCACGCCAGGGCGACCAGGGTTCAAGATGCAGGCGAGGTGAGAGCACGAAGCGTGTGAAGGTCTCGTCGTCGTAGGAAAGTCCGGCCTTGGCCGCAGCCTCTCTGGCTTCGACCGCAAGTTCGATGTCGCGGGGCAGGGAATCGGGTTCGGCCTGTAACAGGTCTTTGTCGTCGAGGCCGCTCATCAGGGGCAAAAGCCAGAGTGTGGACGGGCCGGGAGGCTGATGCAGCAGACGCAGCCAGAGTGGTGCCCGCTCGCCCGCCTTGGGCAGGCTTTCCTGCAGGGAGGGCGGCAGGTCGCGCAGAAATGGCTCCCAGCGCTTGGCTCGCTCTTTTCGCAGTCGCGTCAGTTTTGAACTGGTGGTGATTTTTGGCGCGTTTTCAGCAGGGCCAGGATGGGAAAACCTGACGGATTCGGGGAGCGCACGGGGAGCATCTGCCTGGAGGCGGACCCGCGTTTCGTCCATGTCCCGGGTGTCGAGGAGGGTCCAGGCAAGACCGTCTTCAGCGGCGCATGACGTAAAAAAGATGCCGGGACCGAGGATGACCCTGGCCATGCCGTCGTCGTTGGTGACAGCCTTGGTCACGGGTCTGACACCGCCCATGGAATAGACGCTGAAAAAGACATCGCGGCCCGCATCGGGCTGGTCGTCCGTGGTGCGTACGCTGACCTGAACCGGCGTGCCCCGTGTGTAGGCGGCTGTATTGTCGAGCAGGGCGAAGCCGGTGCCCGTGCGGTAGACTGAGGCATCCTGAGGCTGGCCAAAGGCATAGGCCACGACCTTGGGCATGCGCGGAGCCTCGGCCGCGAACCAGGTCTGGTTCAGGGCGGAAAATTCGGTCCCGCTTTCCAGAAATTTCCAGCCGTCTTCGGTCCAGGCCTCGACCCAGGCATGGTTGCCGTCGGCGTGCTGCCACCACGGGACCATGGCCTGGCGCACAGGCAGACCCACGGCGCG
>JAWLHW010000260.1:0-3103 GCA_041690155.1 Desulfomicrobium sp. | reverse complement strand
AGCTCGCTGGCCTTGTCCGCCGATTGCCGTGTCAGGCGCTCCCAGCTCCTGTTGTCCGCCAGGAACATGCAGTAGTTCTCACCGGCCCAGCCTTTTGATCCGTAGGTCCAGTCGGCGCCGACCAGATGCAGGATCTTCCACAGGGGCAACAGCTCGTCGGGCTCGGTCACGGGTTCGCGCGAGTTCTGGTTGAGGAAGAATTCCGCGCCTTCCTTGTCGATGGGAGCCTCCATGTCCGCGAATTCGGGCTGCGCCTCGCGGCATTCCGTCAGGATGTCATCGACCACAAAGGCGAAATCATCCGGCGCGGTGCCCATGGCGCTTCCGCTCTCGTTTTTGAGCGCCATGTCGCAGGAGCCCATGATGCCCTTGGGACGGGTTTCCCTCGGCCAGGCGGCCCTGGCCTCGTAGACCAGGCGGGGAATGTCGATCTTCATGGGGCAGGCGTAAATGCAGCGCTGGCACATGGTGCACATCCACACCCACGGCGTGGACAGAATCTCCTCCTCCATGCCAAGCGCCGCCATGCGCAGGAATTTGCGCGGGTCCATGCCTTCCAGGCCCGAAGCCGGACATCCGGATGAACATGCCCCGCAGGTCAGACACATGTTCAGGTTTCCCCCTTCGGGCAGGATTTCCCTGACTGTTTCCATGAAGGAACTTTTCCCGCGACCAAGCTCGATTATCTTTCCGTTCAACATCCCGGTATCCCCCGAAATGAATGGTTTCCCAAGCGGCCGAGGCGGACGCGGCGAGGACCGGTCATGTCCGGCCATCCCCGCGTCCGCGAACAGCTACACCGTGGCCGCGACTTCAACCACCTGCCCGGACTGATCGTACATCAGCCCGCAGCGCAGGTCGAAGTGACGGTTGACGCTCATGGTCGGACAGGGCGCATTGACCGAGACCTGCACCACCGTGGAGCCGAGGAAGGCCTCTTCCGGGTCGTCGGCCTTGGAGTGATGGGCCATGATGATCAGGTCCGCGCCGATCTGCGTGGCCATGTTCAGGATCTCCATGGCCGGGCGGCCAAAGCGCCCCGCGTAGACGCAGTTGTCGATGCCCTGGAGCCGGTCGCCGTACTCGGCCTGTAGCCTGGCTTCGATATCGGCTCGGCCCTGCGGCGAATCCGTGGAGGTTTCGCTGACATTCATGAGCGTGAGCCTGGCCTTGTACTGCCGCACCATCTGGCCGCCGTAGCTGACGGCGCACTCGGACTGATCGGAGAAGTCCGTGGCCACGAGGATGTTGGCAAATGCAGGGTCCTTGCACTCAACGGCCCTGTGCACGATCATGACCGGGCAGCGCGCCTTCTGGCTGACCCGCTCCAGGGTGCTACCGGCCATGCCCCACATCTGGGCCCGCTTTTCCTCGTATTCCTTGGTGTGCGGCCCCATGACCACCAGATCCGTGTCCTTCTTGCGCGCCAAACGCAGGAGCTCGTTATGCGGAATCCCGGCCACGACCTGCACCGTGGCGTTTGGCAGATCCGCCAGCAGGGTGGCATACATCTCCCGGATACGCGCCTCCAGCCGGGCCGTCTCACCCGAGGCTTCCAGGGTCTTCATGGAACCCCAGCCCTGCTCCATGCCGGCCACGTGGACCAGATACAGGTTGGATTCAAACTTCTTGGCAAAGCCGACCGCGGATTCAACCGCGCATGCATCCACGCCGCTGGGCGTCACGCCTACGATGATGTCCTTGAACATAACTACCCCCTTTGTTTTTTTGATCAGGTTTCGCGGGCAAGCGTCTCGTCACCTTCGCCTGGAGGCTCGTGCCGCCAGGCCCGGGATCTGATCCCGGCGCGCATGCTCCCATCCATGCTCATGTTCTTGTTCAGGAGCACGGAAGTCTCTTCCAGCCCAAACGCAAGGGCCATGAGCTGGGTCAGGTACAAAATTGGCACATGATGGCCACCGGCCGCAGAGTCGTGCTGGTAGGCCTCAAGGTTCATCTGACACAGCGGACAGACCGTGGCCACAGCGTCAAAGCCTTCAGCGGCTTCCAGAATGGCGGCCACGGAGTGCATGGCCACCTCCGGATGGGTGACCATGAGCGAGGCCCCGCAGCACCTGTTGCCCATGTCCCACGGCTCGGGCCTGGCCCCCAGGGCACTGAGCACATTGTCCATGCTCACGGGCTTGCGCGGATCATCAAAAACCTCGTAGGGGCGCAGAATCTGGCAGCCGTAGTACGGAGCCACCCGCATGCCGCCCATATCGGTGACGACCTTCTCTTTTATGACATCAAGTCCGATGTCGTTGACCAGAACGTCCAGGATGTGCCGCACCCCCACGCTGCCCCGGTAATTCAGGTCCGACGCGCCAAGGGCCTCGTTGACCCGCCCGTGCAGCTCCTTGTTACCGACGACCTCGCGGTTGACCTTCAAGAGGTTGAGATAGCAGGCGCTGCATGGAGCCAACACGTCGAGTCCGGCCAGGTCCCTTTCGGCCAGGGCAAGATTGCGGGCCGGGAGGGCGTAATTCATGAGAGCGCTGACCGGTTCTGCCGCGCTGGCCCCGCAACAGGTCCAGTCCGGGATATCGACGAGCTCCACCCCGAGCGCGGCCATGACGGCCCGCATCGAAACGTCGAACTCCTGGGCGCTTTCCTGCAACGAGCAGCCTGGATAGTAGGCGTATTTCATGATTCCTCCTCCATCTCACGCACCTTGGCGAAGAGTTCCCTGAGGCGTCCCTTCTGGGCGCTGCTCGGTGCGTGCAGCTTGCCGGCCTTCATCATGCGCACCCCCAGAGGCAGGTAATGCAGAGGCAGGAGCGGATCGCGGCTTTTCAGAAAAAATCCGGGCATGAGACTTGTTTCCTGCACGCGTCCGTACTTCTCCACGTTTTCCATGAATGCGTCGTAGAATGCGCTGTTTTTCCGGATTTTCCAGGTTCCCCGCTCCCGGGCCAGGCGCTTCAGGGCGCCCATGGCCCGCGTCAGCTTCAGCCCGCGCGGGCAGCGCAGGGTGCACATGTAGCAGGACGAGCACATCCAGAACGTCTTGCTCTCAAGAATCTGATCCAGCATGCCGAACTGCACCATGCGCCACATCTGCCTGGGCGTGACATCCATGGCGAAGCCGTTGGGGCAGGAC
>JAWLHW010000259.1:0-3108 GCA_041690155.1 Desulfomicrobium sp. | reverse complement strand
CGCGCCTTGCCAAACTCTTTCGCCCCGTATCGGCACCACTCGGAGCAGGCCGCCCCAAAACGGCGATCTGCTTCGTCAGCGAAAAAATCCAGGCCACGCCGGACAGACTGATCCGGGACATGAATTTCTGGAACTCCCGGCATCTTGCAACCGCAACGCCACTTACCTCCGAGAATCTGAAAAAAGCCCTCTGGCACCGCCCTGTCTCCTCACGTGCGAAGTTGCTGCGAGCCGCAATTAAATGTACGGCGAAACAAATATCCACCTGACATAAATTCGTGCGTCCGAGCGGCGCACCGCAGTTGTCAACCGCAGGAGGAGTCATGCGCATCAGCAGGAGACGGTTTCTGTATTATTCGACCCTGGTCACCTCGTCCGTGGCCCTGACCGGAATCCCCCTTTACGCCTACGACCCAACAGGGACTTCCGCCAACCGAGACGAGGTGCGCCGCAGTTATTGCGGCCTGTGCCATTCACGCTGCGGCATCCTGCTGCACATGCGCCAGGGCGAGGTCTTCGAGATCAGCGGCGATCCGGACCATCCCGTAACCCGGGGCCTTATCTGCGAGCGCGGCCTGCTCATGCCCGAACACATCCACCATCCTGACCGTATCAACTATCCATTAAAACGCGTCGGCGCGCGCGGCGAGGGGAAATGGGAGCGTGTGTCCTGGGATGAGGCCCTGGACGAAGTGGCCGCAAAACTCGCCAGTCTGCGCGACGCCCACGGTCCCGAAACCCTGGCTTTCACCCACGGCACAAGCCGCACGCACCACTGGGACAGCCGCCGGTTCTTCAACCTCTTCGGCTCGCCCAACGTCTGCGGCGTGAACAACGTCTGCATGTGCCCCTCCTACGCCACGGAGTATGCCACCTACGGCGGCATGGCGCGCGGCAACCCGACCCGGGCCAAATGCGTGGTCATCTGGGGACGGGCTGCTGCCAACTCCTCACCGGTTCAGGCCTGGCCGTCCCTGCAGCGTGCACGGGACGAGGGCGTGAAGTTCATCGTCGTCGATCCCCGGCGCATCGACGAGGTCGACATGGCCGACATGTGGCTGCAGATCAGGCCTGGCACCGATCTGGCCCTGCTTTTGGGATGGATCAGGCTGGTCATCGAGGAGGATCTTTACGACAGGGATTTCGTGGCCAAATGGACGGTGGGCTTCGACCGGCTCAGGGAATCCGTGCAGGAATACACCCCCGAGAAGGTCAGCGCCATTACCTGGCTGCCCGTGGAGCAGATCACGGCCGCGGCCAGGATGTACGCCACGTCCCGTCCTGCGCAGATCCCCTACGGCTACGGGCTGGACAAGCAGGGCATTAATGCCAACCAGTGCGCCCGCGCCAGGGCCATCCTGCGCGCCATCACCGGCAATCTGGAGGTGAACGGCGGGGAGACCTTCGGACAGACCCCGCAAGCTGCCAAGGTGCGCGGCGAGTTCGACCTCATCGCCAGCGACGCCATAGGCCCGGCCCAGCGCGCCAAACAGCTCGGAGCCGACACGTACCCCCTCTTCGGCTTCCCGGGCTGGGAAAGGAATCTGGCCGGCAACAGCAAGCTCCCGCAGGGGCATGTGTCTGCGCCGTCCATGTACCGCACCTGCGTGGCCCACGCCCGCGACGTCTTCAACGCGGCCGTCACCAAAAAGCCCTACCCGGTCACGGCCATGTTCTCCGTGGCCAGCAACCCCATGCTCTCCTTTCCCGATTCGCCGCTGGTCATGCAGGCGCTCAAGGCTCTGGAGCTGTATGTGGTCATGGAATACTACATGACGCCCTCGGCGGCCCTGGCCGATTACGTCTTCCCCTCCGCCACCACCGTGGAGCAGCCCGAGATATGGTCCACGGGCGGATTCTGCATGGCCTGTCCTCCTGGGCTGGACCCGCTTTTCGAGCGGCGCGACACCTACCAGTTCTATCGCGGCCTGGGACTGCGCCTGGGCCAGGAAAAGGACTGGCCCTGGGAAACCCTGGAACAGGCCTGCGATTTTCGCCTTGAGCCGGTCGGCATGACCTTCAAGGAGCTTACCGAAAACTACGGCTTCTTCGGCAAGCCGGAATTCAAACGCTACGAGAAAACAGGATTCGGCACGCCGTCCGGCAAGGTTGAGCTCTGGTCGTCCATTTTCGAGGAGCTTGGGGCCGATCCCCTGCCGGTCTACAAGGAACCGCTGTGGAGCCCAGCAGGAGACCCCGCCCTGGCCCAAAAGTTTCCGCTCGTGCTCATCACCGGCAGCCGCTTCATGCCCATGTACCATTCCGAGCAGCGCCAGATCGCCTCGGCGCGCCACGCCGTGCCAGACCCCCTGGTCCACCTGCATCCCGATACGGCAGCAGGGCTCGGTCTTGCCGACGGAGAGTGGGTATCAGTCATCTCCCCAAAGGGCAGAATTCGCATGAAGCTCAGGACCTCAGGCATCATCCACCCGAAGATGGCCGACGCCCAGCACGGGTGGTGGTTCCCGGAGCGTTCGGGCCAATTGCCGGAACTGTTCGGCGTGTTCGAATCCAACGCCAACATGCTCTGCCCCATCGACCACGAATTCTGCAGCCCCGAGATGGGCAGCTGGCCGCACTCCGCCCTGCTCTGCCGCATCGAAAAAGCCTGATGACGGGGCGGGAAATGCCGCTGACATTTCCCGCCCTCTTCCGATCTGCCTTGAACACATGAGGCATCCCGATTCATCGCCAACTCCCCGGTGGATTCACTGACCTGCAAGGCTGTTTCCCTGGACGACACGTTGAATCGTGCCGTCCACCTCGCGACATGGTTTGAGTGATCTGTCTTGATATGCCAGCGGTGAAGGCCTTCGCCGATTAAGAGACATTAGGTACTTTAATTTTTGCATTACTAGGCATCAATGCCTAGCCAACGCCTGCGAATTACCCACTCGTCCGCCAGCAAGAAAAGACAACTACCTACGTAGTCTTCAACTCTCTGAAATTATTTCTTGAATCACTCGTTCTTGGTGCGCTATGGCCTTGAAAATTTTACTGTGTGTGAAGTCAGTGCGTCGCACTGCCTCATATCCTCTTTTATCTTTCTTATAAAAATGATTAACCAAGTAGGTTAATCATAATTGACGGAGATCGGGTTTGGATATA
>JAWLHW010000258.1:0-3126 GCA_041690155.1 Desulfomicrobium sp. | reverse complement strand
CTTGAAGATCTTTTTGGGGTCGACCTTGTTCACTGCGAAAACGTAGTAGCTGGGCACGAGGAAGCCTGAGGTGGAGTTGGGGTCGCCGTTGCCAAAGGAGAGATCGGCAGCGTTCTTGAGCACATCTTCCAGGGAGTTCAGCGGGGAATCCTTGTGCACAATGAGGTGGGAATAATATCCGGCCTGGCCGTCGGCGGGCACGGTCTGGGCGAAAATCTCGCCTTCGGCGCGGTCAACGGCTTCCATGGCGCTCTTGTTGCCGTACCAGGCAACCTGCACCTTGTTGAAGCGCATTCCCTCGATGATTCCGGCATAGTCGGAGGCGAAGAAGGCGTTGATCTTGAGACCGGTGGCCTTTTCCATGTCGGCCAGGAAGGGGTTCCACATGGTCTTGAGATTCATGGACGCTTCGGTGGAAATGATGCCGAAGTTGATTTCCTTTATCTCGGCAGAAACGCTCTGGACGCCAAAAAACGCCAGAAGAATGAACAGGCCACAAAGTTTGCGAAACATTCTCTACTCCTTTGAAGTGCGGATGGTCGTTAAGCCGCGGCAGGTGCCGGGGCGGGTTGGTTCTGGGTGCTTTTCGACTGATGACGCATGGCGTTGTCCACGGCGGGAGAGAAAAGTTCCTCGGTTTCCGATCCGTAGATTTCCTTCAGAAAAGACGGGGTCAGGGCGGTGCTGGGACCGTCGTAGACGACGCGGCCCTGGCGCAGAGCGATGGTTCGGGGACAGTAGCGGATGGCGTATTCGACCTGATGCAGTGAGACGACAACAGTTATTTTGTCTTCACGGTGGATCTGGGCCAGGATGTCCATGACTATTCGGGAAGATTCGGGATCGAGGGAGGCGATGGGTTCGTCGGCAAGCAGGACGCGCGCTCTTTGCGTCAAAGCCCGGGCGATGGCCACGCGCTGCTGCTGACCGCCGGAAAGGGTCGAAGCACGCTGCCAGGCTTTGTCTGCCATGCCGACCCTGGCCAGGGATTCCATTCCCAGACGGCGTTCGGTTGGCGGAAAGAGGTTGGACACGGACCGCCAGGTCGGCACCCGCCCCAGAGTACCCATGAGCACGTTGGTCATGACGGAGAGGCGATCCACCAAGTTGAACTGCTGGAAGATGACCCCTACCTCGGTACGTACTTTGCGGGCATTCTTGGACAATCGTCCGTCACGCTGCATGATGCGGCTTAGTACTTCGATTTGCCCCCCGCTATCCGTATCGCAGCACATGAGGCCGCAGATATGGCGCATGAGGGTCGATTTGCCCGAACCGGAAGAGCCGATGAGGGCGACCATCTCCCCGCTCTCCACAGTGGCGTTGATGTTGTCGAGGCCCTTGGTGTTCTTGAAAGTCTTGGTCAGTTGTTTGATCTGGATCATGATGTTTCCTCGCGTTTTGCCTTAACTAGGAAACATCTGTGACGGGAACATGTCCGGTTCATGACAAGTCTGTCTCAAGTGGTCTAGACAACTTGTTGTTTTGTCTTGTGTTTTTTTATTGACGAAGTTGCTTTTGCCAACTGCCGTCACTGCCGGATTCGGGAGCAAAAGAAAATGTGAATTGCGCATATCGCGCAGACCGTGGCCGAAATTGAAGTTGAAGCCGGAACATCCTGAAATGTTATGAGGTCTTTCCGGGGTTGCCCGCTTTCGCATATTACCGTAATTTCAAGATTGAGTATGTTTGTTCGTTTTTTTCCGGGTATTGTTGTATTCTTTTTTCAAGAGTGACAATGCGCCTGGCTCCACAGTCAATCCCTTTGAGGCTTTGTATGTCGCATAAGTTGATACGAAAAGATGTCGCTCCGGTTTACGACAGGATCGTCGCCAATTTTTTACAGAAACAGAACGGATCTTTTTTTCTGGTCACCAATGACGAGATATTTGTGCGTACGATGCGCGGAGCATTGCGTACAATGGGGCTGAACTATGATTCTTTATCCTTAGCTCATGTTTCGTCTGATATATGGAAGAAGTGCAGGGATCTTTTGGAACAAAGATCGCAGATTGTCATGTTTATCGAGTCAAAAATAAATGGAAGATCAAATGTTTTTGATTTTAAATCTTTGAAAGATACTTTTGGAAATAGGGTGAAGATAATATGTATAACGCCGGAAGTTTCAGAAGAGCATGTATCTTTTATAGCAGAAAATGATGTTGATTCTATTATTGTTAAACCTATTTCAATAAACAATATTATACAAAAAATTGCATTTGCCATAAGGCCTTCTAATATTTTTCAAACAGAAGTTGAGAATATAAAGATTCTAATCGACAAAGAAGAATATGATCAGGCTCAGTTGAAAATTGATATGCTTCTTGAAGAAAAGCCATCAAGTTCTATCTGTATGATTTTAAAAGGAGATATTTCCAGAAAAAATGGTGATATCAAGAATGCAGAGATGTACTATAAAGAGGCGGTAAAGGAGTCGAGGCTTAATCTCAAGCCTTTGCAGAAGCTTGCTGATCTTTATTCCGAAATTGAAGAATCAAAGGAGTATATTAAATATCTTCTGCTCATGGATAAGATTTCTCCTTTGAACCATAAGCGTAAAATCAACATAGGCGAACAGTACAGCAAGAGTGGCGAGGATGAGAAGGCCAAGAAATTCTATGCTGATGCGGTCGACATCGTGCGTTCGCAGGCTAACGATTTGCTGGCCTCCACTCTTATGGACATTGGCGTAAAGCTGCGTGAGGTGAATCCGGAGCAAAGCATCCTGTACATGAACCAGGCCCTCGAGACAAAGGGCGGCGATATGACCCGGGAAGATTTATGGATGGTCAACGAAATGGGGGTATCGCTGCGCAAGAAGGGTGACTGGAAGGGCGCGGTCCAGACCTATCAGCAGGCCTTGAACGTGATTCCCAACGAGGCTGGCCTGCACTACAATATGGGCATGGCCTATGCCCAGGGTAAAGAGCACTACAAGGCGGTTTGCGAATTTGAAAAAGCTACTGCAGCGTCTTCAGACCTTCTGAAGGAATCTCCGCTTATCCCTTTCAACATTGGGATGGTCTATTTTCAGATGAACCGCCTGCAGGAAGTGGAGCGTTTCATGAAAGCAGCATTGAAATGTGATCCGAACTTCGAACGAGCCAAGACAATTCTCGCAAAAAT
>JAWLHW010000257.1:0-3131 GCA_041690155.1 Desulfomicrobium sp. | reverse complement strand
CCGGTAAAGACCTTCTTGCCGTTTGCTTCCAGGATGCGGCTGATGAGCGTCGTGGTCGTGGTTTTCCCGTTGGTTCCGGTCACTGCGATGATGGGTTCGGACACAAACCAGCTCGCCAGTTCCAGCTCGGAAACCACCTGTACGCCTTCAGGCAGAAGCGACGCGACTTTAGAGCGGGCGATGCCCGGGCTCAGCACGATCAGATCGGCCCCTTCAAAATGCGCAGGTTTGTGTTCACCGGCGCACACTTCAAATCCCAGTTCTGCGGGAACCTTGGCCGCGCTGGCCTCGTTTTTCTCCAGCACGCGCACAGCCGCACCCATTCGCACCAGAAGACGCGCCGCCGCGATGCCGGAAGCTCCCGCCCCCAGCACTACTGCGGTGTGACCGCGAAGCTGATTTTCGTGGATGAATTCGCGCATTGCCGCCCTACCTGAGTTTCAGTGTTCCCAGAGCCATGACCGCCAGCAAGAGCGACAGGATCCAGAAACGGATGATGATTTTCGACTCGTGAATGCCTTTCTTCTCGAAATGATGGTGCAGCGGTGCCATGCGGAAGATCCGCTTCCCGCCGCTGACCTTGAAATATCCGACCTGCAGGATCACCGACAGGGTCTCGACCACGAAGAGGCCGCCCACGATGACAAGAAGCAGCTCCTGCTTGCACAGGATGGCTATGAAACCAAGGGTTCCCCCGATGCTCAGGCTGCCTACGTCGCCCATGAAGACCTGGGCCGGGAAGGCATTGAACCACAGAAAGCCAAGGCCTGCCCCGACCATGGCCCCGCAGATCACCGTGACTTCGCCGACGCCGGCGATGTAGGACACTTGCAGATAGTTCGCGAGGTTCACGTGTCCGGCCACATAGACGAAGAGGGCGAAGCACCCGGCCGAAACCACGGCCGGGCCGATGGCCAGCCCGTCAAGCCCATCGGTCAGGTTCACCCCGTTGGAGGCCCCGATCATGACGAAAAGTCCGAAGGGCACATAAATCCAGGTCAGGTCCGGATTGAAATTCTTGAAGAACGGCACCATGAGCTTGGTCGAATACTCCGGAAACGAGACCAGCAAAGATACCGCGCCGACACTGACAATCAGCTGCCCCAGAAGCTTGATTCTGGGAGAGAGGCCATCGTTGTGCCTGCGCACGACCTTGATGTAGTCGTCAACAAACCCGACCGCGCCGAAACCGATAAAAACAAGTACCGTCAACCATATGTATTTATTGGTTAGATCGCTCCATAAAAAGACACTGACCAGCATGCAGAACCCGAACAGCAAGCCTCCCATGGTCGGAGTCCCGCTCTTGGCCTGGTGATCCGGACCGCCTTCCTTGATGTACTGACCGAATTTGAGCTTGCGCAGCCATCTGATAAAGATAGGCCCAATGATGATGGACAGGATAAGCGCCGTCAGCATGGCATAGATGGAGCGGAACGTAATGTAGCGAAAAACGTTCAACATGCTTACTTGGTCGCTTAAGGGGTATAGCAGATGATAAATCACGCCCAGCTCCTCTCCAGAGCAGTATGATACTGCTCCATTTTACAACCCCGCGACCCCTTGAAGAGCATCACACCCTGGTCGCAGCGTACTGCGTTCAAGGCCTGCAGAACCTCTTCCGCCCCGGCCACTTTCTTAAAAACACCTGCGAATCCGCCAAGTCCGGCCTCCACGTCCTGTGCGTGACTCCCTTGAAAAAAGCAGTGCGTAGCCCCCGTGCCCGCGATCAATTCGCCCAGCTCGCGATGAGCGCGGGAGCTGTCCCGGCCCAGTTCGAGCATGTCGCCAAGAACCAGCACCAGGCGCTTGCCCTTGCCCAGGCGCCCGGCCTCGCGGATGGAGCGGGCCATGGACGCCGGGTTCGCGTTGTAGGTGTCGTCGATGAAGAGCCAGGATCCGACACGGCTCTGCACGAAACGCTGGGCCACCGGGCTGTACACGGCCAGGGCGGACTCGATGGCCGCCATGCTCATGCCCAGCTCCATGGCCATGGCCACGACCGCGGCCAGATTCTCCGCGATATGGACATTGGGCGACACCGTGCATCGCAGCTCTTCGCCACGAACGCTCAAGGTGTAGGAAATGCCGTCCTTGATGTTCTCCTGCCCCTGACACGAATAGTCGGCCGGAGCGGCGGCTCCGGAAAAAGTAACCAGCTTTGCAATGCGCTTCGCGCTCTGCTGCAAAAGCTCGGGATAATCGGCATTGACGCAGGCGAATCCGCCCTTGCGGACATGGTCGAGCAGAACAGACTTCTGCTCCGCCACTCCGGCCAGGCTGCCCAGCCCTTCCAGATGGCAGGCACCGATATTGACCAGGAGCGCCGCGTCAGGGGCCAGAATAAAGCCCAGCTCGTCCATGTCGCCGGAGCGGCTGATGCCAAGCTCCAGAACCCAGAAGTCCTCGTCCCCGCTCATCTCGAGGATGGACAGGGGCAGGCCGATCTGATTGTTCAGATTGCGAAAATTCTTGGCGGTGCGCCCTGCCGCCGAAAGCACCTGCGCCAGCATCTCCTTGACCGTGGTCTTGCCCGCCGATCCGCTGACACCGATGACCCTGGCGCGGGTCTGTTCCCGCCAGACCCTGGCCAGCCGCCCCAGCGCCGATGTCGTGTCGCGCACCAGCAGCACCGGCACCTCCACATCAAGAGGAGCGCTGGCCACCACGGCGCAGGCACCGTTTTCCACCGCCTGCCGCGCGAATTCATGTCCGTCGAGTTTTTGCCCGACGATGCAGAAAAAGAGGTCGCCCTTGCGCACGGCCCGGCTGTCGATGCAGACCCGGCTCACGGCCAGATCATGATCCTGCTCGATGCTTGCGGCCATGGCCGAGGCGATTTGGGTCAGGGTCATGTTCATGACAAACACTCCCGTACGACCTCGAAGTCCGAAAAATGACGCTTCTCCGTGCCGATGACCTGATAATCCTCGTGGCCCTTGCCGGCGATGAGCAGGGCGTCTCCCGGCTGCATGCTCTGAACGGCCAGTGCGATGGCCTTGCGCCGATCGACCTCGCGCAGGACCTGACGCGCGTTTGCCAGCCCCGGCTCGATCTGATCGATGATGGAACCCGGATCTTCCGTGCGCGGGTTGTCCGACGTGACCACGGCCACGTCGGCATGCCTCGCC
>JAWLHW010000256.1:0-3149 GCA_041690155.1 Desulfomicrobium sp. | reverse complement strand
GTCACAGTCATCTCGCCCAGGTTGAAGCGCTCCCCGCTGTTGCCGGTCCGGGCCCGCACCATGACCAGTCCCGTTTCCGGCCCGCGCACGAGTTTGTACTGCGGCTGCTCCGCCAGACCGTCCCAGGCTTCTTTCAACCGGGCTTCCGGGGCCAGGGCCAGGGCGGCCATCCACTCCTGCCGCGTTATCTCTTCTGTTGACATCACAAAAACTCCACAATATGAAAATTTGTATAGACATCTATGTCTTTAAGCTGGAACTTGAGTCTCAGTATTCTGTGACAATTTGCATTCGAGGAGGCGGCGATGGAGTTACAGCGCAAAAGTGGAGTGGCCCTGTGGCGGCAAATTCAGGATTGGCTGGAGTTTGGGATCAAGGAGGGGGAGATGCCGCCCGGCACCAAGCTCCCTACGGAGCAGGAACTAGCCGAGCGTTTTGGAGTCAACCGCCACACCGTGCGGCGTGCGCTGACTTTGCTGGCTGAAAAGGAACTCATTCGCACGGAACAGGGCAGCGGCAGCTTCGTGCGCGAACAGGTCATCGACTACGCCGTGGGAACGCGCACCCGTTTCCATGAAAACCTGCTCCGGCAGGAACGAAAACCGCGGGGGGAGCTTGTCTCGTCCGGCGTCATTCCCGCCACGACAGAGGTAGCCAGGGCTCTGGAACTGGAGAAAGGCGAGCCAGTCATTCTACTCGAAACCCTTGGCGAGGCCGACGGCATTCGCGTCTGTCTGGCCAGCGCCCACTTCCCCCAGGACCGCTTTCCCGGACTGGACGATCATTTCCGCGAGACCGGGTCCGTGACCCAGGCGCTGCGTCATTACGGGGTCATGGATTACCGTCGCAAGAGCACGCACATCTCAAGCCGCCTGCCTTCTGCCCGTGAGGCACGCATGCTGCGCCAAGCCAAGACCCGGCCAGTACTGATCACGGAGAGCATTAACGTCGATCCCAGAGATTGGCCCATTGAGTTCTGCGAAACACGCTTTGCATCCGAGCGAGTACAATTCATTATTGAAACCTGATCGCGGACTTTCGTCACTTCAAGCGGAACCTCATTGCGGATTTCATTAACAAGTCTGCATCCGTCATCGTTTTTAAACCCGGTGTAATACAAATATATTACACAGCCCCGTCCAATGAAAACACGGAAATTTGCATCTGTGTGCAAAAAATTGAATCATTTATTGATATGAGACCACTGCAAAAAGTCGCGAAAGAACCTGAACTCCATCCCCATGAATGTGACAATCCTTTCTTTTCAGTCAGTTAAGAAACTAACCGCCTTTTTCCAAGAGGAAGGCGATTTTTTTACACCGACACCCGATATCAGCGCAGCGGAATTTTCAATCAAATTCAGACCAAAAATAATGTATGACAATAGATCTTTTGAATAAATTCTTGATCGAAGCATATATCGCATGTATAAGTTAAGCGCTGTTTATCTGACCTGCAATTATCAAAACTTTTATGCCTTGCGAGACAGCTCTTCCGTATCAAAGGGGCTTAACATGAAATACATACTGATCACGTGCGCCATTGTTTGCGGATTCCTTTCCGGTTGTGCCACCAATACGATACAACGCAACGCCATGGAGAGTTTTGGCCTGGCCACGGAGAGAGTCGGGCGCATGAGCGAATCCGAATTCCTTTCCATGCGCAGCGAAGTCATCAAAATGAACTCGCTACTCATGCTCCTCGACAGATCCAAGAATACTGACAACTGGACCTATGACGAGTCGGCCCTTGCCGAAACAACGGCCATGCACGTTGCCGCATGCAAATCGTTGCGAATGTACGGCGATCTGCTCATACGACTTGCTGCGGATGATCGCACTGAAATGGTGCGTAGGTCTGCCAGAGTTTTTCTGGACAATATCACTGAGACGCTGGGCCCGGAACTGACCCTCGCCCAGGAAGAGGCTGTGCAAAACGTGACACTGGGCCTCGATTCCCGCTGGACATCACGCCGGAAGTCCGAAACCATAACGGCTGTTGTACTGGCTTTTGCAGATGCAATTACGTCTCTCACGAACAGACTGGAGGCTGATTTCTCCCTGGACGAATCTTCCAGCTATTTGAAGGCCTATACAAATACGGCCAGGAAACTCATAATCGTATCCTCGACCATTATCGACGCACAAGACAAATACTCGCTAAGCGAACGGAACAGGGCGGTTAAAGCCTACGTGCTGGCGCAGGAATCACTTGTCCGCTCTCAATCCATAGGCGCACGGATTCATGAGGGCATGGCCACCCTGCAAAAAGCCAATGAACATGTTGCGTCCGCAGTTCAGGACGACAGCTATGACCTGCAGGAAATCAGGGAGTACGGAAAGCAGATCCAGAAGATAAGCACAATGCAGCTGGTTCTTTCCCGCTGAGAAAAAGCATAAAACGATCCTGACGAAGCGCCCCATGCGGGCGCTTTTTCTTTACAAAAAAAGGCAACCCGAAGGTTGCCGTTATCGTGCAGGAATCAATTTTTCGGACAGGACGGAATGGGAAGCAGACGGCTGACCCGTTCGCGGTAAGCCTGATAGGTTTCGCCGAACTGGTCTTCGAGTTCCAATTCTTCGGCTCCAACGTTCTTGAAAAAAAGAAACATTCCGACAGCAATGCCCAGAATCCCCAGATTGGTGTTCAGGACCAGGCAAAGCCCGGGCATTATGCCAAGCAGATTGGCGGCCAGGATCGGGTTGCGACTCCAGGCGAAAGGACCGGACTCGACCAGCATGTAGCCATCGCCTCTCCTCAACTCGCGCACGGCCAGCGTCAGACCGGCCAATCCCAACGCCAGCCATAAAAATCCGATCAGCGAACCGAGCAGAAACCAGTCCGTGTCAAGGAGCAGATTCTCGATAATGCTGCCGGCCACGATGACGCCATATGCAGGCACAAGTACTTTGCAGGCAAGACTTTTTGTATTCATCATGTTCTCCTTAAGGACAAAATTGAGTATGCATCACTTGACCGCATAAGTACCACTACCGGACGCATTTGAAAAGAACCCGGTCCGTATTATTCCGGGCCGGGTTCATTTCATAACGCTAGCGAGTCAACTGACGGTAGCGGATGCGGCGCGGCACCGTCAGGGTGTTTCCGGTGCGGCGTTTCAGATCCTTCTCATATTCCGAATAGTTGCC
>JAWLHW010000255.1:0-3163 GCA_041690155.1 Desulfomicrobium sp. | reverse complement strand
TGCACAGCTCCTCCACCGCCGCTTTCAGCAGCGTCGTCCGCGCCCCGGCCTCGCCGCCGGTGACGGTCAGGGTTATGTCCAGTTCCGGGGTCGTGCCCACGGTTGAGGCCAGGGACTTGATATAGACCCGCGGATGCTTCGGGACCACCAGGCCCAGGACCGGCTCCAGCAGGGATTCGTCATTGCAGAGCACGCGCAGGGCCGTGCAGAGGGAACCTCCCTCGCCGAAGGTCTGATTCATGAACTCCTGCAGGGATGTGTCGATGATGCTTTTGAGTTCCGAGGGCACTCCGGGCAGTGAGATGATGGTGGTTCGTCCCGCCTGCAGCAGCACACCTGGCGCGGTCCCGCCCGGATTGAAGAGCGGCACGCCGCCTCTGGGCAGCCAGGCCATTTTTTCGCGGCCCGGATTGAGCCCGCCCTGGGCCATGATGCCCAAGGCGTAGAATTTGTCGTACTGCTCCCTGACCATGCGCAAGGCTTCGGGGTGCATTTCAAGCGGCAAGCCAAGGCCCTGGGCCACGGCGGACAGGGTCAGGTCGTCGGCCGTGGGGCCGAGCCCTCCGGACGTGAAGATGACGTCCGCCCCGCGTTCCAGCGCGCGCCCGACCTCTGCCGCGATTTCGCCCACGTCGTCGCGCAGCATGGTCCCGCGTGCCACATGCCCTCCCCTGGAATTGATCAATCGGCAGAGCCAACTCGTGTTGGTATCCTGGATGTCGCCGATAAGAATTTCATTGCCGATGACCAGAATCTCCACAATTGCTGAATATGTCATGCTTTTCCCCTGATGCGAAATTTTCGCGCTACCATGGCAATGTACCCGCTTGCCCATGCTCACGACAACAAAAAAGGGAGCATCCGAAGACGCTCCCTCGCTTGTTTACCGGATTCGAGAAGCCTATTTGACCTTGCCGGCCTTCCAGGCCTGAATCAGCTTGTCGTAGTCAACCGTTTCGCCCTTGGGTTTTTCGTTCTCAAGCTTGGGCTTGGGAGCGCCGGGCTGGTCGAGCCAGTACTGCTCGTCCCGGGGCTCGTTCATCTTCGGACCGCATTCGCCCTGCACATTGGCTCGTTCCAGACGCTCCAGGATCTTGTCCTGTTCGGCGGCCAGATTGTCCATGGCGGTTTCGGGGGTGACTTCGCCGGCTACGGCTTCACCGATGTTCTGCCACCACAGCTGAGCCAGTTTGGGGTAATCGGGCACGTTGGTGCCGGTGGGTGTCCAGGCCACGCGGGCCGGGCTGCGATAGAACTCCACCAGACCGCCCAGTTTCGGGGCGCGCTCGGTGAAGGACTCGTGACGGATGTCGGAATCGCGAACCGGGTTCAGGCCGACGTGAGCCTTTTTCAGGGACGTGGTCTTGGCCACGCAGAACTGGGCGTAAAGCCAGGCGGCCTTGCGGCGGTCAACAGGGGTGGATTTCAGGAGGGTCCAGGAACCGCAGTCCTGATAACCGAGCTTCTGCCCTTCTTCCCAGTACGGGCCGTGGGGAGACGGAGCCATGCGCCATTTCGGGGTGCCGTCGTCGTTGACCACGGGAGTTCCCTTCTCGACCATGGAGGCAGTGAAGGCGGTGTACCAGAAGATCTGCTGGGCCACGTTGCCCTTGGCCAGACTCGGCAGGGACTGATAGAAGTCCATGCCCAGAGCGCCGGGAGGTGCGTACAGACGCAGCCAGTCCATGTACTTGCGCAGCGCGTACTTGGCGGCCGGGCCGTTGGCGGCGCCGCCGCGGGAGACACTGGCGCCGACGGGACGGCAACCGTCCACGCGGATGCCCCATTCGTCGACGGGCAAGCCGTTGGGGATGCCCTTGTCACCGGCGCCGGCCATGCTCAGCCATGCATCGGTGAAACGCCAGCCAAGATCGGGAGCCTTCTTGCCGTAGTCCATGTGGCCGTAAATGGCCTTGCCGTCGATTTCCTTGACGTCGTTGGTGAAGAACTCGGCGATGTCTTCGTAGGCGGACCAGTTGACCGGAACGCCCAGTTCATAACCGTATTTGGCCTTGAACTTTTCCTTGAGCTCGGGTTTCTGGAACCAGTCGTAACGGAACCAGTAAAGGTTCGCGAACTGCTGGTCGGGCAGCTGGTAAATCTTGCCGTCAGGTCCGGTGGTGAAGCTGATGCCCATGAAGTCTTCAATGTCCAGAGTTGGCAGGGTAACGTCCTTGCCCTCTCCGGCCATCCAGTCGGTCAGGTTGACCGCCGCGCCGTAACGGAAGTGGGTACCGATGAGGTCCGAATCATTGACGTAGCCGTCGAATACGTTCTCGCCGGACTGCATCTGAACCTGCAGCTTCTCGATGACGTCACCTTCCTGGATCAGGTCGTGGGTGACCTTGATGCCGGTGATTTCGTAGAAGGCCTTGGCCAGGGTTTTGGATTCATACTCGTGGGTGGGGATGGTTTCGGAGACGACCTTGATTTCCAGGCCTTTCAAAGGCGCGGCCGCTTTCATGAACCATTCCATTTCCTTCATCTGCTCATCTTTGCTGAGCGTCGAAGGCTGGAACTCCTCTTCGATCCATTTTTTCGCCGCCGCCTTCTGGGCTGCCTCATCGGCGAAGCCCAGGGTGGTGACGCCCAGGAATGCCGCGATGAGCATTCCGGTTAAGAGAACACGTCGAACTTGCATACGGACCTCCATTTGCGGTTATTACAATAAACCCCAAAACGCCGTTTCCGTCCTGCTCTTTTCACCGCGCTGGTGTCCTGATCTCAACCCCAGCGCATGACGGTGACAAGAAAAAGCACGGATATCATGGTAGCGATCCAGACAGCCAGTTCCGTCAGGCCAAGCCAGGCCAGATGGATGTATGCGCTGCCCAGAAGGCTTATGAACAGACGGTCTCCACGAGTGGTGACGATGGGCAGAAATCCCCGGCGGGCAATGCTCGGCGAGATGATCTGCCAGATGGTCATGCTGACGAGCATGAGTGCGATGAAAATGAAGAATCCTGCCGTGACAGGGGTCCAGGCCATCCAGGCGATATTCATGGCAGCCCTCCTAAACCCGGCCCAGGGCGAAACCCTTGGCCAGATGGTTGCGTACAAACCAGATGACCAGGGCGCCGGGCACGATGGTCAGGATGCCGGCCGCGGCCAGCAGGCCCCAGTCCAGGCCCGAGGCGCTGACCGTGCGGGTCATGGTCGCGGC
>JAWLHW010000254.1:0-3167 GCA_041690155.1 Desulfomicrobium sp. | reverse complement strand
TTGCGCGGAGCCTGAAATCCATATCCTCGCCTTCGGGGACAGCCTGACCGCAGGCTACAACCTGCCCCCTTCCAAGTCATTCGCAGCCCAGCTGGAACAACAGGTGCTCAGCCAGGGGCGCAAGGTCCGGGTCACCAACGCCGGCCTGTCCGGCGACACCTCGAGCGGCGGCCGGGCACGCCTTGGCTGGTCCCTGCAGGACAAACCCGACCTGGTCATCCTGGAACTCGGCGCCAACGACGGCCTGCGCGGCCTGGACCCGGCGCCCATGCGCGCCAACCTCGAAGCCATGATAGAGGAGTGCCTCAAGGCCGGAGCACGAGTAATACTGGCCGGAATGCGTGCTCCGGTCAATTGGGGAGCGGCTTATCGAAAAGAATTCGAGCAGGTTTTTCCCGATCTGGCCCGAAAATACGATCTGCCCCTGTACCCTTTTTTTCTGGACGGGGTTATCTCCGATCCAACGCTGCTGCTTGATGACGGCCTGCATCCCAATGCCGACGGGGTGGAGCGGATCGTTGACGGCATCCTGCCGCTGGTCCTGGACGAAGTGGACGCGCTGTTGCAACGTCCAGCATAACCTGGAACACAACATCCTTGAAGTGGGGAACTCATGACCACTCTGCCTTTTGTACTGCTTGGCATCCTCATCGGAGCCTGGTTTCTGTCCGTCAAAATCATGCGGATCACCGTCGATGCGCTGGCCTCTCCCCGGGAGCGAATGGTCCCGCGCTCCCACGTTCCCTCGGATCAGGAACTGCGCCAGCCGCTGCGCCAGACTGAAGAATGGGCCCGTGAACATGGGTTCGAGGATGATGTCATGTTTGATTTTCAGGTCGCCTCCAAGGAGCAGAGCCTGTTTTGCCGGACCTGGAAGAATGCGACAGAGAAAACCTACCTGGTTTTTTACTACGGAATGGGCAAACACTTCATCGAACTGGTCACCATTTATGATGACAAGACCGGCGTAACAACCACCAACGCTCCCGACGCGCACACCTTGCCGGCCGTGCCCGGGGCCTTCGTCCAGAGCTTTCCCGGAGCGAGGCTGACGGACCTGCTGGGGCTGCATCTGCAAGGACGCGCCACCCTTGAACGACGCACAGGCCTCACCCCGCAGGAACGCCTGGAGGAGACCATCGATCTCATTGCCAGATCCTTGAAACGCCAGGCCAATTACGTCATGTCCATCCCCGGCTGGCAATGGAAAGGAATTTGGTGGATTACCGTGCGCAAGAAGAAAATGATCGGCAAGGATGTCGGCTGGCAACTCGATCAGCTTGGCGTGTTTGAACCCAGCGCCGCGCCTCCGGAAATTCTGCAGTGAAAACCCGCGATTGGGAGTGTTTCACTTCGCGGACCATGGTGGACGCTCCCGCTGGCAACCTGCCCCGCCTCATTTTCAGCGCATCCTTGCCAAAGGACGCGCGGCTTGCACAGGACCTCACCGGAGCATGACCCTCGAACCCCTGCATTACGACCCGCCGACCACGCCCAGGCTGACGGTCCTCCATGAGGATCGGGACATGATCGTGGTGAACAAGCCGAGCGGGCTTCTTTCCGTGCCCGGCCGCACCCCCGAGCTGTTCGACTCGGTCCTGTCACGGGTGCGCGAAATACACCCGGGCGCCCAGACCGTGCACCGGCTGGACCTTGGCACCTCGGGAGTGCTGGTCGTGGCGACCAGACGCAAAGCCGAAACAGTCCTGCGCCAGCAGTTTCAAGACCGCCTGACCCGCAAGGTCTATCTGGCGCGGGTCAGAGGCGTGATGATTGATGGCGAGGGGCAGGTGAATCTTCCGCTCATCTGCGATTGGCCCAACCGCCCCAGGCAGATGGTCTGCCACAACACCGGCAAACCGGCCCTGACCGACTACCAGGTCCTCGAAAGCACCGCAGAGAGCACCCTTGTCCTCCTGCGTCCCCATACCGGCCGCTCCCACCAGTTGCGCGTGCACATGGCCAGCCTTGGCCATCCCATCCTTGGCGACAACCTTTACGGCGATGCCAGGCCGGAAGACCGTCTGCAACTCCACGCCAGCCAACTGGGCCTTTATCACCCCTACAGCGGAGAATGGACCACTTTTCACGCCCCCTGCGATTTTGCGGAGCATGTGGCCCCCATCGTGCTGGAAGCCCCAGTCCTGCCCCATCCGTAATCCGGACCTGAAATCAAGAAAACCGGTGGTATCTTCAAAAGGAAAGGCGCTGGGTTTCCTGTGGGCAAGATCAAATAATTTCGCTGGCGCGAGTTGATGTATCGCGCCATTTTTTCTGGAGCCGCAAAAAAGCCCCCGAACTCTATGATCCGGGGGCTTTTTCATTATTGCAGATTAGCTCGGCGTGACTTCATGCTAGATGAAGAAAGACTTATTCCACTACTATTGCTCTCTTTTTCATTCTCCCACAAGTCCTTCAATCACATCAGTGCCCTTGGGCGGCACCAGGGTGAACTCCTCGTCTTCCACGGGCACGTCAAGCTCAATTCCGGTCAGTTCCAGTTCATTGATGTTTCCGAAGAAGTCCACAAGCCTGATCTTCTCCAGCATGTCCTGCCCGGGCCGGACCCAGAGTTCTCCTTCGACCAGATTGGGCTCAGGCTCCTTGGGAATGATTTTCAAATGCCTGAAATCCCCGTCCGTGCCCAGGTCCTGCACGATGAAGTCATCCTTCAGGTTGGCCTCGCCCGACAGAAAACGGATCATGGTCTTGGAACTTAAAACCTGCTCCACCGAATAGCGGTAGACTGTCTCCTCAGCGGGAAAATATTCCCAGACCGTATCCTGACCGATGATGAGCAGTTCATTCTCGGGGCTGGTCGTTTCCCAGCGGATGAAGCGGGGGCGTTTGAAGGTGATGCTGCCAAGCCGCTCCTGCACTTCGCGGCTGGATGCGTTGGTCAGCTTCTGCAGAAAAAAACCCCTGAAAGACTGCAATGTATCATATCGCTGTTGGATCTGATCGCTCAAATCCGCAGCCTGTGCGCACCAGACGCTGGTCAGGACGAAGAGAAGCCCCATAAAAAAGCGCGGCACACGAACCTCCTGGTTGATGTTGCTTTCACGATTCAATGGACGTATCGGAAAATCCCTTTACGCCAATCAGACAAATACAGAGTTTCCTCACGGTTGTTAAGCAATGAACCCAGACCCAAAAAAAAATCCCCC
>JAWLHW010000253.1:0-3177 GCA_041690155.1 Desulfomicrobium sp. | reverse complement strand
GAGCGAATACGGGACTGGGTTTGCGGCGTTGTAGATCCGGCCGGTGATGAGCGGACGGTCCGGGTCGCCTTCCTGACAGGACACGATGACCTCGTGCCCTATCCTCGGGATGGCTATGGTTCCGTACTGTCCGCCCGCCCAGCCCTGGGACACGCGGATCCAGCAGGTCGTTCTCTCGCCCAGGGTGCCGAACCTGTCCCAGTGGAACTGCACTTTCACCCGGCCGTACTGGTCCGGGTAGATCTCCTCGCCCTCAGGCCCGGTCACGATGGCGCTCTGCTGACCGATGACGCGGTTCTTGGGGTGGTCCGCGGCGGGCACGAAGCGCGTGCTTTCCGGAATGGCTAGAAAACCGGACTCATACGTCATGCCCCGGTCCGGGGCCTCGTGCTCCAGCACCTGCGGCTGCTCGCCCCGATGTGTGACACGCACTGCCCACCATTTGGCGTTGATTTCCGGCCGGGGATGCTCATGGAGTTCAAAGGTATGGCCAGGGACAAACCTGCAGACGTCCGCCGTGCCCTCGACCCGGCGGCTCAGACTGAAGTGGCGCAGGAGCTCGATGCCAGCGTAGCGGTCGCCTTCTTTTTTAAGCTGGTAGAGGTGCGGATAATGGTACTGCTCAAGGGTCATGCCAGCGGGGATGGGGGCCTTGACCGGGTCGGGCTGGATTTGTCCGGCATCCAGCTTCAGCCGCGTCTTCTGAAAATTCCATTCGCGCAAAGAGACGGAATCGCTGACGATGCCCTGGCGCAAATCGATGGTTTGCACCGTGGCCGTATCCACCTCGGTACCCGCGCCGGGGTGGAAGCGCAGCAGGCTCTCGCCGCCGATCCTCGGTCCCCCTTCCCGGTCCGAGAAGCAGAGCACGTGGCGATCTTCGGAGTGCTCGAAGTAAAAATAGAGCCCTTCTTCCTCGCACAGTCGGGAGATGAAATGCAGGGCCGTCTCGCGGTACTGCACGCAGTACTCACGCGGTGCGTAGTCGAAGAAACATTTGAAGGCGAAAGAGTCGCCGGTGAAATTCTGATCCTTGAGCACCCGCTCGATGATCCGCGTCACGCTCATGTTCTGAAAGATGCGGTGGTCCGTGACCAGCCCCAGGAACCACAGGCGCGGGACCAGAACGGCGCGGTAGTGGGTGCGCGCATGGGCAGTGTGCAACTGGGTGAATTTGCGGACCACGCCGTGCACATGCCGCACCCCGCCGCTTTTGTCGGTGATGCTCAGGCAGGCGGACTTGCCGAGGACCTCGGCGAAATCGACGTTTGGCGATTCATGAACGAGCTCGATTTCAAATTCGTAGGGCTTGTGGATCTCTTCGGTCCCGGAGAAGGCGTAGACCCGAAAACCCTCCGCCAGTCCGACCCTGAAGGTGAAACTCCGCCTGTCTGGCTCCCAATGCTGCATGCAACCTCCCTGCGCCGTGCCTGGCTTTTTTTCCGCTCACCATGCCAGCATGGCGGCAGCAGGGATATTCAGAGAGGTGTGTACATCTTGGGCAATGAAGATAATCAGAAAATGGGGTACTTAGGCGGGTATGCAATTGGGGTCGGAGCGTAAGCGTGGTCAGAAAAAAGCGGAAACAGCATCTGAAAGAAATTAGCGTGAAATCATGATTTCCAACAGAGATGCAATGATGAACGGATGGCGGAACAGGTCGAACCGGCTTCTGGAAAACCTGAGGTCATCCAAGGCCTGAAAGGCCGATTTGATGATAAGGACTAGGGGCGCGGATTCCATCGGGGGCACGGCATATTGACCGATGCCGGATACATGACTGCATGGGTGCCCTTCGTCTCTCGCGAGCTCAATAAATCAAAAAGCCAATCGATTCCGGATGGCTCCTTTATTGCTTCTCAGAGACTCAGCGTGCAGATAAATTCAAGACTCAAGATCTGCCCCTTGCCTCCTCTTGCCTCCTGACCTTCGCCTCCCCCTGTGGCCAGGCGTTCATTCATGAAGCCAAGGTGCATAACTCAGTCCCACCAATACACCCTCGGGGCTCATGAACCTTGCAACTGTCTGCCCCCACGGTTCGGTACGGGCTTCGTGGACGAACTCCTGGCCGTTCTCTTTCATTTCTTGCACTGCCGCCTCGACAGCAGCGACATCCGCCAGCTCAAACTCAATCGTGGCTGTGGGCTCAGGAACACTCTCGGGCCACTCATCCTGCCCAAAACAAGACCGGGCTGCCATTGAAAGAGGCCATACACTAAAATGGTTCGCCCCGGGGAAGTTATCCATGAAGCGATAATCATCCATCTTCTGTAGCGGCAGACCCAACGCATCTTGATACAGAGAGGCACTTGCAGCTGGATCTTTGGTTATCGAAGCGAACCCGGCAATGCATTTTATTTCCATTCACCCCTCCCCCGAAATGGTCTGCTTTAAACAAAAGTTTTTGTCTGTTGAGATTGGCTTTAGTCCTTTCTGCCTGTCGGTTGATTTGTTGAAAACGTACCGATCGCTTTTTCCAAAGCGGAATTGAACTCCTCTACACGATTCAGCATGAGAAAATGATCCGCGTCCTTCAGGACAATGGCATCGAAGGAAAACATATGGCGCCGGTTTGCTTCGTAATTGATGGGCCACATGTCGGCGTTCACGGTCACGACGGGGATGCGGATGTCCTCGAATATCCTTGCGGCTTCACCGGTGATGTACTGCGACATCATGTCTTGCATCGCACTCAATGCGACATCCGGCGATGCGGCAGACATATCGGCAAGGATCCATTCGCGAAGCTGCGCATCGGTGCGAGGCGAAATCATCGCCTCCACGAATTGCCGGCAGCCGCTCTGAAAATCCTTTTCGAGCGGTGCGATCATGCCTTCGAATTGTTCACCAGTCATGGAGTATTCGATGTTCTCAAGCGTATCGATACCGACGAGCCCGATCACACGGTCCGCCATGAGCCGGGCAGCCTCGGCGATCACGGAACCGCCCATGGAATGCCCGACCAGGATGACGCTGCGACTGCCGGTTGCGTCGGTAACCGCTTTAACATCCTCTCCGAATGATCTCATGGTGTACTGAGCACGCCCCATGCCCGAATGGCCATGGCCTGCGAGATCGAGCACAATCACGCGGTGATTTTTCGAAAAATGGGGGATTTGTTCACGCCAGTAGCGGGCATCACAGCTCCAGCCATGGACAAATACGAGCGTCGGCTCT
>JAWLHW010000252.1:0-3203 GCA_041690155.1 Desulfomicrobium sp. | reverse complement strand
ATGGACAATTTTCGCGAGACGGTCGTGGAGTTGGCCCGGCACAAGACCTCCGTCAACGTGCAGCCCGGAGTCTTCAACACTTCCTTTCCGGGACTGACCGTGTATGCCCGCCAGTCGGACCCGGGCAGCGGTGCGTTGCTGGATGTCTTTGTTCTCGACAGTTCACGATCCAAGACTCGCGCTACCATTGTTGCTCCAATTGGCCAGGTGGATTCCGACCCGGAGCTTGGCCAGGTTTTTGTGCGTTTGGAGGACGGGCACGTCTACCGGGAACAGAGCGGCGAGCTTAGCGTCATAAGTTTTGAAAGTTACATTCTTTCCTTGGACATGACACGGCTTCTGGGAGGTTTTGAACTGAGCGACAAGGCCCCCAAGGAGATGTCCTGGAAGGATTTGCAAACTCTGAAGAACGAAGGTTTCAAGGACAGGAGCGTAAATTTTCAGCGCCGGGTGGATATCGAACTGCACAAGCGTTTTTCCCTGCCTGCGGCCTGCGTCGTACTTGGATTTTTCGCCCTGCCGCTGGCCTTTTTCTTCCAGGGCATGAAACGCCAGTTTGGCTTGATTGCCTGCCTTGGTGCTTTTTTCCTTTATTATGTCTTTCTTTCCGGGGGGATGGCCCTTGCTGAAGGCGGAGTCATGACTCCGGCTCTGGCTCTGTGGTTGCCCAATTTTGTTTTCATGCTGGCTGCGGGAATCGGCATGTGGCTGGTCGCGGCGGAAAAGGAGGTCAATTTTCAGGCGTTTCGGTCCTGGGTGCAGCGCACGTTGGGCCTGAAGGGGGCTGAAGCATGAATCTGCTGACACGTTACATTCTGCGGCAAAATCTTTTTCTTTTGCTGCTGGTTTGCGGAATAGGCCTTGGTATTTATGTCTTTATCGATCTCTTCGACCGGCTGGACAATTTTCTGGAGGCGGGCGTTGGCTTGCTCTCCGTGGGTGCCTATTTTCTCTATCGCACGCCTTTTATTCTGGCCCAGATTTTTCCGGCCGTTTTTCTGATCGCGCTCATGGTGCAGATGGGAATCATGCTGCGAAACCGGGAGTTGCTGGCTCTGGAGGCGTGCTCCGTGTCCCCGGGCGCGGTGGCCAAATCCGTGATCTGGTATGCCCTGGCTCTTTGCGTGGCGCAGCTCTTTTTTTCCGAGGCGCTGGGCGTAAGCGGGCACAGGGCGGCGGAGCGGATCTGGAACGAGGAAGTGCGCGATCGGCAGATCGAAAAGCGGCAGCTGTCCGATCTCTGGTTTCGTGAAGGCAATCGCATCGTGCACATGGGGACAGTGACCCCGGCTGCCGGTCATGGTTCAGCACTGACTGTTCATATTCTGGAGGATGACGACGCCGGAAGCATCAGGGAGATTATCCGGGCGCGGGAGTTCACGTCCACCGCTGATGGCTGGCTTCTGTCCGGTGTGACGCGTACGCTGCCTGCTACCTTTGAAGTGCGGCAAGCCGCGCAGCTGGAGCTGGATTTGCGCACCGACGTGCGCAGTTTTCTCATTGTTGATCCCAAGACCCGGCTTGAGTCGTTGCCGCTTTGGCAACTGGGCGCTGAAATAAAGCGGCTCAAGGATTCCGGATCCAACATCGAGAGGTTGCAGACCGCCTGGCACATGAAGCTGGCCTATGCGGGGTCGGTACTGGTCATGGCGCTTATCGCCCTGGCCGTGGTATCCTTTTTCGGATCGCTGTTCGTCATCATCCCCATCGGGCTGGTGGCCACATTTTGTTATTACGGATTGTTCGTGCTGTGCGCTTCGGCTGGGGAAAAGGGGCTTGTGCCGCCGATTCTGGCAGCTTGGGCGGCCAATGCCTTTTTTACGGCCGTCGCAGGCGGATGGATGCTGCGCGGCCGGTCCTTTCATCTGGGTTGATTGCCGACAGGGGGGCTGTGATGGTCTGGTGGATTACAATTGGCGGGTTTGTGCTTGGATGCCTGATTGCCTATGTCATGGTTCAGGGCAGCTCGGATGAGGACAGGGATTCGTAGTTTTGCGGTTTGGTTTTTTCAACGGGTTCCAGATATCTGGTCAGAATCCGCAGAATTTCGGGGTAAAAATCGTCTGAAAAATTGAGTCCCAGGATGTTTTCCTTGGCGAGCAACCGGGCGCGGGTCGAGCCGAAGACCGTGGAGAAGATGACGCTGGCGGCGAGATTGGGCTCCAGGTCAGCGCGGATCGAGCCGTCACCGATGCCCCTGCGCAGGCACTCAAGCATCTTGTCCACCACTCGTGAGCAGACGATCAGGATTTCGGAGTTGTCCGCGTCGATGGTGTTGGCCAGGAACGGTGAGCAGCGCAGCAGGGTCAGGAATCCTGATTCGGGCGCCGTGGAAGCTTTCAAGATGCACTTTGCGAAGTTGAGTACCCCGCTCAGCCCATCAGATGCATAATACTGGCTCTCGTCTATCTTGAGCAGCAGGTCTGTGAGAATTTCAATTTCCACCAGTTGGAACAGGTTTTCCTTGCTGCCGTAATGGTGGGCGATGAGGCCGTCGGCAATGCCTGCCTCCTGGGCGATGCGCTTGTAGGTGGTTTCTGCGTATCCGAGTTCTCCGAAAAGCCGTTTGGCCGTCTCCAGAATGCGTTCTTTGTTGCCCATGACCACTGCGCCTGCCTCCTTGTTTTTTAATCGCCTTGTACCCAGCCCATCCTGGCCAGTCTACCATTTTTCCACTCTGTTTTTGCGTATCCGCTCAAGATTACTTATTCGCTGAGCAGGCGAATAAGAACGCGTAATCCACTTTTTCATAAGGGTTTTTCAAAACTCTTGACGCTCAACTCTTCTTAATTTAGCGCACTAGCAAAATATATTGAGCGCGCACTTAAGGTGCCGCGCTAGTGGATCAAACAGTGCAACAAAAGGGGAGGATGGATGCGAACTTTCAAAACGTGGGTTATGACCTGTTGTCTGGTGCTGCTGGGCACGCAAATCAGCTTTGCGGCAGGATTCGGGATTTACGAATGGAGCGCTCGCGGCAACGCTCTGGGCGGCGCGACGGTAGGCCGGGCAGATGATCCGTCCGCCCTTGCCTCCAACCCGGCAGGCATCACCCAGCTTGATGGCTTGCAGGTTCTGGCTGGTTTCACGGCCATTCATCCGGTGCTTGACATCAAGGCTGACGGCAAGTGGTATTCCTCGGACAAGGATTCCCTCTGGATTCCGCCTCATTTTTTCGCCACCTGGAAGGTTAACGACCGCTA
>JAWLHW010000251.1:0-3213 GCA_041690155.1 Desulfomicrobium sp. | reverse complement strand
TCATCCTGCATGAGGAACTGTATCGAAAGCAATTTCTACACACGGTCACCGATGAATACATGAATGATAAGGCGCGACAGGCCCTATTGGAAGAGTGAGGTTGTCGGAAGGAAAATTAAGGCAGGTCAAAACCAGAAATATGATACGTTTAAAAATTATACAGCAGCCTCATCTTCTGATTCAATATTGCTTTTTCGCAAAGACAATTTGCTTTGTATGATATTATTTACAGAGGAAATAAGTTCACTCTGCCTTATTGGTTTTATAATATAATCTGCCGCGTGCATCTTGAAACTCATATCAATTGTCTCCATGGTCGGATAAGCCGTCATTATGATTACCTGAGTTTCAACCTCATTACGGTCAACTTTTTTCAAGACATCCAATCCACATCCATCGCTGAGAATAATATCCACAATTATTACATCATAAATTGTTTCTTTCATTTTTGAAAGAGAGTCCAATAAATTTTTGGACGTGCAGACATTATTTCCTTTCTCGGCCAAGAATTTACAAAATGTAAATCGAATGGATTCTTCATCATCAATGACAAGTATGTTTGCGCTCATAGCTACTTCAGATTAAGTTTCATGATAGTGATATTTTGAAAGAAATTATGTCAAAACACATAGTCCGTGCCCACGAGCGACCCCGCACTGCCAAGAAACCGCTAAACTGAACGAATACAACATCCGTGCCACTAAAAAAGGCAAAGTGCACATTTTTTACTATTCTAAAATAGTTGAGATTTTCGATGAAAAAAAGGGGAGGGTCGAAATGCGGCAAGCAAAACATGTTGCATGCAACAGAATTGTTGCACGCAAACATTGTATCAGAAATGCTACAGTTTCATGACAAGAGATTCCCGAACAAGGCCGTATCTCTTGATCTTGCGATACAGGGTCACGCGGTCAATTCCAAGCAACCTCGCAGCCTTCGCCTTGTTCCAGTCGGTATTGTTCAGGGCCTCAAGGACAGCGCCCGCATCATCGCTTCGCGACTCGGAACGGGAGCGTCGCACTCCCGTCAACTTCGTGAAATCTGCGGGCAGATCCTCAAACGTGATGATGTTCTTGTTACAAAGAACAAAGGCATGCTCCATGGTGTGCTCAAGCTCGCGCACGTTGCCTGGCCAAGAATACTTGAGAAAAGCCTGAAAAACATCGCTTGACACGGACTTGATGTTCTTTTTGAATTTTGCGTTGAACCTTTCGCGAAAATGATCGACGAGCAGCGGGATGTCTTCAGTCCGGGCGCGCAAAGGAGGCAGTTTGATCTCGACCACCTTCAGCCGGTAGTAAAGATCCTCCCGTAACGTCCCCTGGCTGACCTGCTCCAGGAGGTTCTTGTTTGTCGCAGCGATGAGCCGAACATTGGCCTTCACGGTCGCGGAGCTTCCAACCCGTTCAAACTCCCGTTCTTCCAGGACGCGCAAAAGCTTGAGCTGCACCACTGGCGAGAGGTCGCCAATCTCGTCAAAAAAAATTGTTCCGCCATTGGCTTTCTGGAAGCGCCCTTCGCTGTCCTTGATCGCGCCCGTGAAAGCCCCCTTGACGTGACCGAAGAGTTCGCTCTCAAGCAGGCTCTCGGGCAAGGCCGAGCAGTTCACTTTAACCAGGGGCTTGTCACTGAGATCCCCGGCCATGTGCAGGGCTTCGGCAACCAACTCCTTGCCCGTACCGCTCTCACCGGTGATCAGGGCCGTGGTCTGAACGCTGGCCAGCGTTTTTATCAGGGCATAGACCTTCTGCATCGGCTCGCTCTTGCCGATGATGCGATGAAACTGCCCATACTCCCTCAGCTTCATTTCCAGATTGGAGACATGCGTGTCATCTCGCAGCATCATTACCGCGCCTGAGGATTGGCCCTGGGTGTTGAGCAGGGGATAGATCCGCGCGCTGACCACTTTTCGGACACCACTTCCCACCCTGCACTCGACGCGATCTTCTTCGCGGGGCTGTCCGCTCGATAGTGCTTCCGCAAGAATCGTTTCGAACCTGTCGTCGGTCGTTTGCGGCAGCAAACTGACGGGATTCCCGATATCGGCCTGCGAAAACCCGCACATCTCGCTGGCCGCCTCGTTGAATTCGATCAGCACAGATTCGTTGTTCACCGAGAGGATCGCCTCCCTGACGCTTCTGAAGATCGCCTCGAGATTTGATCGATATCTCTCCTTCTCATCGTTGGCAGCCTTGTACGCCAAGGCCAGACGGGTGGCGTTCAGCAACGCTTCCTGCTTGACGGGCTTTGGAATGTAATCAAAAGCCCCCAGATGGATGGCGTCGGTCACGGTCTCGATGCCGGGGTCGCCGGTGATCATGATGACCGGACAAGCCAGCCCTCTTGCTTTGATTTCCCGCAGAATGTCGATTCCCGTGCCGTCTTCGAGGATTATGTCTGCAAAAACGACATCAAAACCCTCCTCGGAAATTTTCACCAAGGCGTCACTACAACTTGAGGCGGTCACGACAGTATGGCCCGCAGCCCGCAAAAATCGCGAAAGAGTGAACCTGATCGACTCTTCGTCATCGAGAATCAGAATCCTGCCGCTCATTTGCATGTTCCTTCATCTTTCAGATGAACCGGCAAATCGATTATAACGCGGGCAAACTCACCCTCTTCACTCTCAAACCGCAGATATCCGCCATGATCCTCAATGATCTTCTGCGTGATGCTGAGCCCAAGCCCGGTTCCCTTGCCAAAAGGCTTGGTGGAGAAAAACGGCCTGGTGAGGAACGATATCTTTTCAGCCGATATCCCCCCTCCCTGGTCCATAAATGCAACCCGTACATAAGGGCACCCCTCAAGTATGACGGATTCGCCGGAAATCGTAAGAAGCTTGTTCTTGTGCCATCCTGGATATTTTTCATTCAATGCGTAGCGCGCGTTGCTGATGATATTTATGAACGCCTGCTGGACCTGCTGCAAATTTGCCGTGACCTCGGGAAGGCCCTCGGGAAAATTAAGAACAAGTTGAATGCCGTCCTTGCGAATCTGAGCCTGGGTCAGGGCCAGGGTCTCCTCAAGAATGGCGGAAACCTGTGTCGCTCTTTTTTCCTTACGCCTTTCGTGCGCGTAGGAAAGGAGGGACTTGACGAGACGGCCGATGCGCTCCCCTTCTTTCAGGATGCGCCCCCCCAGATCACGTTCCATGCTTTCGGCGCCGCATTCGTTGACCAGTATTTGCCCGTAATTGATGATGCCGTTGACCGG
>JAWLHW010000250.1:0-3271 GCA_041690155.1 Desulfomicrobium sp. | reverse complement strand
ATGAGCGTCTCCGAGCGCCTGCCCCAGATCGTGCGGCCCCTGCATAACGCCGACAATGAAGCCTCTGCGCTCCGCGATCCCGCTCGCGGAACAGAGAACATGATCGAGCAGATGGACGTCTACTCCCTGTCGGATCACGCCCACCTCCTGGCCCTGCCGCGCATGGTCCCCCCCTTGTTCGTGACGGAATCTGCCCAAGGGCGGGCGCACATGCCGACCATGGCCGAGTGGGACCCGATCATCGGCCACGGCAGCCGCGTCTCGGGCCTGGACCCAGACCTCATCAGGGCCGTCATCCGCGTGGAGTCCAACAACGACCACCTGGCCATCTCCCCCAAGGGGGCTCAGGGCCTCATGCAGCTCATGCCGGGCACCCAGGCGCACCTCGGCGTAACCGACCCCTTCGATCCCCGCGCCAACGTGGAGGCGGGCAGCCTGTACCTGCGCCGCCAGCTGGATGCATTCGGCACCCTGGAGTTGGCCCTGGCGGCCTACAACGCAGGCCCGGGCAACGTGCAACGCCACGGCGGCATTCCCCCTTTCCGCGAAACGCAGGATTTCGTGCGTAAGGTCCTGGCGCTCTACATCCCCTGATCCCTCGAACAAAAAAACGCCCGTGTCAGAGATACGGGTTCAACGATGTTGAAAACCGGCCTGATCGGGCGCTTTGCAAAAACAGACAACTTCAGTTCATGCTGCCGAAATAAACTTTCGTCCCCTGTATTCAGCTCTCTGCGTCGGCCAGCGCGACCCGATTCCGGCCTAGATTCTTGGCCTGATAGAGGGCCTGGTCAGCAGCCGTAATCGCTCCTTCCAGGTCTCCTTTATACTGCGCCACTCCGAAACTCGCCGTAACCCGGATTTCCTTGCCCGCGAAATAGTATGTCGTGTCGGCTATGCGTGCGCGGACCTTCTCGGCGACCTCCATTCCCCCTGCCGAGTCGGTATCGGGCAGCAGGATCATGAATTCCTCTCCGCCCCAGCGGGCCAGGGTGTCCTGCCCGCGGATGATGCCTTTCATGCGCACCCCCGTTTCAACCAAGATGCTGTCCCCGGCATCGTGACCGTGGGTGTCATTGATCATTTTGAAGTGATCGAGGTCCACGATGATGAGCGTGAAGGGCGTGTTCTGCCTGCTGTTGCGGGCCACTTCGAGGTCGAGCCGCTCCTGGACGACACGGCGGTTGAAGAGACGTGTCAGGGGATCGATGGTCGCGGCCTCCTGCAAAGCCTTTTGGGCCACAAGGCGTTCGGCCACTTCCTGGCTGAGCTTGCTGTTGACTTCCGAGAGATCGGAGGTGCGCTGACGAACCCGGATCTCCAGTTCATCCTTGGCCTGGCGCAAGGAGTCGACGGCCGCTTGCGTCGTGCGCTGGGACAGGGACAGGCTGCTCGACATTTTATTAATGGCCTCGATGAGTCTGTCGAGTTCATCATTGGTCTGGATGTCGAGCTGCTCGTCGTAGCGGCCCTCGGCGATGGAGGAGCAGCGGGAGATGGAAACGCGAATGGGCATCATGAATCGGTTGGCCAGGATTCGGGCCAGGATAAAGGCCAGGACAACTGCCGCGAATAACGAGACAGCGCCGGAGATGCGCAGGGCGCCGTATTTTTCACGCACCTGGTCGGCGCGCATGTCGATGCCGACCAGAAACTGCCCCTTGGCGTTTTTGATCGGGGCGTAGCCGGAGAGAAACGAGCCCCATTCGTCGGTGAATATCTCGTCGTCGACGATCATGGACGTGAAGCCCCTCCGCAGAGATGGCAGAACGTGGGCGTACTTTTTGCCCGGCAGGGCCTGCGCATTGGTTTCGTCGGAGTCAATGACGAAGAAGATCTTCTCCGCCTCAAGGCGCATCACGTAAATGAAGGCGATGTCGGGGTTCATGCGTTTGAGGGCGCGCAACTGGTCGAGGGTGGCCGCGTATTCGGGGCTGGCCGTATCTTCCTCTGTACGGATGTGGCGCAAAGCCTCGGCGTCAAGAGTCTGGCTAATGAGACCCGCGCTGGCCTGCAGACGCTCCTTGAGTCCATCCATGAGACTTTCCACAGCGCTCAGGTAGAAATACGTCCCCGCGGTGCCGGCGATGAATACGACGATGAGAATGTGGCTCAGGAACAGTTTGGTGCGGACGGAAATGCGGATATTCATGCGTAAGCTGCTCCATGCTTTTCTTGCTTATCTTTCGGGATTGCTTTTCTTCTATAACATCGGAAAGCGGGCATTTCCGTTGGCGACAGGGGCAGTGAACACCCCTTTGCCAGACTTGTCGTCGGTGGGGGTAAAGGTCAAGGTGTCATTGCTCAGGCTCACTTCATACCAGCGGGGCTCCTCCGTCAGGGACGACTCGATAAGAATACGCGACATTTTTCCGCCAATATTATGCGAAGCAACGACCCGCAGGCTCCCCTTCAACGACATTGTGTCAAAGGGATGATTCGGAATCTTCAGACACCCGCCGAGATACTGCTGCACCTCAAAATTGATGCGCGTCTGCGTCGATTTAACGTTCAGATTGAAGGTCTGGAGAGTCGCACAGGTCTGACTCAACGTCTGATACAACTCACCAAAATTGGCGACGAAAACCTCGTACTTCTTCTGGTCAGGGATGAACCGATCCAGTTGCAAGCCTTCGGCAGGGCTAAAAACATGCTCGTTGAACAGTCGTTCAATGGAACGGGCCACGACGGGATCAAGCCCTCTGGCTTTGGCCTCGACCAAAACGGTCGTCAAACGCCGCGTGTGGGTGAACAACTTGGTCATCTGCTTCTCGACATCCATCTGAATCCGGAAGTTCATCAGAGCTTCGGATTCCAGCATCATGGAATTGAGCACCCGCCTCAGCGAAGACGGATTGTTCGGATCCACCACACGGGACATTTTGCCGTACGTGCTGATCTTGTGAACTTCTCCAAGTGCCGCTACTTCACGCGAATCAACATCACTCTGTGTCAGGTCGACGTCTCCGAGCAAAGGCGAAACACCTCTCGAAGCGTCAAGACCCAACGTCCCGACATTACGAGCGATATCAAACAACGCCGCATAGGCGTTGAACATGGTAGAACGCAGATCCGTCACCTGCTTGATCTGATCCACGGTGAACCCGGCGGGATTATCCATATAACTCTGTTCCTGCCCAGCCAAAAATTCCATAGCCGGGAAGAAAGAGTGTACCGCCTTGCTCAGCGATTCCTGCGTTTCCTGACGTATCAGAGCAAGTCCCGCTTCCGTCACGTCTGGACGGGACAGGGCGTCGGTATAGGACATCAA
>JAWLHW010000249.1:0-3277 GCA_041690155.1 Desulfomicrobium sp. | reverse complement strand
TGAAGATCTGCCCCAGGCCGAAACAATCTCCGCGCGCCTGTCCGCGACCAAGAAATTCGCCCAGGAGCACGACATCCGCCTGAGTTTCCATCCGGACCAATTCGTGGTCCTGTCCTCGCCTCACGCCCACGTGGTTGAAAACTCCGTGCGCGAACTGGAATACCACGCCTTTCTGGCCGAAATGGTCGGCGCGGACGTCATCAACATCCACGGCGGCGGAGTCTATGGCGACAAGGCCGCCGCCCTGGCCCGTTTCGCCGAGGTCTTCAAACGTCTGCCCGAAAGCCTGGCCACGCGGCTCAGCGTTGAAAACGACGATGCAAGCTACACCGTAACCGACCTGTTGCCCATGTGTGCGCAACTGGGCCTGCCGCTGGTTTACGATGTGCACCATCACCGCTGCAACCCCGACGGCCTCGGCGAATGCGAGGCGACGGATCTGGCAGCGGCAACGTGGCGCGGCCGCGAACCCTACTGTCACATCTCCTCCCCTCGCGCGGGCTGGAACGCCGCCCCCAAGCCTCACGCCGACTACATCGACATCGCAGACGTTCCGCAATGCTGGCGTGGCCGGGCCATGACCGTAGACGTGGAAGCCAAGGCCAAGGAGCTGGCCGTGGTCAGCCTCATGCACGATCTGAACGCTCACAAGTGACGTTTTTGTCAGACAGGACTGGACAAAGACTGCGGTCTGACTTAAATGTATGACGTTATCCAGATTAGTTCGGGAGGATTAAGGTATGATCAACAAAAGAAGATCGCCGCGTAAGGCCAGCCTGGAGCGTTGCAGCGTTGAGCTGTATGCGTCCGCCAAAGGTCCGTTCGAGTCCCGCATCGTCAACTACAGCGAAACAGGCCTGATGATCGAGATGGATCATCCCCTGACCCGGGGAGAGCCAGTTAAAATCCTCTTCCGACCCGGAGCCGAAAACGCGCAGCGGCTCGGCGAATCCTACTGCGTAGGCATGGTCCGCTGGTGCGCACCGCAGGAAGGTCTGTTTTCGAGCAGGTATGGAGTCGGCCTTGAGATGGCGCAAGCCTCAGCCAGAAGGAAGTCTTTCCGGGCGGCCTGAACATTATCTGATTCTGGGCGTGAACGACGAATTTTAAAAGACCGAATTTCGGCCTGTAATTTTTTTTTACCCCGCACCAACCAATCCTGACATCACCGCGAAATCATCAGATAAGCACAGCAGCCCATGACCATATGGCGCTGCTTTTTTTATTCCAGCAATAAGCATTTCTCCTGTCATGATGTCACTGCAAAAAGTCGTCATTCCATTGAAAAAGGGAATCCATACCTTTTTAACTATCTGAAAAAAATGGATCCCCGCCTTCGCGGGAATGACACCCATGCTCTTTCGCGACATTTTTACAGTGACGTCTGTCATAACTCGTAGTCCCCGGAACTGCGCACCAACTCATAATCCGATAATTTTCTCAATCGCCTTTACGTCCAGCGAATAATCATCGTATGGCCATTACTATACGTCCTTAAAATATCGACGGAGACAGGCCATGATCGAAATCCGGCTGGTGCTTCCGAACAGGCGTGAGTTCAGGCGGGATCTTTACCGTCCTGGAGTCATCTCCCTGTCGAGAATTCTGTGGGGATCGACGGGGGCGGGCCTTTTCTTGGCGCTCATCGCCCTGGTCTGCGACGCCACCGGCGTCAGCGTGCTGTACCCCCCTCTGGCTGCGACCTGCTTCATAGGCGCCACCTGCACCTACCTGCGGGTGGCCCGGCCCAAATCGGTCATCGTCGGCCATTTCATCTCCGCCGTGGGCGGACTGCTGGGCGTCGCGGCAGGGGAGGCGATGTTCGGCGGCACAAACCTCGCCATCCCCGTCAAGCTCGGCCTGGCCGTCTTTTTTTCGGCCGTGTTCATGCAGATCCTGGACGCCGATCATCCCCCGGCCGCCGCCACCGCAGCCATCCCCGCCATCCTGCCGCTGCCGGTCTCTGCTTCCATCCTCCCTCTGCACATGGCCTGGGGGGCGGTCCTGGCTGTGGTTTTCACCGTAATCTGGAACCGCGTCTGGTTCGAATGCCCGGCCCCGGACGAGGGATGCCCACGCTCATGGCTGAACCTGAGCATGGACAAACCCGACATCGCGGGCACGGGCATCTGCGTTCTCGCGTCCCTGCTCATGTGCGCCAAGCCGTGGAGCGCGAGCGTCTACACCGCAGGACTCTGGGTCATGGCGGCCGGGCTTGCCATCATGTCCCTGCATCATTTCTTCGGCGCGAGAGTGCTGATCTCGGAGGTGGAAAAAAGCTGCACTCTCGCCGCATCGCCGACAATGGGCAGATCCGGCCCATTTTCCGGATCAAAAGAGAAGGAGGAAAAACATGAGCAGTAAATGGATTCCCACCATGTGCTATCAGTGCAAGGCCGAATGCGCCGTCCTGGCCAGGGTGAAGGACGGCGTGCTCAAGGAGATCCGGGGCAACCCCAGGGCCAGGGGCAAGGCCTGCGTCAAGGGTATGGCCGGAGTTTCGCTGGAATACAGCCCCGACCGCCTGACCCGTCCACTGAAACGGGTCGGCAAGCGCGGCGAGGGCAAATTCGAGCCGTGCTCCTGGGACGAGGCATTGCATGCCATCACCAGAAAACTCATGGATCTGCGCGACCGGGGCGAAGCGCACAAACTTACAGCCAGCTTCTTTCCCCACTCCATCACCGATCCCAAATGGCGCTTTCTGAACGCCTACGGCGGTTTTATCAATACCGCCCTGCCGCACTGCGATTCGGCCAAGATCGTGGCCTGCATCAAATCCATGGGTGGCGTGCCCAATCACCACATTCCGCCTAACTTCGCCTCCGTCCCCAAGGGCGGGATCATCATCCTGGCCGGCCGTCACGCCATGGGCTGCCTCGATGACGCGGCCGTGCCCCGCGACATATTGAACGCCAGAGATCGCGGTGCCATCCTCGTGGTCCTCGACCCCATCTTCACGGCCGACGCTGCCAAAGCCGACTGGTGGATTCCCGTCAAGCCCTCGGGGGACACGGCCCTGTTCACGGGCATGACCCATCACATCGTCATGAACGGGCTCTACAACAAGGGATTCGTCGAAAACTGGATCCGCGAGGGCGACTTCGAAAAGCTCCGGGACTATCTGGCGGACAAAACCCCGGAAGCCATGAGCAAAATCTGCGACGTCCCGGCCCAGGACATCGTGAAACTGGCCGAAATGTGCGCCTCGGCCCCCTCCGTGGGCGTGGACAGCTTCAAGGGCATCATGCTCGGCCAGGCCCTGGACTTCGGCCAT
>JAWLHW010000248.1:0-3280 GCA_041690155.1 Desulfomicrobium sp. | reverse complement strand
ATCAAAAGGCTGGGCCGGTGAGAACTACTGCATGTTCCTGGCGGACAACAGGAGCTGGGAGCGCCTGACACGGCAATCGGCGGACAAGGCCAGCGAGCTTGGGTGCAAGGTCTTTCTCAACACGGAGTGAGGCCACGTCACATACTCAGTCCGGGCCGGACTGGAGAAATTTGGTATCGAGCACCGATTCGAAGTCAAAAACATCTATGAATATTATGCGAAATGGATTCGCGAGGGAAAGCTCAAAGTCAATTCCGACTGGAACAAGGAGCGGGGGATCAAGTTCACCGTGCAGGACCCGTGTCAGATCGTAAGAAAAAGTTACGGTGACGCCATCGCCGACGACCTGCGTTTTGTGGTGAAATCAATCGTCGGCGAGGAGAACTTCATCGACATGCAGCCGAACCGTTCCAACAACTACTGCTGCGGCGGAGGCGGAGGGTTCCTGCAGTCGGGCTTCAAGGATCAGCGCCTGGCCTACGGACAGACCAAGGACGAGCAGATAAAAGCCACGAAAGCGGATTACTGCATCGCCGCCTGCCACAACTGCCACGCCCAGATTCATGAACTGAGCGAACATTACGAAGGGCATTACGGAGTGGTGCACCTGTGGACCCTGATCTGTCTTTCCCTTGGCATTCTCGGGCCGAACGAGCGGACGTATCTGGGTGATGATTTGAGAGAGGTCAATGTGTTTCATCCCGAAATCGCAGTCTAGTACGAGAGCTCTTTTACTTCATTCCGCGTGCTTGGATGGATGGATAATGTATCAGGACAAAAAAGGCCGAAACTTGGCGTTCAAGTTTCGGCCCTTTTTCGTTTTCCGGACCGGTATTGCTGGCAGAATCCATTTTTGCCTCGGACAGAATTTTTCCCGCTCTTTCAGGACTGGATGACCCTCGGCATGTCGATGCCGTATTTGCGCATGCGGTTGAGCACCGTGACGCGGTTGATGCCAAGTATCCTGGCCGCCTCGGACTTGTTGCCGCCGGCCTGGCGCAGGGCCTGGAGGAGCTGTTGCTTTTGCGTATCCTGGCCGGAGTTTGCTGGTTTTGGCTCTTCGGCTGTGGGAGTGGGTGCCGCGATGTTGTGCGGCAGGTGCTCGGGCTCGATGTGGCCGTGGTCGGCCAGCACGAAGGCGTACTCCAGGGCGCTTTTCAGCTCGCGCACATTGCCCGGCCAGGAGTAATCCATGAAGAGGTGCAGGGTCTGGGGACTTAAGCCCTTGATGTCCTTGTCGCTCTTCATGCGCAGTCGCTGGATGAAGTAATCGGCCAAAAGGGGGATGTCTTCCTTGCGTTCGCGCAGGGAAGGCAGGTGCACGGGGATGACGTTGATGCGGTAAAAGAGGTCCTCGCGGAACTGGTCCCTGGAAATCAGTTCCGGCAGAACCTTGTTGGTGGCGGTGATGATGCGCACGTCCACGGACAGCTGCCGGTTGTCCCCGACCCGTTCGAAGGTCTTGGTCTCCAGCACGCGCAGGAGCTTGACCTGGACCGGCATGGGCAGGTCGCCGATCTCGTCCAGAAAGATGTCGCCGCCGTGCGCGGCCTCGAAGCGGCCTTGCCGATGCCTGAATGCCCCGGTGAACGCTCCCTTGACGTGCCCAAAGAGTTCGCTCTCAAGGAGCGCCTCGTTCAGGGCGGCGCAGTTGAACTGCACGTAGGGCTGCTCGCTTCTGGGTCCAAGGTCGTGAATGGCGCGGGCCACCAGCTCCTTGCCCGTGCCGGATTCGCCGCAGATGAACACCGGCGCGTCGCTCTGGGCGGCTTTTTCGATGAGGTGAAAAACCCTGCGCATCTGCGGGGAATGTCCGACCATGCCGTGAAACACGGTCTCTTCATCAAGCATGCGCGAGAGTTGAAGCAGTTCGTTTTCCTTGCGGTCGAGCTCCGAGAGGTCGGTCATGGTCTCCACGGCTCCGACCGCGCTGCCGTCTTCGGCGCGCAGAATGGAGGCGGTCTTGAGGATGGGGACGTAGGTCCCGTCCTTGCGCATGATGCTGCACTTGCGGCGCACAAAGATGCCCTGTTCGAAAAGCTTGCACCAGGCCTCGCGGGCTTCGGAGCGGACCCGGCGGCAGGCATCGCATTTGAAGAGGGAGCAGTTGGCTCCGATGAGCTCCTCCCGGCTGTATCCGGTGATCTCCTCCAGGGCCCGGTTGACCATCCTGATGGAGCCGTCCGGGTCCACCAGCAGGAGTCCTTCCTGCATGAGGTTCACGATTTCGTGCCAGTGGGCCTCCAGCGGGGGTGTTGAAGGCAGGCCGGTTTGAGGCTTTTGGGTAGGAGTGGGCTGGAAGAAGGGGCTCATGAGTCTCCTGGGGCTGCGCCAGTGCGATTCGGGTGTTGCAAGCGGTGCCGAGTTAGCTGTTTAAAACATTTATACACTTGATATGTGATTAATCACTTGTCAATGCCCCTTGCTGTCGTCCTTGTTTTTTTCATTGTCTTTTTTCCAATGAATTCAGGTAAGAATTTGATTTCGGCGTTTCCTACTCTTTTGGTATGTCTTCTGCTTTATGCTGTTCAGGCACACCGGAGACAACCATCCATGACAATAACCAAGAGGAGTTCATCATGAAGAAGCAGACTTTCGTGGGCATCGCCGCCGCCCTGATCCTGGTTTCCTATGTAGGCATTTCCATAGCCAGCGAAGTGGGCAATGCGCGCAAGGGCCGTTTTTTGTTCCGCCAGAACTGCCGCCCATGCCACATGGAAAATCCCGTAGGCGCCAAGCCCGCCCATTACCTCGGGCCCGATGCCAAGACCCAGGCCGAGTGGAAAGCCGTTTTCGAGAGCTACGGCGACCTGCCTTGCAAGGACGAATGGTCCAAGATTTCCGATGAGGATCGCCAGGACATCTTCAGGTATGTCCACGACGGAGCCAAGGATTCCCCGACCCCGGCCAAGTGCGGCTGATCGCGCGGCCTGATATCCGGCCACCAAGCCTGAACATGCATGAAGGAGCAGGAATATTGAAACCCGCCACCGACAGTTCAAAAAGGGAACACGGGATGAAAACCCAAGCGAAAACACTCTCCAGACGCGGATTTCTGCAGGCGTCGGCGGCGGTGGCGGCCACCGCCGCCGGCGTCCCGGCGCTGAAGGGCCATATGGCCACGGCGCACGCCGCCGGAGCCGCACCCCAGGCTCCGATCACCTCGCATTACACGGTCTGCGACATGTGCTTCAACCGCTGCGGCATGATCGCACGGGTGCAGAACGGCCGGGTGGTCAAGCTCGACCCCAACCCCAAGTTCCTCAAATCCAGGGGCATG
>JAWLHW010000247.1:0-3281 GCA_041690155.1 Desulfomicrobium sp. | reverse complement strand
CGCAATGCCTACGGATTTTTCCAGTCCGGCAAAGCGGTCGTCCTCGAGCAGTTCGCGCACGATGCGCAGGCACTCTTCCTGATCCAGCCCCGGCACATGATAGATGATGCAATTGACGCTGAACCGCCCGCCCAGGGCCTGGGCTCCGAACAGGGCTTCAACCCGGCCGGCGAGGGTCTGGAAGAACTGCTCTTCCTTCATCTTGTCCATGGGCGTGCGCTCGGCATGGGGCGTCTCGAGGCGCATGAGCACCATGCAGAAATTTTTAGCCTGGATGCGGGCGGCTTGCCAGGCCTGCAGAAAGTCCCGGTAGGGATAGAGCCCTGTGAGCGGGTCTTTCTGCGGGGTGCGGTCGCCGGGCTGAACTTCGCGCTGCTCCATGCGCCCTGCGTGGTCGTCGAGCAGGGTCAGCTTGTCGCCTTTCTCCACTGTCCAGTTCGGATCGCTCTGCACCAGCACCTCGGCGATGGACATTTCCTCCTGCACCTCGACCAGCGAGACTTCGGCTTTGTACATGGGCGGGTAGTGGCCAAAAATCGCGTCGCCCTGCCTCCCGACGATGGTCTCGCTGCCGTTGAACTTGCGGGACCAGATCAGAAAGCGCTGTCCTTCGTGGGCATCCATGCTCCGGCCGAGATTTATGACCAGCCGATTCATGGGCATCACTTCAAGCACCATTCCGCCCTGGGTCAGGATCTGTCTGAAGGAATAGATCTGGGAGCGGCCGCCGGCCTTGGCGGTGTTCAGGGCTTTTTCAGCCTTTTCCAGAATCAGCCAGGCCTGCTCCTCGGGCGCCTTTTGAAATTGCGCCCCCTGAAGATCCTGGGGATAGTTGACGTGGCCGATACTGGCCGAAACGCCGACGTCTTCGCGCAGGGGCGTGAAGCGCGCCGTGACCTTGGCCAGTTCAGCTCCGAGGCTTAAGGCCAGCTCGCTCATCCTGGCGCGGGAAGCCTGCGGCCAGAGCACGCCGAAGGAATCTCCGTCCAGACGGCAGACCAGAGTCTGTTTGGGGCAGACGGCGCGCAGCCGTTCCGCAGCCAGGACCAGGATCCGGTCTCCGAAATTGTGTCCGAAATTTTCGTTGATCTGGCGGAAGCGGTCCAGATCCAGAATGATGAGGCCGAAACAGGCGCTGTGCCCCTGCAGGGAGTCGTCGGCCATGGCTTCGGAGCCGGGCATGATGGAGCCGACGATGCCGGAAATTTCCCGGATCAGGCCCTGGTGCATGCAGTGGCGGTTGAAGAGGCCGGTCAGCGGGTCGGTGATGGCCGATTTGCGTATCTTGATCTGCTCCAGGCACAGCGAGGCCATTTGCGGCAGAAAGGGCAGGGCCCGGGCCGTCTCCTCCGGGTTGACCCCTCTGGCTTCAAAGACCGCAAGCAGCCGGTCCGAATGCGTCAGGGGCAGTGAGAGGCGATCATTCTCCAGTGTCGCGCGTCCGAACGGATGCTGCGGCTCTGCCTCCATGTTTTCGGGTGTTTTGGCCGGAAACATGAGGCTGTAGGAGGAAAAGGGGATGATGGCCCGGAGGGCGGCCTTGAGCAGGGGCTCGTATTCAATGATGTCTTGTCTTCGCAGCGGGCTGGTCTCAATGGTAGTGGCCGTGTTCATAATTGACCCCGGGTGTTTTTGAAGCCATTGCCTCATGGCGGAATCCTTGTCCAGAAAGCAGAATTGTGTTTTGGCCTGAAGCTGGCTACATCTTGAAGATAAATGTTTCCCAGGGAGGAATTGATGCTGAAAGTTACCGTCATGTCGCTTGGACCGCTAGATACAAACTGCTACGTCGTGCACTCGGACCGTGAGGCCGTGGTCATCGATCCGGGCGGGGATGCGCAGGAGATCCTGTCTTTTCTTGCTTCCGAAAAGTTGAATCTGACCGCGATCCTGAACACGCATCTGCATTTTGATCACATCCAGGGCAATGCGGACCTGGTCGCGGCCACGGGGTTGACCGTCATGGCCAGCGCCAAGGATGGTTTTCTTCTTGAAAACGAGCTCGGCGGCGGTGGAATGATGGGTTTTCCGCGCACGCCCCCCTTTTCGTTCACGCCGCTGGAGGAAGGCGAGCTGCCCCTGCTCGGCACGACATGCCGCGTTCTGGCCACTCCAGGTCACAGCCCGGGCAGCCTGTCTTTTTATTTCGAGGAACTGGGCGCGGTTTTTGTCGGGGATCTGCTTTTTTACCGCTCGGTGGGGCGCACTGATTTTCCCGGGAGCTCGGAAAGCGAACTGATCCGCTCCGTCCGCAGCAATATTTTCACCCTCCCTGAAGACACTATTGTGTATCCCGGTCACGGGCCAGAAACCAGGGTCGGGCAGGAAAAGCTCAACAATCCCTTTTTTACCGAATTCATCCGTTAGGAGTGGCCATGATCCCCGAAGGCGAACATGATTTCCGGGACAAGTGCTGACACGTGGGAGTGGATGCCAGTTGGCAGCTGCGTTTCAGCCGTACGGACAAGCAGGTTTTTTGGGTCAAGCCGGGCGTGGTGCCCCAGCTCGAAAACGCGCTTTACATAGAAACCGATTGGACGTTGAGCCTGCGCGAAGTCGGTGAATTCGTGCGGGCGGAATTTGTCCGCAAGCCCCGATCATGAATGACCCTCTGATTATGTCCCTCAGCCCCAGAGCAGGCGGAAACAGCGATCATGCCGCCGCTCTTTTCGCACGCAGCCTGGACCGGCAACCCCGGCCAGTTTTTTTGCGCGAGCATCAGATTGAACCCTGCACGGGATGCGGAAGCTGCGCCGAAGACGGCCGGTGCAGGATTGGCGAGGATTGGGCGGAAGAGCTTTTTTTGCAGCTCGACCACGCCTCGGGACTGGTTCTGACCGCGCCGGTCTATTTTTATCATCTGCCAAGTCAGGCCAAGGCCTGGATCGACCGTGCCCAGTCCAGATACATGGCCAGGCAAAACGGTCTGCGTACGCCGGGGGTTGAACGCCTGGCCTACGTCGTACTCGTGGCGGGGCGGACACGTGGCGAGAACCTTTTCACGGGAATCCTGCCGACCTTGAAGTATTTCTTGCAGGTTTTTGATTTTCGTATCGAGAAGACGCTCTTTCTACGCGGTCTGGACGGACCTGATGATTTTTCACGTGACCGTGCAGCCGAGGAAGCCGTACGTGATCTGGCCAGGAGCAGCGGATGGTAGGGGCGGGGCTTTCACGTGGGCTCGCCGCCGTGCTGCATGTGGTCGGTCGCCGCTGTCAATTTTGCGCGGCGGTGCTCGAAAATGCCCAAGAATTTCCCCTGTGCCGAAGCTGCCGGGCGCT
>JAWLHW010000246.1:0-3306 GCA_041690155.1 Desulfomicrobium sp. | reverse complement strand
TTGGTCTTCTTGGACAGAATTTCGACCATAAGACTCTTGTAGTCCGGAGAAAGGTGCTGGATGACAATGAAGGCCATGCCGCTGTCCGGGGCCATGCCCGAAAAAAAAGACTCAATGGCCTCCAGGCCTCCGGCCGAGGCTCCCACCGCCACATACAGGGATGGCTTGATCGTTGTCTGAGGGTTGGACGCGGATGCGGATTTCTTGAGTTTGCGGGAATACTTTTTTGTCATTGCAGAGACCTCGTGCCTCGGTTTCAGTGGGTTCACGCCTGACAGCCCAAAGCGTCAGGGATGCAGGTCAACTCCCGGCACGGGGAGCATGTTTTTCAATCAGTCGCTGCAGATTCTCAAGGCTGACCGGTTTGGCAATATAATCGTCCATTCCGGCGGCCAGAAATTTTTCCCGGTCACCGGCCATGGCGTAAGCGGTCAGGGCAATGATGGGGATGTGTCTGTGTGGGCCAAGGTCGGGCGAGCTGCGGATGGCCTCGGTGGCCTCCAGCCCTCCCATGACAGGCATCTGGATATCCATGAGCACCATCTCAAACTCACCGGTGCGCAAAAGTTCAAGCGCTGCGAGTCCATTGACGGCCAGGGTCACCGTATGCCCGGATTTTTCCAGCAGTTTGCGGATGACAACCTGATTGGAAGGATCGTCTTCAGCCATCAGGATACGAAGGGGGGCGGGATTTCTTTTGCCAGCCATTTTTCGCATTCTTGCCGGAACCATGCCCTGCGGTGACTTGAACGGCAGGACAATGTGCACCTCGGTCCCCTCCCCCAGCACGCTTTCCATGTAAATGTGCCCGCGCATGAGTTCGACCAGACGCTGCACGATGGCCAGTCCAAGCCCCGCGCCCTGGTATTTGCGGGTGAAGGAACCTTCGACCTGCACGAACGGCTTGAAGAGGTCTTTGAGCTTCTCCTGCGGGATGCCGATTCCGGTGTCGTAAATGGAAAAAAGGACCCGCAGTTCGTTTTCTTTGGGTGAAGAAAGCGGCGTCATCTCCAGCAGCACGCGGCCGGTGTCGGTGAATTTGAGGGCATTGCCGACCAGGTTGAAGAGAATCTGGCGCAACCTGGCCACGCCTCCGACCAGAAGCTGGGGCAGGTCAGGATCGATGGAATACTCAAGATACACATTCTTTTCACCGGCATTGACGGCGAAAAGCTCGGTCACGGCATCGCCAAGCTCTTTGACGTTGAACTCTTCATCGACCACATCCATCTTGCCCGCTTCGATCTTCGAAATGTCGAGCAGGTCTGTCAGCAGACGCGCCAGTCGGTCCGAAGACCGCATGGCCATGGAAACGTATTCGTGCTGCTCGGGGTCCAGCCGGGTGGTCTGCAAAAGCTGCATGAGCCCCATCACCCCGTTCAAAGGGGTGCGGATTTCGTGGCTCATGTTGGCCAGAAATTCGGACTTGGCCTGATTGGCTGCCTGGGCCGCGTCCCTGGCCTTGATCAGCTCCGCTTCGACCTGTTTGCGTTCGGTGTCGTCCCGGAATTCAACGCTTCGCACCATGCGGCCCTTGTACGGAATGTTTCTGGCCTCCAGGCGCAGCGGGTACTCCTGGCCGTTCTTGCGCAGGCCGAATGCCGCGTAGGGCTTCTCGTACCCGGCCAGAATGTTCTTCATGACCATTTCCCGCGACTTCTCGGCAATAAGCAGCAGGCCGTTCATGCCGATCAATTCGTCCAGGGAGTAGCCGGTGATGTCGGACAATCCCTGATTGCAATCGAGGATGATCCCCTTGTCGTGAATTGTTATGCCCCCGAAAGAGGCATTGTGCAGTGCCTTGAAGCGCGCCTCGCTCTCCAGAAGCGACTTTTCGGCGTGTTTTCGGTCCGTTATGTCGCGGTAAATGGCGTAGGCGCCGATGATGCGTCCTTCAAGGAGGATGGGGTACCCAATGAGGACCACGTCGAGGGAGGTGCCATCTTTTTTGCAACGAACCGTTTCCGTTTCGATGATTTCACCTTTTTTGAAAACGCGATTTGAATATTTCCCGGCCTCGTCATGATAGAAACCACGGGAAATGAGATCGTCTATCTGCTTGCTCTGCGCTTCTTCCCATGCGTATCCGAAAAGATCGATAAAAGATTTGTTGGTCTGTAAAATGTAACCTTGGTCATCGACAATGGCGATGGCCTCCGGAGAGCTTTCGAATAAATGCTCCAGCATTACCTTTTGTTTTTCCAGGGCCGCTTCGGACTGCTTGCGCTCGGTGATGTCCGTGGTGAATCCATGATAATGCGAGATCTGGCCCTGGGCGTTGCGCACGGCCCTGGCGTTCCGGGAAACCCAGATGATGGAGCCGTCTCGCCTCTTGAATTTGCTTTCAAAATTGACGATTTCGTCGTGGACTTCGAGCAAACGCTTGAATTCATCTCTTTCGGCCGGATTCACATAAAGCTGCGCGGCGATGTCGGTAATCGAGGCAAGAACGTCTTCCGGAGAATCGTAGCCAAAAATCCTGGCCCAGGCTGGGTTTACGTACAGATACCGTCCTTCGGGGGTGGAGGAGAACACGCCGATGGGAGCGCTCAGCAGCAGATCATCCACATCCTGAAATCCGGAAAGTTGCGAGGGGTATGCTGCAGAGAGATCAGGAGCCATGTCCGGCTCCGCAACGTTGCGACGTCACCATCATGGCCTCCATGTTAAGTACGTTTATCGGGACAACGCCGGGGAATGATTTCAAGCATGCCTCTTGCTAAAAACGTTTGAACTTTCGACCACAATCCGTGAAGACGCCCCTGATAGTCGCTCACCTGCTTCGATTTTGAGCCTGATCTCTCATCAATTCGTCATACAGGTTCGAAACTCGCCATCGGTTCTGATACCTGGCTGCGACTACTTTAGAGTAGCCGACTTTTTACAGGCAAGCATTTTCTGTAAGACATTTTTTTCTCAAGACGCTCTGGAAGTCAAAACATTTATCCAAGAGAAGTCTCACAAAAGCGATTTCATGTGAAAGACTGAAAGTTGACCTTTGCTAATCAGCACTACGAGTTCTGGAGTGATGCAAATATTCAACCTGAAATTTGTCATACAATATATGTAAGACAAAAACGTGCGGAGTACTGGTTCTGTAAATATGATCTTTTTGGCCTTTGGTCTGCGGTTCATATTTGCCCGGATCAGGAATAATCATTCGATTCACGGCAACTGGCTGCACCAGAAACGCACAGGCCCAAGCCGGCACCAGTCCTTGAAATTCCCCGGCATCTCCATTACAGAAATCCATCTTCACATTTCAAGCAGTTGGAAACAATTTTGTACACAGATCTCATGCAGTTT
>JAWLHW010000245.1:0-3340 GCA_041690155.1 Desulfomicrobium sp. | reverse complement strand
ATGCCGGCGAAGGTGCTGGCTTTGAGGCTTGCGCCGACGGAGCGAATTTCAAAGCCCCAGATGGTGAAGCGCATCATCCACCAGGCAGCCAGGGCGCAGGCCAGGGCCAGAATGAAGCCCAGGTGCAGGCTCGATTTGGGAACAAGGATGGGCAGCATGGCCTGGTCGATGACGGGGGCGGCCTGGGGCCAGCCCATGGCCATGGGGTCCTTCCAGGGGCCGAACACCAGCCAGTTGACGACCAGCAGGACCACGAAGTTGAGCAGCAGGGTGGTGACCACCTCGTCGACCTTGAGGTGTGTCTTGAGCCAGGTCGGGATGAGCAGGAACAGGCCGCCTGCCAAAGCGCCGGACAGGAACAGAAAGGGAATCATGAGCCAGGCGGGCAGGGTGATCATGCCCGTGCCGAGCCAGGTGGCCATGCAGGCCCCGACGTAAAACTGGCCCTCTGCGCCGATGTTCCAGAGCTTGGCCTTGAAGGCCACGGCCGCGGCCAGTCCGGTGAAGATGAGCGGGGTGGCGCGGGTCAGGGTCTCGGTCAGGGCGAAGGTTGAGCCCATGGCCCCCTTGAGAAGCAGCCCCCAGGCGGAAAGCGGCGAGGCTCCGGCCCAGAGGATCAGTCCGGAGCAGAGCAGCATGGAGGCCATGACGGCTAAAAGAGGCGCTCCGATCTGCCAGGCAAGGGGCAAGGATTCGCGGGGTTCGAGTCTCATGCGGCACCTCGCTTGTCGAAGGCTTGGCCGCTCATCATGAGTCCAAGCTTGGCCCGGTCCACGGTGGCCGTGTTTTCCGTGGCGGACAGGCGGCCCTGATACATGACCTGGATGCGGTCCGTGAGCTGGAAGAGTTCGTCCAGGTCTTCGGAGATGAGGACCACTCCGGCCCCGCGTCGGGCGGCGTCAAGCAGGTGCTGGTGCACGGCGGCGGTGGCCCCGACATCGAGGCCCCAGGTCGGCTGGTTGGCCAGGATAAGGTGCGGGCCCTGCGACAGGACCCGGGCCAGAATGAGTTTCTGCATGTTTCCGCCGGAAAGTTTGCGCACGGGGGCGTCCTTGCTCGAACAGCGGATGTCGAAGACATCCATGAGTTGCGCGGTACGTGAGGCCAGGGCCTTGAAATTGAGCAGGCCACGCCTTGAAAAGCCGGGCAGGCGGTAGATCTCCGTGGACAGGTTTTCCATGACCGTCATGTCCGCCACCAGGCCCGTCCCGGTGCGGTCGTCGGGTACGCGGCCAACGCCTGCGCGGATCATGTCCGCCGGGGTGGTGCGGTTTACGGTCTGGCCGCGCAGGACGACACTGCCGCTGGCCGGGGCGACAAGGCCGGACAGGAGGTCCGCAAGCAAGGCCTGGCCGTTGCCGGAAACTCCAGCAATGCCGAGGACTTCATGGGCGCGTACGGACAGACTCACTTCGTCGAGGCTCGGTCCGCGATCCGGGGCATCGGCACAGACGCGATCCAGAAAGAGAACTTCATCCCCTGGGGTCAGCGTGCTGCGAGTGGCCTTGGGGATGTTCGCTCCGACCATGGCCCTGGCCAGTTCTTCGGCCGAGGTCTGTCTGGTGGAGGTTTCCAGCACCACCCGGCCATGGCGCAGCACCACGCAGCGGTCGCTGGCGGCCATGACCTCGCGCAGCTTGTGGGTGATGAAGATGACGGCCACGCCCTGGTTCACCAATTCGCGCAGGGTGGTGAAAAGGTGCTCGCTTTCCTGGGGCGTGAGCACGGCCGTGGGTTCGTCGAGAATGAGGATGCGTGCATCGCGGTACAGGACTTTCAGGATTTCGACGCGCTGGCGTTCGCCCACGGACAGGGCGCGCACCTGGGCGTCGGGGTTCACGCGGAGCCGGAAGCGATCCATGAGGACCGTAAGCTTGCTGCGGGCGCGGGCCGAGCCTCGGCGAAATCCCCACAGGGGCTCGGTGCCGAGCATGATGTTTTCGAGCACGGTCATGTTGTCGGCCAGGGTGAAGTGCTGGTGGACCATTCCTATCCCGGCCGTAAGCGCAGCCCGCGGCGAGCCCGGAGGCAGGGGGCGGCCAAGGACCTCAACGTTGCCGCTGTCGGCCACGTAGTGCCCGAAGAGGATGGACATGAGGGTGGTCTTGCCTGCGCCGTTTTCTCCGAGCAGGGCCAGCATCTCTCCTTCGGCCAGGGTCAGGGAGATGTCGTCGTTGGCTTTCAGCGCCCCGAAATTCTTGGTGATGCCGGAAAGTCGCAGCAAAGGTGTGATGGACATGATTGACCGAAAAAAGGGGGCCGGGTGGTTTCGGCCCCCTTGGGATCAGAAGGTGGATTTGGGCTCGTCGTCGTTGATTTCGATGACCAGGGTTCCGGCCTTGATGGCGGCTTCGGTTTCGGCAACCTTGGCTTTCACGTCGGCGGGGATTTTGTCCTCGAACTCGTAGAAGGGGGACAGGGAGGCGCCGCCTTTGGCCATCATGGTCCATTCACGGTAGTCCTCGGCGGCGAAGGTGCCGGCCTTGACCCGCTCGATGGCGTGGTTCAGGGCCGCTTCCATGTGCCACAGGGCCGAGGCCACGACCACGTTCTCGCCGTTCTCTTCCTTGTTCATGTCGTTGACGTTGCCAAAGGCGACGATGCCCTTTTCGCGGGCCGCGTCGACCACGCCGGAGCGTTCGGCATAGAGCACGTCCACGCCGGCTTCGATCTGGGCGTAGGCGAATTCCTTGGCTTTGGGCGGGTCATACCAGGAACCGATGAAGGAGACCTTGAATTCCACTGCCGGATTGACGGCCTTGGCGCCGGCCATGAAGGCGTGGAAGAGGCGGTTGACTTCGCCGATGGGGTAGCCGCCGACCATGCCGATCTTGTTCGTTTTGGTCATGGAGCCGGCGACCATGCCCATGAGGTAGCAGGGCTCGTGGATGTAGTTGTCGAAGACGGACAGGTTGTCGCCGTCAGGGCCCATGGTGTCGCCCATGAGGTAGGCGATCTGAGGATAATTCTTGGCTACCTTGCGCACCTCGCGGGAGATGCCGAAGGCTTCGCCGACGATGAGCTGCACGCCGGCTTCGGAGTATTCGCGCAGGACGCGGATGTAATCTGTATTCGAAACTTTTTCGCTCCAGACATACTCGATTTCGCCTGCTGCCTCGGCCTTCAAAAGGGCCTTGTGCAGGGTGGCGTCCCATTTCTGCTGGATGGGCTGGGTGTAGATGCCCGCGACCTTGATTTTTTCGGCCATGGCCGCGGAGCCCATGAACAATGTCAGGCCGAGCACGGCCAGGAACAGGGTACGTTTCATTTGTGTCCTCGTGTTTCAAAGTTGTGTGGAAATGAGCCGGACACGGTGAAGCACCATGCGTGCCAGCCGATG
>JAWLHW010000244.1:0-3354 GCA_041690155.1 Desulfomicrobium sp. | reverse complement strand
CAGGACGAATTCGATGCTCAGGCTGCGGGCCTCGCGCACGGGCCGCACCCCGATGATCACGCCTTTTTCGTCGTCCGTGGCCGGGGGCACCGTTGGAACGGCCACCGTGGCCTTGCGGTCGGGGATGACGGCGAGCTCCCGTCTGGCCAGGGTTTCGAGCTCGTCCAGGCTCTGGGGTCCGTAGAGCACGCCTTTCATCAGGTTCGCCGAGTACCAGGTGCCGTGAAAGCGCACCAGTTCCTCTTGCAGGAGGCTGCCCGGCTTGTCGGACAGGGTCTCGAGGTTGCCCCCCGTGAAGCGGGTGCCCGGGTGCTGCGGGTTCAGGGTCGAGAGGGTCAGCATGGCCAGGCGTCGGCCATCACTGTGCTTCTTGGATTCCATCTCGGCATTGACCGCGTTTCTCTCCTTGTCCGAATAGACCGGGTCCAGGAGGGGATGGGCCAGGGTGTCGGCCATGCGCCGCAGGGCCTCGGCAAAGGCGGGCGGATCGACCTCCATCATGTACGTGGTGGAGGTGTAGCCCGTGGCCGCGTTGGTCTGGCCGCCGTTTCTGTTGATGAAGGCCTGATATTCCTCGGGGCCGGGATAGGACCTGGAGCCCAGAAAGAGCATGTGCTCCAGATAATGGGCCAGCCCGGGCTGGGAGTCCGGATTGTCGAGGCTGCCCACGGGCAGGGCCAGGGCGGCCGCGGCCTTGGCGGCGCGCTCGTCGTGCACCAGCAGCACCTCAAGGCCCGTTTCAAGGGTCAGCGTCCGGTAGGCGCGGTAATCCGTGTCCGAGACGTGTATCTGCGCGGCCTGGGCCTGCAGGGCGATGAACAGGAAGAAAAGAACAAAACGCAATATGGGCATGGGGCCTCCTTGGACATGTTGTCAGGGCATTAGGGGCTGCGATGACGGTCACATTTTTTGCAGCAGAAAGTCGATCTCGGACATGGCGCGTTGAACGCATTTTCTGCCTTCTTCAATGGCTTCTTCGGCCCTGAAGAGCTCCAGCAGCCCGATGTGTGAGAGTTTGGGCGCGAGCAGGATTTCCGGAGGTTCTCCGGCCAGACGACTGCGCGTGATGCGTTCCTGGGCGATGTTCACGGAGCCGGCGATGGCGTCGAAAAGCCCCGGAGGTTCGTCTTGCTCTTCGGAAAAGGAAAAGAGAGACCCTGCGTATTCCTGGACGAAATTTGAGACCACTTCGGCCACGCCGTTCTTTTTTTCCTTTTTTGGCGTCTTCGCCAGATGCTTGCCCACGATGTCGCCGTTGAGGTTTACGGCGATGACAACGTCGGCTCCGAGGGCGCGGCAGACCGAGACCGGCACCGGGTTGACCAGGCCGCCATCCACGAGCCAGCGGCCTTCGTGCTGGATGGCCGGAAAAAGTCCCGGCAGGGAGATGGATGCCCATACGGCCTCCAGCAATGGCCCTTTGGTGAACCATATCTCCCGGCCCGTTTCCAGATCAGTAGCCACGGAACCGTATTGCAGGGCGAGGTCTTCGATGCGCGCGTCCGCGTTGGCCACGTGCTTCTCCAGAAATTTGCGCAGCTTGGAGGTGTTCACGAATCCTGTGAAAGAGGAATTCAGTTCAAAAAAGCTTGCGGTTTCAAAGCGTGTCAGGGAGCGGACCCATTCGTCGAGCTTGTCCAGATTGCCTGCGGCGTGGGCTGCGCCGACAAGGGCTCCGACAGAGGTGCCGCAGACAATTTCCGGCCGTATGCCCTGTTCTGCCAGGGCCCTGATGATGCCGATGTGGGCCCATCCGCGCGAGGAGCCGCTGCCCAGGGCAAGGCCGATCTTGAGATTTGAGGTCGCGTTCATGAGGTGGTCTCCGTGAGGCATGTCGCCGGTCGCAAGAAAGAAGGGTAAATCCGCTGGGGGGCGCGTCAAGGTCTAGTCGGAAAAAGCCAGCCGCGCTTCCTTTGCGAGCGGATAATGAATGGCTTTATCATTTTGATCCTTGCTTGCAGAGTCTTGCACCGCAGGCGGCCAGTGTGTAGCGCAGAGCCCATGCATGCTTTCATGAAACTGCTGAAAAACTCCCCGTCCGGGGCGGTCTTCAATCCGTGGCATCACCGGGATCCCGTACACGATGCCGCGCCCGGCGCCCCGGCCGTGCGGCTGGAACAGCTCAGATCCTACCTTGGCGAACGTCAAAAGGCCACGGTCATTCTTCTGGCCGAGGCCCTTGGCTATCAGGGCGGGCATTTCTCGGGCATTGCCATGACCTCCGAGCGCCTGCTGCTGGGGTATCTGCGCCACAAGGGGCTTGGCCCCGAAATGGTCTTTGACGGCAAGCCCCGGCGCACGAGCCGTGAGGACTTGAAGCCGGGCGGCTTCACCGAACCCACGGCCACCATCGTCTGGGGAGCCATGCACGAACTGGGCGTGGACACGCGCGACGTGATCCTGTGGAACGCCTTTCCCTGGCATCCCTACAAGCCGGACAAGGGCTTTTTGAGCAACCGCACGCCCTGCGACCATGAGGTCATGCTCGGGCAGCCCGTGCTGCGGGCGCTCATGGCCTATGCCTTTGGGGCGAAAATTCTGGCCGTGGGACAAAAATCCGCGGCGCTGCTTGCGGCCATGGGCATCACCGCTCCGGCCTTGAGGCATCCGGCCAACGGCGGGGCCGGGCAGTTCCGGGCCCAGTTCGGACGGATCATGAAAAAACGCCGGGGATGATCGCCCACGTTGACACGCCCCGCCCGGCAGGGGATATGTCGCGGGAAACATGAACCCCGCACATAACCCCGGAGCAGATCATGAAATACCCGTCCCCCTACGCCCCCGATTTCAGCAAGCGCGATCCCCTTAACGGCGTGGCCGAGGAGTTTCCGACCCGCTGGTCCCCGCGTTCCTTCGTCAAGACCGCCATTCCCGCCGAAGACCTGAAGGTCATCTTCGACGCGGCCCGCTGGGCGCCGTCGGCCTACAACGAGCAGCCCTGGAATATTCTTGTTTCTACGGACGAAACCTTCGAGACGTTCCTTGAGCTTCTGGTCGAAGGCAATCGCAAGTGGGCCGTGAACGCTTCTCTCATCGGCTTCATGGTGGCCCGAAAGAATTTCGCCCAAACCGGCAAGCCCAATCCCACGGCAGTCTACGACTGCGGCTCGGCCTGGATGTCCCTGACCCTGCAGGCAAGAAAACTGGGCCTCTACACCCACGGCATGTCCGGGATCAGGAAAGAGGCCATTTACGACGCCTTTGGCATCGACAGGGCCGACTTTGAAGTCGTGGCCGGGTTCACCATCGGCATCCTGGATGTGAGGGAGAACCTGGGCAAGCCCTATGTGGATTGGGAAAGCCCGTCCCCGCGCAAGCCCCTGGCCGAAATCCTGAAACAGGGCGCCTGGTGAA
>JAWLHW010000243.1:0-3366 GCA_041690155.1 Desulfomicrobium sp. | reverse complement strand
AATGTACTCATGCAGACTCTCGATTCTTACCGCCTCGGGGAGCTGGCCACTCGCAAGGGATAAGGATCCTGCATTTTTTGCCATTACGGCCGCAAGCCTTCCCGGTTGGGGACTTGCGGCCTTTTTTTTATTTTCCGGTTTTGTGCAGGATGAGTTCGCTGCGGCTTCTCTTGGGCACATAATGTTTGCCGGCTTCGTCCCGGTAGTACTTGATGGAGCCATCCGCCGGCAGATCGACGATTCGTACGTCTTCGGCGGGCTTGCCCAGGGCCAGCACCAGGCTGACTTCAAGCTCCGGAGCCAGGGCGAAATGGCCGCGCAGTTTTTCCCGGTCTATGGCGCCGACCATGCAGCCGCCAAACCCCTTTTCCACCGCGCCGAGCAGCATGGTCTGGCCCATGATGCCCAGATCGAACTTGGCAAAATCCCAATCCTTGGCCGTGTTGCACATAACGATGTACGCTGAGGGGCGCTCTGTCGGCGTGGGGCCGTCCCAGTCCTTCAGATAGGCGGCCCATTTCAGGCAGTCGAAGATGGCGTCGTTATCCTTTGGCGAGGTGCTCAGAATGAAGCGCAGGGGCTGTTTGTTGGCTGCCGAGGGGCAGGCTCCGGCCAGATCCACGAGCTCTTCGAGGGTGGACATGGGGATGGCGACGGAGTTGTCGAATCTGCGATAGCTGCGGTTTTTGAGGACAAGATTTTTGAGCATGACGAGCCTCCTTGAATGCCGATGATTTTATGGGTGCGGACTATGTATCGTAGATACCTTCAAACCGCGCCTTGTAGGCCTGAAACGTGCCATCCTCGATGGCCTTTCTGGCGCCCGTGACCACGGTCAGGAAAAATGCCAGGTTGTGAATGGTGTTGAGGCGATATGACAGGATCTCCTGGGCCTGGTAGAGGTGGCGCAGGTAGGCCTTGCTGAAGTTGCGGCAGGTGTAGCAGGAACATTCGGGATCAAGGGCGCTGTCGTCCTCGGTGTACTGGGCGCGTTTGATGTTGACCTTGCCCTGCGAGGTGAAAAGGGTGCCGTTGCGGGCGTTGCGGGTGGGCATGACGCAGTCGAACATGTCGATGCCGGCGTCGATGCCGCGCACGATATCAAGCGGAGTGCCCACGCCCATGAGGTAGCGGGGCTTGTCTGCGGGCAGGAGCGGGGCGCTGTGGTAGAGGATGTCCAGCATTTCTACCTTGGATTCGCCGACGCTGAGCCCCCCCAGCGCGTAGCCGTCGAAGGGGATGTCCGCGAGCTGGCGGATGCTTTCCTCCCGCAGATCCTTGAAGAACCCGCCCTGGCCGATGCCGAACAGGAGCTGGTCCCCGCTGCCCTTGGGATAGGCCTCGCGGCAGCGCGCTGCCCAGCGCGTGGTCAGGCCCAGGGATTTTTTGGTGTAGTCGTAGTCCGCGCCGTAGGGTACGCATTCGTCGAGAACCATCATGATGTCCGAGCCCAGGTTTTTCTGGATGGAGATGGCCTTTTCGGGTGAGAAAAAATGCTTGGAGCCGTCGATGTGCGAGGAAAAGGCCACACCGTCCTCGGAAAGCTTGCGCAGGCCCGAGAGGCTGAAGACCTGGAAACCGCCGGAGTCGGTCAGGATGGGCCGGTCCCAGTTCATGAACTTGTGCAGCCCGCCGCGCCTGGCGATCATCTCGTCTCCCGGGCGCATGCACAGGTGATAGGTGTTGCCGAGGATGATGCGCGCGCCAAGGTCTTTCAAATCCTGGGGGCAGACCGCCTTGACCGTGCCCTGGGTGCCCACGGGCATGAAGATGGGGGTGGGGATGACACCGTGGGCAGTGTGCAGTTCCCCGGTGCGGGCCTTGCCGTCCGAGCTGTGTATAGTGAATTTTCCGATATTCATGTTCACGCTTTGTGTTACGTTACGGGTGAAGCGGAGCGGGAAACAACCCCGGTCCGCGGACAAAGGTCGGCGAGTTCGCAGGCATCGCAGAGGGGTTTGCGTGCAGTGCAGACCTCCCGGCCAAAAAGAACCAGATAGTGGTTGATCGCTCCCCAGCTTTTCTGCGGAAAAAGTTTGAGCAGATCCTGCTCGACCTTGTCCGGGTTGGTTTGCCGGGTCAACCCGAGGCGAAAGCTGATCCGTTTGACATGGGTATCCACGGCGATGCCCGCGTACACGCCGTAAGCATTGGACAGGACCACATTGGCTGTCTTGCGGGCGACACCGGCCAGGGTCAGCATCTCTTCCATGGTGCGTGGCACCTGGCCGCCGAATTCCGTCATGATGCGCACTGCCGATGCGTGCAGGTTCTTGGCCTTGTTGCGGAAAAATCCGGTGGAGCGGATGATGCCTTCGATTTGCGCGGGGTCGGCCTTGGCCATCTGTTCCACGGTTTTCCAGGTGGTAAAGAGCTCTGGCGTGACCATGTTGACACGCGCATCCGTGCACTGGGCCGACAGAATCGTGGCCACCAGGAGCTCCCAAGGGGTGGACCACAAAAGCTCGGTCCGGGGGCTTGGATAGCGCCGGGCCAGGCGTTCGCCAACGGCCTGGGCTCGTGCGCTGATGGATGATTTTTTCATGCGATGCTCCGCGTGCAGACGGGTCTGAAGACGCCGAGCCTTGCCTGACAGTTTTTTTTCGCAACCTCAAGTTTTTTGCATGGAGGTAAAAATGGAACAGATTCTGGTTTACATGACTTTTCCCGATCAGCAGACCGCCACGCGGATAGGGCAGGCCATACTCGAGCAGCGCCTGGTCGCATGCGTCAACATCCTGCCCCAGGTCCAGTCCATGTACTGGTGGGAAGACAAAATTCAGCACGAGACCGAGGTGGCTGTGTTGGCCAAGACGGCGCAGAACCTGTTCGAGCCGCTCAGAGCTTGCGTTCTTAGCCTTCATCCTTATGAAGTACCTTGCATCGTGGCGTTGGCGCTCGTCCATGGACACGAGCCCTTTTTGAGCTGGATTGATGAACAGACCCGTGACCGTTTGGAGAAATGACCCCAAAATGAGTTGACTGGGTTAAAAAAACGTTCATAGCAATGCGCAACGCATAATTGAGGAGGCTACCCCTTTTCGTGAGGTTTCATATACTGACTTTTGGATGCCAGATGAATGTGGCGGACGCCGACTGGTTGACCCAATCCCTGGTCTCCAGAGGCTGGACCGAGGCGGGCGAATCCGACGCCCAGGTTTTCGTGGTAACGACATGCAGCGTGCGGGAAAAGCCCGAGCAGAAAGTGTATTCGCTGCTCGGTCGGCTGAAGAGCTACGCTGACAGGAGCCCTGATGTTTTCGTGGCCGTGGGTGGCTGCGTGGCCCAGCAGATCGGCGAGGAATTCTGGAACCGCTTTCCGTTCGTTCGCCTGGTTTTCGGCACCGACGGAACGGCCATGGTGCC
>JAWLHW010000242.1:0-3374 GCA_041690155.1 Desulfomicrobium sp. | reverse complement strand
CAACCGGCCTATCGTAACGCATGTTGAAACCAAAGCCTCCTAGAGGAATTGCGGCTGAGTGTAGTTACAAGCCTCGTCTTTCAAGGCGAGGTCGTTGACGAGCTGGAAGGTGAATATATCTGGAATGATATAGAGATTGGCCGGACTGTTGAGGAATTGTTCGAGGATGTGGTGCAAGCGCTTTTCGGCGCGCAGGGGCAGGGTGATGAAGACCATGGGCACGCGGCGTTCGTTGGAGAAGTGGACCGCTTCGTCGCAAGAGCCGACGATGGGCACGTCTTCGCATGTCTCGCCAATTCTGGACGGGTCGTCATCGAATCCGGCCACGGGGTTGAGCCCCAGTTCCGGATACGCATTCACGTTACGTATCCACTGCCGGGCCAGAGCCCCTGCGCCGATCAGTATGGCCTGGCGTTGGTTGCGGCCTTGACGGCGATGAGCGCGAAGAAACGCCCGGATGCCCCAGCGGGATCCAAGCAGCATGGCCGCTCCGGCAACGACCCAGAGTCCGATCTGTACTCGTGAGAAGATGGTCGTGTATCTGATTGCCCAGGATATGAGCGTCAGGCAGAAGAAGGTCAGAATCCAGGCACCGAGAACGCGGCGGGCTTCGATAATGAAGGGGCGCAGACGCAGTTCGCCGTAGGCGCCGGTCAACTCTGCGGCGAAGGAGTACACGATGGCGCCGAGCAGGGCGCTGACGGCCAGGGCGGCAGGATCACCTGCGGGATGAATGAGGTGGGCCAAGAGCATGGCGGCGACAATCGCCAGGAGTTCGGCGATGCGAGTCAATGTGGATACTCTTGATGAATAAGTCACTATTTAAAGCCCTTGATATTGTTTTTCAAACCATGCATGAGCGTAATCGGTCACGGTAAAAATACATGAAGATGGAGGAATAATTTATACTTATGGACATATCCTGTACGATAAGATTTTTCCTCATGCATAAATGGCATGATACATCATTAAAGCAGGCGTCATGATAGACATCCATTGTCACTTGCTTTCCGGAATGGATGACGGCCCGGCCAGCATGGATGAATCTTTGGCTATGGTCCGCCTGGCTTTGGCTGATGGAATCCGGGGAGCGATCTGCACTCCGCACTGGCATCCGATGTTCTGGCCCAATGAACGAAGAGCCATTGCCGAGGCCGTGGAATCGCTCCGTCTGCGGTTGCAGGCCGAGGCCATAGCTTTTGATGTCTGGCCTGGAAGCGAACTCAGTCTGGATGCGGATCTGGCAGCGGGAATCGCGGGCGGGCGCCTGGGAACCCTGAATGGCGGATCCTGGGTGTTGCTTGAGTTGCCCGGCGCTTTTCCGCCTCCTGCAATCGACGATTTTCTCCTGAACTTGCTTCGTTCGGGATACCGGCTTGTTTTGGCTCATCCCGAACGTTATTCGTTTGTTCAGCGCGATCCTGCCCGTTTGTACGCCTGGGTCGAGATGGGGGTGTCCGTGCAGATCACGGCGGCAAGCCTGCTCGGCAGGCTGGGGCCCCAAATTGCCACTCTTTGCCGCGTCCTGCTGGAGCACCGGCTGGTGCATTTTCTGGCCAGCGATGGACACGGCGTCGATACCCGTCGTCCCCTGTTGCGAGAGGCTTGCCGATTTGCGGGCGAAATTGCAGGGGTCGATGACGCCACGCGATTGACTGATACACACCCGCTGGCGGTTATCCGTAACGAACCCTTGCCCTTGGCCGACTTTGCGCCTCTGTCCCTGCCCACTAAGCGTCCCTGGTTCAAATTCTGGTGAGAATCCGCATGGTGTTGGTCACCGTGTTGGCTTGAAATTTCCGAGAGCAATCGGATACTGTCGCCTTTAGGTTTGCGAGCACCAGTTCAGGACGGCGGTACTTTTGTCTGTTATTTTCAAGACCGCCCAACAAAGACGTCCATTTTCAGAATTCCCTGCTGGAAGTCGCGAGAATCAGTGAAAGACATTCATCCGGCAGGGTGAATCTTGTGCTTTCAAGACATCATTGCAAAAAGTTTCGAACGAGCCCGAGTGTCATTTCCGCGAACGTGTGCCCAGCATGGGTAGGCGAGAATCCATTCTTTTCACTGTTAAAACAGTGTGTTTCTCCTTCTTCGAGGGGATGACGACTTTTTGCTATGGTAGCCGCTCTGCGAGACAACCCGTTTGTAGCAAGAGGTCAGCCGTTACTTTGGGCTGGTTTCGCTACTGCTTCCACCGCCCCCGCCTCCACCGCCCCCGCCAAGAGCCAGGCCTGTTGCGGCCAGGATGCCGAGGGCTCCTGCGCCCACTGCCAAACCTGTCCCGCTGAACTCGACCCCTGAACCGCTGGAAGAGGAAGCCAGGCTCAGCGCTCCGCCCTCTGCCGAAGTGTGTGTGGGCAGGAAGATGGCGTTGCCTGCGTGGACCACCTTTTGACCATCTATTGCCACGAGCTTGAGAGAGCCCTTGGTCATGTCCAGGATCGCTTTGTCTTTTTGGCTGTCTACCAGCAGACTGCCCTTGAATACCTCGTCTGAGCTGGCTGGAACCAGATAGGTGTTATTGTCCTCGGGGTCTTGAAAAGGAGTCTTGAACGCCAGGCGTTTGGCATCGGCGTGAAGAGAAAAGTCCAGCTTTCCTTCCACTATGGTGACAAGAAACCGCGTGTTTCCCTCTTCCAGGGCAAAGACTGTTTTGTCGGCGCCGACAAGCTGTAATCCGTCGGCTTCAACAACGCATTCTCCCGTGCATGCCAAGAGCATTCCCGAGGGCGCGGGGATTTCCTTGTCAACGACAAGGCCGGTAGCCAGCAGGGTTACCGAGTTTTGAGGTATCAGTCTGGGGGCTGAACCTGCACCTGCCTGAAGGGGAGGGCAAACCAGCATGGCCGCGACGAAAAGTGTGAAAGCCTTTTGGATGATCATGGTGCCTACTCTGTTCGTGGTGGTGAATGTTTAAAGCATTAGAATTTAAATAGCCTTGTAAACTTGTTCAATTGTTTCTGTTTTGCGTCGTTTCTGATGCAATATTTCTTGATCATAAATCAATTTGCTATGCTGAGGTCAATACTTATTATTAATGTCATGGTTAAATTTAAAATACGTACAATTAAGTAGGTATTAAACGTTCAAGTTTTTTATATCAGTAAATAATAAAAAAGATGAAAATCAATAATTCAATTTAAAATTGTATTTATCAGGATTCTCGAATCTCGTAATTTTCAAGACAGATCTGTCATTTGTGCGTTTTCAGAAGTTGTCTACCGTGTCGGAGGGGTGTAACCGAATCCAAAGATTCCCGTCCCCAGCGTGAAGCGCAGTCCCTGAAAGAAAGCGCTGGATGCGCTGGACTCTACAAATATGATATCCCGGTCCAGGACTTTGAGCATCTGCGCCTTTTGCGTCTGCAGGTC
>JAWLHW010000241.1:0-3387 GCA_041690155.1 Desulfomicrobium sp. | reverse complement strand
GAGAGAGAAGAGATCCATGGAGGGGCCACAGCAAAACGCGGACCAGAAAAAGATCGCGCTTGCCCCTCGTGCCCGGGGATGGCCCCCGGTGGAGGGGCCGGAGCTTTTTCAGATCATGCCGGGCCAGGATTCCAGTTGCCAGCGGCGCAGGGCGTTGAACATGTTGGTGCGGATGCGCTTGTCCCCTTCGCACAGCGCCAGGGCCTGATTGAGGGTCTGGCTGCGGGCGGTTTTGTCTTTGGAGGGGCAGTCGTTTTCCCAGACGGGGAGTTTCCATTGTCTGCAGGCCTGCGTGATGGTGGCCTTGTCCAGCAGGAGCAGGGGACGGATGAGGGTCAGCTTTCCGCCGAAATAGGATTCCTTGGGCACCAGTCCGTAGATCTTGCCGGTTTTCAGCATGTTCATGAAAAAGGTGGAGACCAGATCGTCGGTATTATGACCGAGGGCGAGATGGGTCAGGTTGTAGTGCCGGCAGATGTCAAAAAGGCGTTTGCGTCGATGCCAGGCACAGAAAAAGCAGGGGGATTTCTTGCGGTTTTCCGCAGAATGCGCCCTGGGGCCGAAGTCGGTGGTCTCCAGGTGTCCGGCCACGCCGTTAGCGCGCATCCAGTCCGCCAGAGGCGCGTGGCTCGTCCCGTCAAAGCCGGGGTTCAGATGGATGACGAACAGTTCGATGGGAAAGGGGATGATGCGCTGACGCATGATCATGACCTGCAGCATGACCCAGCTGTCAATGCCGCCGGAGACGGCCAGTCCGATGCGCGCTCCCGGCCACGCCATGCCGGCCTGCTGCATGATCTTGCCGGCCTGCCCGAGGCAGAATTGCTGCGCGTATTTGAGTCTTCCCCATTGGGCCATGTCTGTATCCTGGGTTGAAGTGTCGGGGCTGCCTTGCTTGCGAGGGTTTGACAGATCCTCAGCGGGTATTATGACCCCTCAGGAGCGACAGGTCAGTACAAAGTGCAACGGGCCGTGTAAAGGGCCGTGGAAGCGGAGTCGCAGATTGTGTGTTGACAGTGCCCAGAGGTTATGCGTAGCGTGAAATGTTATTCCCGACTCGACTTTTCAGGGCGCGGGACTTTTTGTCGTTTATTCACACATTTATATACATTTTTCGGAGGTGCGATGGCCAGAATTACCGTTGAAGATTGCTTGGAGAAGGTCAACAACAGATTTCTGATCGTGCAGATGGCCATTAAGCGGGTCAAGCAATATCATGAAGGATACGAACCTCTTGTTGCCAGCAAGAACAAGGAAATCGTGACCGCTCTCAGAGAAATTGCCGAAGGAAAGGTTCTGCCCGATGTGGCGCGTGTTGAGGATTTGAGTTTTGAAGCTGACGATCAGGATGAATAATGGCTGACAAGCGTGATTATTACGAAGTGCTCGGTGTAGGCCGCAGCGCCTCGGCGGACGAAATCAAGAGTGCCTACCGCAAGATGGCGTTGCAATTCCACCCGGATCGCAATCCCGACAATCCGGAGGCCGAGGACAAGTTCAAAGAGGCTGCGGAAGCATACGAAGTTTTGGGGGATGCGGGTAAGCGCGCCCAGTATGACCGTTTCGGCCACGCTGGCATGAACGGGCAGGGTTTCGGGGATCATTTTCATTCTTCCGAAGACGTGTTCAGCGCTTTTGGTGACATTTTCGGGGATTTTTTCGGCTTTGGCGCTGCTGCCGGTGGCCGCAGGCGTCCCCGTGCCGGATCTGATCTGCGCTACAACCTGACCGTTTCATTTCTTGATGCGGCCAAAGGTACGGAGGTCGACCTCAACATTCCCAAAAAGGAAGTCTGTTCCGACTGTTCCGGTTCGGGCTCCGCTCCCGGTCACTCCGCTGAAACCTGTCAGCATTGTCGCGGCCAGGGCCAGGTAACCCAGAGTCAGGGCTTTTTCCGAATTTCCGTGCCCTGTCCGATCTGTCGGGGTGAAGGCAAGGTTGTCACGCATCCGTGCGCCAAGTGCCGCGGTCAAGGCATCGTGCAGGTCAGCAAAAGTCTCAAGGTGCGCATTCCCGGCGGCGTGGACAACGGCAGCCGCCTGCGTCTGCGTGGCGAGGGCGAACCGGGTGATTTCGGTGGTCCGCACGGCGATCTGTACGTGGTCATCTATGTCGAGGAAGACAAGATATTCACCCGCCGGGGCCAGGATCTGGTCATTGTGGCCGACATCTCCATCGTGCAGGCCATACTTGGTGCCAAGATAGAGGTTCCGACCCTTGATGAGCCCGTGACCCTGGAAATCCCCAAGGGCACCCAGTCCGGCAAGATCCTGCGCATCAAGGGCATGGGCCTGCCGCATCTGGGCAGCACCCAGAAGGGCGACCTGCTGGTGGAGATCTCCGTGCGCATCCCGACCAAGGTGACCAAGAAGCAGGAGGAGCTCTTGCGCGAGTTCGACAAGCTCGAAGAGAGCCGCCCCCTGAACAAGGTCAAGGATTTCTTCAAGAAAGCCATGGGCGATTAATCAGCATATATGAACCGAGCAGGCCGGAAGCGCATGTTTCCGGCCTTTTCTTTTGCGGAGGGTACGATGGATGAGAAGCTGACGCATATCGACGAGGCCGGGAATGTGGTCATGGTGGACGTGGGTGACAAGGCGGATACCAAGCGGCGTGCAGTGGTGCGGACGAAGGTTCTGCTCAACGAGCGCACGTTCGACCTCTTGACCAGGAATGCCCTGCCCAAGGGCGACGTGCTGACCACGGCCAAGGTGGCCGGAATAATGGCAGCCAAGCGCACCTGGGAACTCATCCCCATGTGCCATCCGATTCTGCTCTCCAAGGTCGACGTGAGGCTTACGCCCGTGCCGTCCGATCTGGCCATTGAGATCGAGGCCGAGGCGCGGACCACAGGCCCTACGGGCGTGGAGATGGAAGCTCTCATGGCCGCCCAGGTTGCGGCCATGACCATCTACGACATGTGCAAGGCCGTGCAGCGCGACATCCTGATCACTGACTGTCGCCTGACCCACAAGAGTGGTGGAAAAAGCGGCGAATTCAACGCCCGGTAGCGTATTCGTCCCCACAAATTTGTATTGCGCGCTATGGATTTCCAGAGCGCGCTTTTTTGCAACCAAGAGATGTCTCCAGCCGGCAACGGGAAATAATTTTTTTCATAACAAACAAGGATTATTCGTGAACTCTGAAATGCACATCAAGGATACTTCCGCCAATCCGGCTCCGCTTGGCCTGGTGGGATTCGGGCTGACCACAATTTTGCTCAACATTCACAATGCGGGCCTGTACCCCAACAACTCCATGATTTTGGGCATGGGCATTTTCGTGGGCGGCATCGCCCAGATCATCGCCGGCATCCTCGAATCCAGGAAAAACAACACCTTCGGTCTGACCGCCTTTACCGCCTACGGCTCCTTCTGGCTCTCGCTC
>JAWLHW010000240.1:0-3390 GCA_041690155.1 Desulfomicrobium sp. | reverse complement strand
TCGGCCATGGTCAGCGCAGCGTGGCCGACACGAAACCGGCTGCCCGGCGGCTCGTTCATCTGCCCGAAGATCATGACCATGTTCGGCAGCACCCCGGCGGCCTTCATCTCACGGTACAGCTCCTCGCCCTCGCGGCAGCGCTCGCCGATGCCGCAGAACAGGCTGACCCCCTCGTGATGCCCGATCATGTTGTGGATCATCTCGGTCAGAAGGACGGTCTTGCCCACCCCTGCCCCGCCAAAAAGCCCGGCCTTGCCGCCCCGCTCCAGGGGCAGCAGCACGTCGATGACCTTGATCCCGGTCTCGAAGACCTCCGTCCTGGTGGAACGCCGCGACAGGGACGGAGGGGGATTGTGGATGCTGCGCAGGGTAACATCGCGCACCTCGCCCTCCTGGTCCAGGGCGTTGCCGAAAACGTCGAACATGCGCGAAAGCAATCCAGGCCCCACGGGCGCCATCAGGGGCCCGTCCGTGTCGTGGGCGACCATGCCCCGGGCCAGGCCCTGGGTTGGGGTCAGGGCAATACCGCGCACGTGCTCTTCGTCAAGGTGGGACATGACCTCAATGACGATGCTCCCGTCCTCCCCCGTACGCAAAATGTTCCGAATGGCGGGCAGGCCGGAGGCAAAATGGACATCCACGACGCTGCCGCGCACGGCAGTGACAAAGCCCGTATCACTGGATTGGTGAGGTTGCTCTGAGGTGGAAGTATCTTCAGGAAAATCTGGGTTGCGATGCGAGATGACCATGATCACTTATCCCCGCTTCACTGGCCTGGGTCAAGCTTCTTTGTGGTCATCGGCCCTTTGGGCGCTGATCTTACCGGCGAAGTGCCCGAAAAAGAAGCCAGAAGCCAGCCAGCACGCAAGGCACGCTCAGCCACTGGCCCACGGTCAGAAACTGGCCGTATTCGTAGGCCGCCTGGGGCATCTTGTAAAATTCAAGGACAAAACGGGCGACAAAAACAAGCACCAGGAAAATTCCGGCGAGCAAACCCCGACGGCGGCGCAGGTCTTGCGTTTGATAAATCAGGAAGAGAACGGCGAAGATAAGCAGGTAAGCCGCCGCCTCGTAGAGTTGCACAGGATGCCTGGGCAGCGGGTCGAGGCGTTCGAAGATCACGGCCCAGGGAGCGATGGACGGCATGCCGACTATTTCGGAATTCATGAAATTGCCAACGCGGATGAACGCCCCGCCCAATGCGGCGGGCACGGCGATGCGATCCAGCAGCCACAAAAACGGATAATTCCTGGTCCGGGCGTAGACCCACACGGCAAGAAGAATTCCAACCACCCCGCCGTGGCTGGCCAGCCCGCCTTCCCAGACCTTTAAAATATCAAGGGGGTTGGACAGATAGTAGGCGGGATCATAGAGCAGACAGTGCCCAAGCCTGGCCCCGACAAGAGCCCCGATGACAACAAAAACAAGCAGGAAGTCCAGGTCGTTCTTGTCGCGACCTTCCCGCACGAACATGCGGGACATGATCTGCAAACCTATGATGAACGCGGCGGCAAAAAGCAGTCCGTACCAATGGATGGACAGGGGGCCTATGGACACGGCGATGGGGTCGGCATTCCAGTAGAACATGAAGAACGAGCCTCCGATGGCTGATAATTCCGCAAACCTAGCAGCCGTCTGTTGAAAAATCAAAATTAGCAGGCCGCTGTCACCCCCAGACCGACCCGTAGATCAGCCCGGAAACCGTGGCCATGACAATGACCAGCGCCACGAACACGGCCGTCTTTTTTGCGCCCATGATGCTATTGATGACGAGCATGTTCGGCAGGCTGAGCGCCGGGCCAGCCAGAAGCAGGGCCAGGGCCGGGCCCTTGCCCATGCCTGCGCCGATGAGGCCTTGCAGAATGGGCACCTCGGTCAGGGTGGCAAAATACATGAAGGCACCGGCGAAAGAAGCGAAGAAGTTGGCCCAAAGCGAGTTACCGCCCACGGCCCCGGCCACCCATTCTGACGGGATGAGGCCCTCGTTGCCGACCCGGCCCAGCAACGCCCCGGCGATGAGCACGCCAAAGAGCAAGAGCGGCAGGATCTGCTTGGCAAAACCCCAGGAAGAGGAGAACCAGTCGCCGACCTCTCCATCATCGGTGCTGGTGAAGGCAGACAGGCCGATGACGCCGGCCGTGAAGGCCAGAAGCGGCTGCTCGGGAAAGAAGACAGCCAGCAAGACCACTGGAATGGCGGCTGTTCCTACTTTCCAGATCTTCACGCCGAACCAGCGCACGAGCATGATGCCGAGGGCCAGGGCAAAGGCGGAAGTCAGCATCCATTTTGCTCCGAAAATGGCAGCCCACACTCCGGAATCTGTCTGCGGAGCACCCCAGTTGGCGAAGACCAGAATGGCGACCATGGACGCGAAATACAGGGCGTTCTGCCACAGGGGACGTTTCACGTCCTCCTCTATCTGCGCCATCTGCAAAACCTGCCGCTCGGCCTCTTCCTTGCGGAAAAAAAACTGCATCAAGAGGCCGATAATCACGGCGAACAGAATGGCTCCAACGGCGCGCGCGATGCCCATTTCAGGGCCGAGGATGCGCGCGGTCATGACAATGGCCAGCACGTTGATGGCCGGGCCGGAGTACAGAAACGCGCAGGCCGGGCCAAGGCCCGCGCCCATGCGGTAGATACCGGCAAAGAGCGGCAGCACCGTGCAGGAGCACACGGCCAGGATGGTGCCCGAAACCGAGGCCACGCCGTAGGCCAAAACTTTTTTGGCCTTGGCTCCCAGGTACTTCATCACCGCCCCTTGGCTGACAAAGACCGAAATGGCCCCGGCAATGAAGAAGGCCGGAATCAGGCATAGCAGCACATGCTCCTGCGCGTACCACTTGACGAGATGAAACGCTTCGAGAATGGCGTTGTCAAAGCGCGGCAAACCGACGGGCAGATAGAAACAGGCCAGGAAAACGGCCACGATGATGGCCAGCGGCTTCCACTCTTCTCTCCAGTTCATGACAAACCCCTATTTGATTTGCGGCCGGTCGGTCTGGCCGGTCATTGAAAGATGTTCCAGGGCGCGTGCGGACAGCACGGCCTCCACGCAATGTATGAAATTCAGGACGCACGGGACCTTGAGGCTGTAGTAGACCTGCTTGCCCCGCTTTTCGTCCTGCACGATTCCGGCCTGCTTGAGCACGGTGAGGTGCTTGGACACGGTGGAAAAATCCGCGTCGATGAGCTCCGCGAATTCGCAAACGCACTTTTCCCCGGACTCCAGCTGTTCGACCATCCATAAACGGGTCGGATGCGCCAGGGCCTTGAGTACGGCGGCTTTGGCCTCGAAAAATTTTCTGTCTTCAGCCTTCATGTCATCTCCTTCATTTGCACAAATGGCCAAATATGCATATTTCTCATTCTCGTCAATGAGAGAAGTGT
>JAWLHW010000239.1:0-3401 GCA_041690155.1 Desulfomicrobium sp. | reverse complement strand
CCCGCCTTGGCTACGCGACCTCGCTGGTGCAGCTCCCAAGCCAGGAGGTGGGCAGCCAGGAATTCGTGGAGTCCATCCTCTCGGAAATTCTGGCCTTTCGTCCCGACTTCGTGCTGACCATCAATCATCTGGGCGTGGACAAGGAGGGTATCCTGACGGCGCTTCTGGCGCGCATGGAGCTGCCCCTGGCGTCCTGGTTCGTCGATAACCCGCATCTCATCCTTTACGTTTATGAAAATCTGGCCTCGGATTGGGTCACGCTCTTCACCTGGGACGTGGACAACATCGAGTCCCTGAAGGCGCAGGGGTTCTCGCGCGTGCACTACCTGCCCCTGGCCACGGACCCGCACCGTTTTGCCTATGCCCCGCATACGACTCCGCTGCGCGATGTCTCGTTTGTCGGCAATTCGATGCTCTACAAGGTGCACGCCAAACTGCGGCATTACGATTTTCCGACTGTCCTGCTTGATGATTTTGAAGAGCTGGGACAGGCCTTCATGGCCAGCGGAAGCCTTTCCGTGCGGCGTTTTCTGGAAGAGGAGCGGCCCGGGCACCTGGAGGCTTTTAAGGCCCTGCCCGATGTGGACACCAGGCTCGCTTTCGAAACCCTGATCACCTGGCAGGCGACGCTTCTGTACCGCCTGCAGCGGGTTCGCGAGCTCTTGCCCTTTAATCCCCTGCTGGTCGGCGACCCTGGCTGGCATGAGATCCTGCCCGAGGCGGGTTGGACCTATCACCCAGAGCTGAACTATTACGCGGATCTGCCTGGTTTCTATCCGGCCACGCGCATCAATTTCAACTGCACCAGCCAGCAGATGAAAGGCGCGGTCAATCAGCGCGTCTTCGACGTGCCGGTCTGCGGCGGGTTTTTGCTCACCGACCACCGGCGGCAGATGGAGGCGCTTTTCGAACCCGGCCGGGAGATTGTCTGCTATCAGGAGCCCGACGAGATTGCCGACCTTGTTCGCCATTACCTCCGCCATGACGGCGAGCGCGCAAGGATCACCGAGGCCGCGCGTTCCCGCATCCTGGCCGAACACACCTACGACCTGCGCCTTGAATCCCTGGTTCGGACCATGCGCTCCATCTATGGATAGCCGGTGAAGAAGCCCATCCTGGTCATCCAGATGCAGCGCATGGGGGATCTGATTCTTTCCTTTCCCCTTTTTCTGTGGCTGGAGCGGGCGTTTCCCGGACATCCGGTCTGGGTCATGGCCGAGCCGGTTTTTGCGCGTCCGCTCATGCGCCTGAGCCCACAGGTGCGCTATCTCGACTCTGCGCAGGGCGCGCAGGTCCGCCAGCAATCGTTTCATCTTGTCATCAACTTAAGCCACAGGCCGGAGAGCATGGAACTGGCCGGCAGTCTGCACTGCGACTGTCTTGTGGGCGGATACATCCGAAAAGGTGTGACCCGCATTGAGGGGGACTGGCAGGAATACCGCCTATCGCTGACGAACAACAATCGGCACAACCGTTTCCATTGGGCCGACCTGAACGCCATGGACGTGATCCCGCAAGGGATTTTGAGCCGGACCGGCTGGCCCGCGCCGCGAATCATGCCGCCTGAGATTCGCCACGTCGGCCTTTTTCTTGGCGCAAGTGAACCGGACAAGCACCCCAGCCCGCAATTCTGGGCCGGTCTGGTCGCGGCCCTTGAGCGGCGCGGGTTTGTGCCCGTGCTGTTGGGCGGGCCCGGTGAGCGGGGATTGTGCGGCGAGGTGCGCCGCCTGGTCGCGCGTCCGGTGGCCAGCGCCTGCGGCACCCTGGAACTGGACAGGTTCGCCATGTACGGACAGAACCTGGCCGCCATGATCACGCCCGATACCGGCCCCATGCATCTTGCAGCCTGGTCGGGGCTCAAGGTGCTCAACCTGTCCATGGGGCCGGTGCACGCCTTCGAGACCGGTCCCTATCAGCCGGGGCATGTGGTGCTGCGCAGCACGCGGGATTGCGTGGGATGCTGGCGATGCCGCTTTGAAGCTCCGCGTTGTCATGAGGCGTTCAAACCCGTCCGGGTGGTGCGGGTGCTTGAAGCCATGCTCGGACGCAAGGGAACGCTTTGCGGATTGCGGCTTCCCGGACTCGAGATTTTTGCCACCGGGCGCAGCAACGGCATCTACGATTTGATTCCGCTTTCTGTTCGTTCCAAGGCCGGGCGGCAGCTGTCCGCATACTGGCAGGCATTCTGGCTGCACGCCTTTGGCCGAGGCTCCCGCGACGAATGCCTGGCGCAGGCCGCGAATCTGCGCGATAACCACGCTGGCCTGGTGAGCGTCATGTCTGTCGGCGCACTGCGTTTTTTTCGCATGGCCAGCAATGCCTGCGACCCGGAACTGCCCGTGCGCGACTGGAACCGCGCATCTTTGGCGCTGCGTCCTTTAAGCGGATACGCCGCCGTTCATCTCTCCAATCATGACTGCTCCCAGGCCAGCCGCAGACGCGTGTTGGCACTGGCCGAGGAACATCTCGGCTTTCTTCGTCAGTCCTGACCTTCTTCGTTTAGTATTTAATACAAAAAGAAAGGCGACCATTTGGCCGCCTTTCTTTTGTATTTTGGTGCGTTGCTATTGTATCGAAGCCTGTTGGCCGTGTTCCTGCCAGCCACCGCCAAGCGCGGTGAAGAGTTCGACCATGGCCAGTTTTCTGGCCAGGCGTGCATCGAGCAGGTTCTGTCTGGCCGTGAACAGGGTGCGTTCGGCGTCGTGCACGGCAAAGGCGCTTTCAAGACCCGCCGAAAAGCGCTGGTCTACCAGCAGGCGGCTTTTTTCAGCGCTGACCGCGCGGCGGGCCTGGGCCTGGACCTGTCCCTCGTAGCCCTGATTTTTGGCCAGGGCGTCGGATACTTCACGGAAGGCGTTCTGGATGGTCTCCTCGTACTGCGCGACCCGAATCTGCTGTTCGGCCTTGGCGGCTTCAAGTCTGGCCCTGTTCCGGCCCGCGTCAAAGATGGGCAGGGTGATGCTGGGCACGAAGGTCCAGACCCGCTGAGCCGAATCGAACAGATCGGTCAGTTCCAGGCTGGCCAAGCCAGCCGTGGTGGTCAGGCCGATGCGCGGGAAGAAGGCAGCCCGCGCCGCGCCGATTTCCGCACCCGCGGCCCAGAGCCGGTGCTCGGCTTCAAGGATGTCGGGACGGCGAGTTAGGAGTTCCGAAGGCAGCCCCGGCGTAACTGCCGTGTTCAGGATTACGTCATTGATGGCCTGCGCCGGGAGGTTCAGGTCCGAGACCGGGACTCCGGCCAGCACGGCCAAGGCGTTTTCGTCCATGGCAACCTGGGCCGTGAGACGCGCGACCTCGGCCTGGGCCACGGCCACGACTTCCTCGGCCTGATGACGGGCCAGTTCCGTGCTCATGCCGTGGGCCAGCTGCGCCAGGGTCAGATCCAGGGTTGCCTGGCGGCT
>JAWLHW010000238.1:0-3419 GCA_041690155.1 Desulfomicrobium sp. | reverse complement strand
GTTCCTTGCAGGTCGGGACCTTGCAGTCCAGCACGCGCAGGGGGTTGGTTTCGCTGCGGCGCTTGCAGTCCTCGCACAGCTTCGACTGGTCCACCCCGGCCAGGAAGTCCCGCAGGCGCTGGTGGAAGACCGGCCGGCACTCGGGGCAGCCCAGGGAGTTGAGCTCCAGGGAGAGATTCTTGAGGCCCAGTTTGCACAGGAAGGTCCAGAGCATGAGCACGACCTCGGCGTCGGCCTGGGGCGCATCCGTGCCCAGCACCTCGACATCGAGCTGGTGAAACTGGCGCAGACGTCCTTTCTGCGGACGTTCGTAACGGAACATGGGGCCGCAGGCAAAAAGCTTGGTCGTACCCTCGGCACCAGCCTGCCCCGACTCGATGAAGGCGCGCAGCACGCCGGCCGTGGCTTCTGGGCGCATGGTCAGGGAGCGTCCCTTGCGGTCGGCGAAGGTGTACATTTCTTTTTGCACGACGTCGGTTTCCTCGCCGATGGTGCGGGAGAACAGCTCCGTTTTTTCCAGGATCGGCACACGCACTTCCTGGCAACCATACGTGCCGAAAACCTGGCGGGCCAGGTTTTCCATCAGGGTGTGGACCGTGCTCTCCGGGCAGAAGAGGTCAGAAAAGCCTTTAATTTTCTGAATTTTAGACATAGAAAATATCTGTCCTTGACGAATGGGATGGGGGATGCGCGCCTCGGGTCAGGCTCCGTTTGCAATGGGGCGGGACTTGCGGCGATGCGCATGGGAAAATTGAATTGGTTAATTGATGAACGAAGGATTGTCAAAGACGGAGGCACAATGTTCAAGGCTGTTTCAGTGGTGGGTTTCAAGAAATCAGGCAAGACCACGCTTGTGCTCGACCTTGCCCGTGAATTGACGGCGCGGGGCCGCAAGGTGGCGGCGGTCAAGTTCACCCATCACGGGCTGGATCTCGACGGCACGGACACGTCCCGTTTTGCGCAGGAGTGCGTCAGCGTTGCAGGCATCGGTCCCAAGACCACGACCCTGCTCTGGAATTCTGCGCGGCAGTTGCAGGACATATTTCCCCTGCTCGATGCGGATATAGTGCTAGTCGAAGGCGGCAAATCCCTGACCTGGCTGCCCCGGATCGTGGCCCTGGGGTCAGGAGAGGACGAGTCCATGCTGGACAACGGCCTGGCCCTGGCGTCCCATGGAATGGGGACATTGCCCGGGGTGCGCAAGATCGACTCCATCGCGGACCTGGCCACGCTTGCCGACAGCCGGGCCTTTTCCCTGCCCGGACTTGATTGTGGGGCCTGTGGCCGGGAGTCCTGTCTGGCACTGGCGCGGGAAATCGTGACCGGCAAGGCCGACGAGGATTTCTGCGTGGCCATGCATGCCAAACTCAGCATACGGATCGGAGGCAGGCGTCTGGCCTTGAATCCTTTTCTCGACAGGCTGGTCACGGGAACCATCCGCGGACTTCTGACCGAGCTCAAGGGCAATGTGCCCGGACAGAAGGTTGAAATCATCCTGGAATAAACCCGCGAGCAAATGGCGAGGAGAATTCATGCGCAGAGGCCCGGCTGAATACGACCGGATCATGAACATGGGCAGGTGGTTGCTGAATTTTGTGCTTATCGGAGTGGTCAGCGGCTTGGGGGCTGTTCTTTTTCATTTGTTGTGTGAAGGCGGCAATTTTCTCTTCATGGACATGCTGGCCGGCTACCATCCGCCTGCGCCGGCTGGTGAGCGGCATCTGCTGCCAAGCACCGGCAACGAGTTCAACAGGTACATACTCCTCGTTCTTCCGGCGCTCGGCGGCCTGGTCAGCGGCTGGCTGGTCTACACGTTCGCGCCGGAGGCCGAAGGGCACGGCACTGACGGCGCCATTGACGCCTATCACCGCAAGGCGGGACACATCCGCGGGCGCGTGCCCATCATCAAGACCCTGGCCTCGGCCATAACCCTGACCTCCGGCGGATCCGGCGGACGCGAAGGTCCCATCGCCCAGATCGGGGCCGGTTTCGGGTCCTTCCTGGCCACGCGCCTGAAGCTTTCGGACCGGGACCGGCGGATCATGCTGGCCGCGGGCATGGCCGCCGGGGTGGGCAGCATTTTCAGGGCCCCGCTGGCTGGAGCCCTGTTCGCGGCCGAGGTGCTTTACCGTGATCCTGAAATAGAAGGGGACGTGATCATCCCTGCCGGTCTGTCCTCGGTGGTGGCTTACTGCATTTTCTGCATGTTTTTCGGTTGGGGGAATCTTTTCCGGGCTCCGCAGATGGCGTTCTCGAATCCCCTGGCGCTGGGTCCGTATACGGTTCTGGCCCTTGTTCTGACCGCCGTTGGTTGGCTTTACGTGACCAGCTTTCATCGTATCACCGCCTTTTTCAGATCGCTCCGCATACCCCGGCATCTTCGGCCGGCCCTTGGGGGCCTGGCCGTTGGCGTGATCGGCTTCTGGCTCCCCCAGACTCTGGGTTTCGGATACGGCTTCGTGCAGATGGCCCTGGATGGCGACGCGTCGCTGTGGTTGCTGGGGACGGTCTGCTTTGGCAAGATCCTGACCACTTCGCTGACGATCGGTTCAGGCGGTTCGGGGGGCGTGTTCGGTCCTTCCGTGGTGATCGGCGGTGCCGCCGGTGCGCTGGTCGGGATTTTTTTCCATCATTTCATGCCCTCGGTGGTTCCGCAGCCTGCGGCCTTTGTGCTGGTGGGCATGGCCGGATTTTTTACCGGGGTATCCAACACGCCCATCTCGACCATCATCTTCATCAGCGAGATGAGCAATTCCTATCAGTTGCTGTTGCCGAGCCTGCTGGTCTGTTCCCTGACCTATTTGTTGTCCAAGCGCTGGACCATCTACACGTCGCAGGTCGACGGACCGGTCGACTCTCCGGCTCATGCCGGGACGCTGTTCGTCGACGTGCTGCAGAAGCTTAAAGTCAGGGAATTGCAAGACCGCCTGACCCCGCCCTGTCTCATTCCGCAGAACATGACCCTGGCCCGTTTCAAGGAGCGCTTTCGCTCCACAAAGGAGCATTATTTCCCCGTGGTGGATGGGGATGAACGCATGGTCGGGATCTTCTCCGTCAATGATGTACGTGAATTTCTTTTTGAACCGGGCCTTGACTCTCTGGTGGTCATGTCAGAATTAGGTACGACGGGCGTCATCTCCACCACGCTTGACGAGGATCTCAATTCCGTACTTTCCAAAGTGACGGTGAAGAATATTGACTCCATACCGGTGGTTCGGGATGATGCCCCCGATATTGTGGTGGGGATGCTCAGCAGAAGAACCATCATCGACTTTTACAACAAGCGCCTGGCCACGCTCCGTCAGCGCGGGGAAAAGGGATGACCATGAAGATACGGATCAAATGTTTTGCGACGCTCAGCGACCATACGCCGGAAGGCGGCAGCCTGCAGTTGCCCGAGGGGACGACGGTGATGGAGA
>JAWLHW010000237.1:0-3459 GCA_041690155.1 Desulfomicrobium sp. | reverse complement strand
CGGCTCATGGACAACGTCCGCGCCGCCGGAGTGACGGAAATCGACGGGATCCTGATTCAGCCCATGGTAAAGCCTGGTCTTGAAGTGCTCATCGGCGCCACCCAGGACGTCAGCTTCGGCCCCATGACCATGATCGGCTCGGGCGGACGTTTTGTCGAACTGCTGGTCGATGTGGCGCCGGGCATCGGCATTCTGGAGGAAGACGAGGTGCGGGCCATGCTGGACCGGACCCGGGCCGGGCACATTCTGGACGGATTTCGCGGACCGGCCCTGGACAAGCAGGCCGTCATCCGACTGGCCATGAACGTATCGCGCTTCATGTCCGAACACCCCGAGATTCATGAACTCGATTTGAATCCCGTCATCGTCTACGAAGAGGGCTTCGCCATTGTCGACGCCCGCCTCATTGCCGGGGAACCGGTCCATTACCCCCGCCAGACCGACATTTCACCGCAAAAGATGACCAGCCTGCACACGATCTTCAACCCCGCCTCCGTGGTCCTCTACGGAGCGTCGAACACCGGCACGGTGGGCGGCATCGTGCTCCAGAATCTGCGCCGTCTGGACCGCATCTATCCCATAAACCCGCGCACGGACTCTCTGCAGGGCATGCGCTGCTACCCAAGCCTTGAAAGCCTGCCCGAAGTGCCCGAGATGGCGGTTTTCGTCATCAACTCGGAAACGGTGGTCCGCGAATTCGAGAAATTCTGCGTGGCCGGAGGCAAGGGCGCCATCATCATCAGCGACGGCTTCGCCGAATCCGGACGGCGGGAGCTTGAAGAACGGCTGCTCAACCTCAGTCTGCAATACGGCGTCAGCTACATCGGCCCCAACTGTCTGGGCATCATCGACAATTTTTCGGGAGTGAACACCATGTTCATCCCGCCTCACCGCACGGGGATCATCCGCGAACAGGGCGGAATCGGCATCATCTCCCAGAGCGGCGGTATCGGCATGGAACTCATGGAGATGCTCGAAGCCGACCGGGTGGGCATGGGCAAGTGGGTGTCCTGCGGCAACTCCAGCAGCGTCGGCGTGGCGGAGATCCTGGCGCACATGGGTCAGGACGAGCGCATCGAAGTCATCGCCATCTACCTCGAAGGGCTGTCCGAGGGTCTCAAGCTGATGGAGATCGGGCGGCAGGTGGCGGCCGAAAAACCCGTGGTCATCATCAAGGGCGGGTCCGGCGGCGGCAAGGAGGCAACCATGTCCCACACCGCCTCGCTGGCGGGCAGTCACGAAGCCTTCCGGGCCTGCTGCTCACAGGCCGGGTTCTATCTCATCGAGGAACTAACCGAAGACCCGAAGATCATGGTCAACGTGCTCTCCATCCTGACCACGCAGCCCAAGGCAAGGGGCAAGCGCACGGCGGTGGTCAGCGTCGGCGGTGGCGCGGCGGTGCTTCTGGCCGACCAGATCACGGCCGAAGGCCTGGAACTGGCCCGGTTCACTCCGCAAACCCGAAGACGCCTGCAGGACCTGCTGCGCGAAAACATAAAAGCCACGAACCCCGACGACCTGGAGCAGATGCTCGTCAACGTCGGCAACAATCCGCTTGACCTGCTGGGCAACTGCGATGACCGGCGACTCATCCGCGCGCTGGAGATCATCGCGGACGACCCCGACACCGACGTCATCGTGGCCGCCATCTACCTGCAGGTGCCCTACCTTTCCGAATATCTGGCCGAACGGCTGGTCGAATTCCGGCGCTCCATCGACAAGCCCTTCATCGTCTCCCCACGCGGGCTGTGCACCCATGTGACCAGGTTCCGGGAATCCCTGTATGCCAAACGGTTCCACACCTACACCGTGCCGATGGTCAAGCCGCTCAGCATTGCGCTGGACATCTGGGAGCGCTACGACCGCAATTTCATGAGCGAAGCCGAACTGCGGGAAGACTAACCTGCAGGAGCCGTACAAAAAAACCCGGCTTCCGCGAATCGCGGCAGCCGGGTTTTTCTTTCTTTTTCAACTTTACCGTCAGGGCTTTTCTCTCGCGTCCCAAAGCTGCTTGAGGCGCTGGTCACGGCCGCAGCCCTGCCGATAAAAATGATAGCGGAGAGGATTTTTCTTGTAATAATCCTGATGATATTCCTCGGCGGCATAGAATTCTTTCCGGGGCAGAATCTCCGTTGCGATCTTGAAGCCCTGTTCTTTCTCAAGCCGGGCCTTTGACGCCCGGGCCGCGGACTCTTCGGCCTCATCTGCAAAGAATATGGCGGACCTGTACTGCGGACCGCGATCGCAGAACTGTCCTCCTGCATCGGTAGGGTCAATGTTGCGCCAGAAGACATCGAGCAGTTTCCCAAAATCGACCTGCTCAGGATCATAAACCACCCGCATGGCTTCGATATGCCCGCTGGTTCCGGACGAGACCTGTTCGTAGGTCGGATTGGGTGTCTGGCCGCCGGTATATCCGGCCTCTGTTTCCATGACACCGGGCAAATCGTCGAATGGCCCTTCAAGGCACCAGAAGCATCCACCCGCAAATACCGCTTCTTTTGTTTGTGCTGTCACGTTTCCTCCAAACAAGCCTGATAGCAAAATTGCAAAAATTAATAGTAGTCGCACAAGGCCTCCCTATAATTCAGGGCTCGAGTCCCAAAGTGCTCCGTCCGTGGAGAACTCGATGCCTCCGGTACCAAACCCGCCCTGATAGAGAATTCCCTCCAGGGCATAGGTCAACGTGTTCTGGCCACCCTGGAAATTCAGTATCTGACGCAGCAGATTAAAGGTCGAAGCAGAGGCCTCGACCTTGAAGACCGATTCTCCGAGGGCTTCCACGCGGCCATTTTCCGACGAAACTCCGGGCAACAGATCCATGTCGTTGACCCGAGTATTGACCTTGACTCCGGTCCACGACAACGCAAACGGATTTGGATTGACTATTCGAAAAGTCAAAAGCACACGTTGCTCAAAGAGGGTGCTACTTGCCGGCGCCATATCAACCAGGCGAACCGTTGGCGGCTCAACTGTTCTACCAAAATGGGCGCACCCGGTCACTGCAATGGAAGCAATCACGCCGAGTATCAACAACGCAAATCTCATCACCCCTCCCGCCGGGCCATATCCATTACGATTCTCACCGGGCTTCCCATACAGGGTACGTTTCAGGCAATTGTTCATCAGACAGGCTCCATTGTTCGTCGCCGTCAACATTTTTTACGCCCGCATACTTCATGGTCACTTTTTCGGGCCCATGAGCAAAAAATCCATTTCCTCCCAGAACCTCAAGCGCCTCATCCTTGTCCGGATACTCAAGGGCTGAGACGTAACAAATTCTTTCTCCATTCTTTTCTATGCAATGCGGCTCAAAATAGCGCATAAAGTGCAACAACGTGTTCATGTTTTTCATAAGCCCTCCTGTGATCGGGTTCCCTTTCCTGCTAATCACTGCGGACAGGATGACAAATGAAAGCGGCCAAAAAAACGTCGCTGCCGTAAACGCCGGAACACTCT
>JAWLHW010000236.1:0-3470 GCA_041690155.1 Desulfomicrobium sp. | reverse complement strand
GACCAGCGTCCGGGCCTTTACAAGCTTACCCTCAGATTGCCGGCAAATTATCGCGGAGCCACGCGCTGGGTCCTGCGCACGGACATCGGCCTGGTGGCCAAGGAAGACGAGTCGGGATTTCTGGTCTGGGCCAATTCCGTCCAGGATCTGCGCGCGCTGGGCGGCGTGGAGCTGACGCTTTTGAGCTTCAGGAACCAGGTTCTCGGCACCTCCCGCACCAACGCCGACGGCCTGGCCCGCATCCCCACCATGGGACATGATAGCGAACTTGGCTCCCCGGCCATGATCCTGGCACGGCGCGGCGAGGACTTCAGCTTCATCTTTCTGGACCGCTTCCGCATCGACACCACGGGGCTCGATGTCAGCGGCACCTCCATCAGTCAGGCCGGGTTGCAGGCCTACCTTTACGGCAAACGCGACATCTACCGCCCCGGCGAAACCCTGGACGGCGCGATACTGGTGCGCGACGGGAGCATCGGCACTCCGCCCGACCTGCCCGTGACCATTGAGCAGCGCGACCCCGAGGGGCGCCTGTTGCGCACCATGACCCTGGTCCTGGACCGGGGCATGGCCGGTTTCAGCCTGGACATCCCGGACTGGTCCCTGACCGGTCGCTATCTCCTGCAGGCCATGAGCGGCGGCCAGGTCATCGGCTCATACTCCTACCAGGTGGAAGAATTCATCCCCGACCGCCTGAGCGTGGAGATCGCCTCCGCCGAGACCAGGGGCGACCCTGGCCAGAGCCTACCCTTTGAGGTGGTCTCGCGCTATCTCTTCGGTCCGCCGGCCTCAAACCTGGCCGTCTCGGTCAAGGCGCGGCTGCTGGCCGCCGATTTCGCGCCCAAAGGTTTTGAGGCTTACAGCTTCGGCGATCCGGGCAAAAGCTTCGAGCCTTTGGCCCTCCTGGCCACCGAAGGCCGTCTCGACGCCGACGGGCGGGCCGCCTTCAGCGTGGACATCCCGCAGGACATGACTCCGCCGCTGGCTCTCTGGGCCGAATTCACCGGCCGCGTGCGCGAACAGGGCGGACGCGGCGTGACCGCCAGAAAACGCATCCCCGTGCACGCCTACGCCCTCTATCCCGGCATCAAGCGGCCCGGCTCCATGGAGCTTGAACCGCGCAAACGGGCCGTGTTCGAGTTCGTGACGGTGAACCCCGAAGGCGAGCTGACCGCGCACCAGGAACTGGTCGCGACCCTGTTTCAGGACCAGTGGCAGACCGTCATGCGCCGGACGCAGTCCGGGTTCAGCTACGAATCGGTGCGCAATCCCGTGGAGGTCTCGACCCAGCGCGTGACTGCGGGCGACGGTGCGGGGTCCTTCTCCGTCACGCCTCCGGATTACGGATCGTATCGCGTGCGCCTCAGCGACCCTGCAAGCGGGGCGGCCTCGGAGCTTGAATTCTACTGCGGCGGCTGGGGCTACTCGCCCTGGGCGGTCAAGAACCCGGCCCGCCTGGAGCTGATCCCGGACAAGGAAGGATATCTGGCCGGGGAGACGGCCTCCATCCAGGTCCGCTCGCCCTTTGCGGGCAAGGCGCTGGTCACGGTCGAAGGCTCGAAAGTGGAACACATGCAAATCGTTGAATTAAAAGCAAACACAGGCCAGATCCACATCCCGATTCGCGAACAGTGGCAGCCCAACGTGCACCTTACGGCCACCCTGATCCGCAGCGCCACGGACATCGCCCCCGGCAGCGCGGGGCGGGCCTTCGGGGCCATACCCATTTTCGTGGACAGCCTCTCCAATCGAATGTCCTTGCGCGTTGACGCCCCGGAAGAGGTGCGCCCGCAAACGGACCTTGAAGTGCGGGTCCAGGCCCAGCCCAACGCACGGGTGACAGTGGCCCTGGTCGACGAGGGCATTATGCAGCTGGCGGGAGGGAAAAATCCGGACCCCTTCGCCCATTTCTACGCCCCGCGCGCCCTGGATGTGATCAGCTACGACAACTTCGCCTTCATGTTCCCGCATATCGGCGCGGCCCGTCCTCTGGCCGGAGGCGGCGATGATTTGGGCGGGGCTTCGTCATTCATGCGCACCGAAGGCATCCGCAGGGTCAAACCCGTGACTTTCTGGTCCGGCGTGCTCGACGCAGACCAGAGCGGGACGGTGAGCCACCGCGTCCGCCTGCCCGACTTCCAGGGCGCGCTGCGCATTGTCGCCGTCGGCAACCAGGGCAAAAGCTTCGGCACGGGCACGGCCATGACCCGCGTGCGCACGCCCCTGGTCCTGACCCCGACCCTGCCCCGCTTCCTGGCCATGGGCGACGAGATCGAGATTCCCCTGACCCTGCGCAACGACACTCCTTCAGCCGGATCGTTCCGCATAAGCGCCAGCATCACCGGCCCGGCAACGCTTGGAACAATGCCCGCCCCCCTGACCCTGGAACCGGGCCGGGAAGACACTGTCTACCTGCCCCTGCGCTGCGGCATGGAGGAAGGAAAGGTCACGCTGTCCTTCACCGCCACGGGAGGCGGCGAGACCGCCACGGCAGAGGTGGACCTCGACCAGCGCTCGCCCCTGCCCGTGACCCGGATCATGGAAAGCACGGTTCTTGATAAGGCCTCGGGCCAAATCAGCGCGCCGCTGCCGGACACCTTCCTGCCGGGATCGGCCCGGCGCACGGTGCACCTCTCCACCCGGCCGCTGCTGCGCTACTCCGGGCACCTGGAGAACCTGCTCGGCTACCCGTACGGCTGCGCCGAACAGACCGTGTCGAGGGCCTTTCCGCTCCTGTACTTCGGGGCCCTGGCCCGGGAACTGGCGCCGGAACGCTTCAACACCACCGGTCCGGCAGGACTGGTGCAAATGGCCATCCGGCGGCTGCAGACCATGCAGACCTCCTCGGGCGGTTACGCCTTCTGGCCGGGAGGCACGGTGCCCGACCCGTGGGTTTCGGCCTATGTCTGCCACTTCCTGCTGGAGGCCCGCCTGGCCGGACACACCATTCCCGCACGGATGCTTGAAAGCGCGTTCTACTACCTTGAATCACGGGTCAGTCCCAAAACCGGGAGTTCGGCGCACGAGGTCGAACAGGCCGCCTACGCGCTCTATGTCCTGGCGCTGGGTCAAAAATCAGACCTGGGCAGTCAGGACTATCTGCGCACGACCTTTGAAAAATCCCTGAGCGGAGTGGCGCGGACCCTGCTGGCCGGGGCTTACCTTGAAACAAGCAACCAGGCCGCTGGCTTCACGCTTCTGCATACGCCTCCGGCCATCGACGACAAGCGCCGGGAAAGCGGCGGCAACCTCGGTTCGGGACTGCGCGACAGGGCGCTCATCGCGCTCATTCTGCTCAAAAGCGCACCCGATGACCCGCGCCTGCCGGAACTCATGACCCGCCTCGGGGCGGAGCTTGGCCGCAACGAATGGTATTCGACCCAGGAGACGAGCCTGGCCTTCATGGCTCTGGGTAAATATCTGGCCGCCCTGGACGACAGCCGGCCCTTTGCGGGCACGCTGACCTGGCC
>JAWLHW010000235.1:0-3486 GCA_041690155.1 Desulfomicrobium sp. | reverse complement strand
TAGCGATCTGGAACAGGATGTCGCCGAAGCAGAAAAAATGAGTGATATCTGTACATTGGAGTGGTGTGAAGCGATTGAACATGTCGTTGATGAACTCACTAACGCAATATACACCATTCACGAGCCTGTTTTCTCTACCGATGAGCAATCCCAATTGATCAAGGATATGCGCAAGCGGATTCATGACATCTATCACCGCTACAAAATGGTAAAACCGTAATCAATCCCAGTCGTGCCCGGCATCGAAACGGTCGATCAGGCCGATGGCGGAGCAAAAGCCGTCTTCTCGGTGTCGGGCAACGGCCTGTGCCAAGGGGAGGAGGTCCTGCTTAAACTTGGTCAAATTTCGGTGGACAGGATCAGGGAAGAGAACTGCCTCGCCTTCGTGCGGGAGGCGGCAGCCCTCCAAGTGTCTGCTGAAGCAGCCTGGCGAAAACGGGGGAAGACAATACATTTTCTGGTCTGTCCATTCAAGGTGAGGGGGCAGACGCACGTTTTTCGGTTCATGGTTCGATACAATCGGACGCCAACTGCCCGTCACTTCAGATACAAGTCCTGCAGCGTTTCTAGCAGTGCATGAAATTCTTCGTGTTTTCCTACTCCGATCCTCTCGCGCTCGAGCTTCTCGAAGTTGTCACAAAGCGTGGCGGACGCTCCTGCATCCAAAACTTTTTCTGCCATCGGAAATACATCCGTGTTTTCCGTAGTGATATGCTGAACCATTAGTTCCACATAATCCGTAGCGGCAGCCTGCACTTCTGTCATGTCTGGCACGCCTGAGGTCCCCGCCAGTCCTTTTTTGATCCGGGCGATATGGATACGGCCCCGTTCGTGCTCATAGATCAAGACTCCGATGTGTCCGGTAATGTGATCCACTCCGGCGGCTTCCAACGCCTGAAACAGGTATTTCTCTTCCTTGCCGTGGTGGCATTTGTCGACGAAAACAGTCAAAAAATCGAGGATGCCCTCAAGATGTTCGGGCGGGACTGCACCTCCAGCGGACAGTCGCGTTGACACGGTTTTCAGGATTTCCAGCATGAGCTCGATGTCCTGATGTTCCTGCAGGAGTTCTTGTATTGCTTTCATGGTCTCTCCTTTCGGTGCGAGGCGATCCCTGCACCGATTTCATGGTTCCTGTTTGGAAAACGGCGGCTATGGTTGATCATGCTGGAGCCGTAGTCGAATCGCTCTGCGATCTTGATTCTTTTCATCCATGGTTCATAGGCAAGGCGCGTGCCGGATTGGAGCTATTGAATGCGCTTATGCGCAACAGGCCGACTATATGGTGGAAAAGCGCCAGAGAAAACGGCTGTAAAATTAATAGCCGTCAACAGAATCTGCGATATCTAACGATTGCGCGGAATTTCGAGGATTTTTTTCAAAGGTTGAGGATCTGGGGTCATGGGGGATCTGGGGACAGATCTTGAATCTTGACTTAAGCCATCGATCAGTGCGGCAACGCGCTCGGCCCGATGCGCCTGCCAGCAATTCTCTGAAGGCTTATTTCTTTGCGCAGTGCTTGATCAGCAGCAAAAAAACGAAAAAAGGGCAACGCAGAAGCCGCAAACGCATCACCAGAGCATCGCAATAAGCAGCCCCGGCAGCATCGCAAAACCCATGAAGACAGGCAGCCAAATCGCATGCCTGGCCCGGGTAATGACGGCGAACATGATTCCTTTGACCAGCGTGTTGGTGGCACACGCAAGCAGAATACCGACAACAGCGACATCGGTCTCCCGGTGCTGCTGAGCCGATTTGGCAAGGGACAGGGTAATGGCGTCGACATCCATTATTCCCGAGACCACAGACAGGGCGTAGATGCCATAATCGCCGAACCATGCTTTCATCGCCTCCGACAGCAGCAGGACGGCGGCCAACACTATGCCAAACTGCAGGGCCATACCCAGCTGCAGGGGATTTTTCACCTTGATGTCCCGACTCACTTCCTCCCTGTTTTCCCTGTGGCGCAGCCACAACCAGAAAAAGCCCGCGAGCAAACCGGCACTCATAACGCTAAGCGGCAGCCACATCTTTGCGAGTAGATCCCGATAAACGACGAAGATCTCGATTATCACCCGCAGGAACATAAACGCCGAAGCCAGCAGAACTCCGCCGGCATATAGCTGGTAGCGTTGCAGCTTTTTGGCCAGACGCGCCAGACTGACTGTTACCGCGGTGGAAGATACCACTGCGCCGACAATGGCCGTCATGATCAGGCCCGCCCGCTCTCCGACTATTTTCATCCCGATGAATCCGAGAAAAGACAACCCGGAGATGAGCACCACCATCAACCAGGTCCAGAAAGGATTGAGCGCCTGCCATGGTCCATACCCCTGATTCGGCAGCAAGGGCAGCAAAACCACCGAGATAATGAGCAGTTTGGCACCGGCATAAAAATCTTGCGGCGAAATCATTTTCAGCCAGGAATGCAGCATCGGCTTGTGTCCGAGCAGAGAAATGACGACCACGGTGACCGCCATTGCCGGGATAATTGCGCCACGTGCCGCCCAGGCGGCCAGCGCAAAGGTCAGCATCATGGAAAATGCCGTCGTGGACCCCAGGTCCTGGTCTTTCTGGACGTCGAGCACATGGGCGGTGATGCTCAGAGCGGCCACTGCCGCAAAGACTACGCCAACGAACCAGGTGCCGACATCTTGGCTCAACAGCATGGCTACGCCGCCGAGAAGTCCGATCAGGCTGAAGGTGCGAACGCCGGCAATGCGTGAGCCTTCTTCACTCGCACGGTCGCTCCAGCTTCGTTCAATCCCGACCAACAGGCCGATCGCCAGCGCAACCGCCACCGTGATCATGCTTTGATAAGTGCTTTCCATCGTATTGGGCTCTATTTTTACAGGAACAAGCAAACGACGTGTGATAGCTCCTCACTTTGTATACGCCGCATGTCTTTTCCGCAAATAGCCTTCAAAGGCTTGGAAGGGCAGGTCTGTCGTGGCTCAACTCCGGGCTGGGTTCTTTATCGATCATGGATTGATTCCGTCAGGTAGCTACTGGAACTGTCGAAGTAACAGGCAACTGGTTCCTTCTGCGGTCCTTCTCTGACCTGCGCCGCGAGATGATTGGAGCCGCTATTTGCTGTCATGACGTCACTGCAAAAAGCCATCATCCCCTTGAAGAAGGGGATTCATGCCTTTTTTAACTATCCGTAAAGAATGGATTTCGCGCCATTGCCCGACATGGCCCGCCTACCCATGCCGGGCACACGTTTGCGGGAATGACACTCAGGTTCTTTGGCGACTTTTTGCAGCGGCATCTGTCATGGCCCTGAAGAATTTCTTCTGCGGTCTTGAATCCTTCGCGTAATAGCCTTATCAGGAAAGCATGTCTAATTACCGAAGCATCAATTCCTTCTGGATTCTCGGCGTCGTTGCTGCCCTTATTCTGGCTGTCCTGGCTGGTTTTGTTTTTGCTCAGGAGCCGGACAACGGGCGGCGAGGGTACATTCTGACCGTTGATGACGCCATCGGA
>JAWLHW010000234.1:0-3509 GCA_041690155.1 Desulfomicrobium sp. | reverse complement strand
CCTGAACCTGGCCCACCTGCACGCCCACTTCGCCCACAGCCCGACCTCGGTTGCCATGTTCGCCTCCGAGATCTGCGGCGTGCCCTTCAGCTTCACGGCTCACGCCAAGGACATCTACACCTCCGATGCCGCGCAGCTGTCCGAAAAGATCGACAAGGCCCGCTTCGTCGTGACCTGCACGAAATACAACAAGACCTTCCTGGAAAATCTCGTGCAGGGACGCCACGAAGTGCACTGCGTGTACCACGGCATCGACCTCGAGCTCTTCTTCGCCCACGCCGTGACGCGCACGCCCGAGCCGCCCTACACCTTCCTGACCATCGCCCGCATCGTCGAGAAGAAGGGCATCCCCGACATCCTCGAAGCCCTGGCGCTGCTGGCCAGGGAGGATTTCCCCTTTCGCTACGTGCTCATCGGCAGCGGCGACGACAAGGAGGCCGTGAAAACAAGGGTGCGGGAACTGGGGCTGGAAGGGCATGTGGAGATGCCGGGCACCATGGCCCATGAGCAGGTCCTGGAACGCTTCCAGAGCGCCGACTGCTTCGTGCTCGGCTGCCGCGTCGCCCGCAGCGGCGACCGCGACGGCATCCCCAACGTTCTGGCCGAGAGCATGGCGCTGGGCGTTCCGGTCATCGGCACGCGGGTCTCGGGCATTCCCGAACTGGTCGAGCACGAGGAGACGGGACTGCTGGTCGACGCCACACGGCCCGAAGAAATGGCCGCAGCCCTCAAACGCATTGTCACAGACCAGGCGCTGCGCGCGAAAATCATCCCGGCGGCCAGACATAAAGTGACCGAGGTCTTCGACAACAAGAAGCTCATCGTCGAACTCGTCGCCCTGTACCGCAACCTGACGAACCTCTAGGCCCATGCGCATCGCCTATTACCCGACCTTCCGCGCCCTGGATCACCCGCGATCCTCGGGCCTGGTGTCCATCGCCCGCGACGTTGTCGCGGCCATGGAGGCCGGGGGGCACGAGGTCATGGTGCCCCTGAGCCGGACCACCGAGTGGATCTTCCTGCGTCCGCGCGAATGGCCAGGGGCCCTGGTCGATGCCTGGAAGGCCTGCAGGGCCGTGAAACGCGCCCGCCCGGACTGCTGGTTCACCTACCACACCTACTATCGCGGCCCGGACCCCTTCGGGCCGTTCATCGCCGCCCGTCACCGCCTGCCCTACTTCATCCTGGCGGGCTCCTATGCCACCAAGTACCGCAAGCGCCTGAAAACCTGGGCCGGTTTCCACCTGAACCGCATGGCCCTGGAACGGGCCGATGCGGTCTTCGTCAACAAGCTCCGCGACGTGGACAACATTGGACGGCTCCTGCCGCCGGAGCGCATCGTTTACATCCGCCCCGGCATCCGCACGGAAAATTTCCCCCTGAATCCCGACCTGGGCGCGGCCAACCGCTTGCGCCTTGGGCTCAATGGAAAGCTGGTTGTCGTCACGGCGGCCATGTTCCGCCCCGGCGTGAAGGAAGACGGCGTCGCCTTTGTCATCGACGCCTGCGCGGCCCTGAAGCCCCGTTTTCCGGAGCTGCACCTGCTGATCCTGGGCGACGGCGCCGGGCGCGAACGCCTGGAGAAGCGCGCCAGGCAGCTCCTGCCCGAAGCCTGCACCTTCTCCGGCCGGGTGGAACCTGCAGACATGCACGTCTGGTATCAGGCCGGCGACATCTTCGCCTTCCCCGGCATCGGTGAGGCCCTGGGCATGGTCTACCTTGAGGCCCAGTGCTGCGGCCTGCCCGTGGTGGCCACCAGTCACGACGGCGCGCCCGAAGTCGTGGCCGACGGCGAGGCCGGAATCATCGTCCCGCCCTTCTCCCTTGATGCCTTCTCCTCGGCGGTGGGCGAACTGCTGGGCGACGAGAACCGGCGCAGACTCCTGGGCAGTCAGGCCCGCGAACGCGTGCTGCGTGTTCACGACATCGCCGCCAACTACCGGGAAATGCTGGCCGTCATGGAGAAGATCTGCGCCGGGAGGCGGCCATGAACGTCATCGGCCTGCTGCGCCACGGCCCTACGGTCTGGAACCGTGAGAAGCGCATCCAGGGCGTGACCGACACGCCTCTGAACCCGGACTTCGACCCGCAGTCCTGGCGTGACGCCCTGACCATCCACGGCCCTTGGGATCGCATCGCATCCAGCCCGTTGCAGCGGGCGCGCGAGACGGCGCGACTTCTCTTTCCGGAGTGCGCTCCCGAAATCGTACCGGGCCTGCGCGAGCAGGACTGGGGGGCATGGACGGGCCTTACCGTGACAGGCCTGCGCCGGGATCATCCCGGCCTGATCGAGATTCAGGAGGCCCGGGGCTGGGATTTCACCCCGCCCGGAGGCGAGAGCCGCCGCGAGGTTCTAGGCAGGGCGCTGGCCGCCATCGAGGAAACTGCCCGCGAGCGCGACGGCGAGCGCATCCTCATGGTCACGCACCTGGGCGTCATCAAGATCGTTCTGAACCACCTCCTGGGCTCCCCCTTCCTGCCGGACGCTTCGGCCGACGTGGCCAAGCGGGCCCTGCACCTGCTGAGCCTGGACCGCGGGGAACTGCGTGTCCTCCACACCAATGTGAGGCTTTCATGAAAATCCTGCACTACACGCAATACGTCTTCGGCATCGGCCACCTCTTCCGCAGCATGGCCATCGACCGGGCCCTGGCCCCCCTGACCGTGGACCTGGTCACGGGCGGCGCGGGCGTGCCCATCCCCATGCCGGACAACGTGCGCCATCACGCCATGCCCGCCATCCGCATGGACGAAAACTACGGCAGCGTCCTGGCCGTGGACGGCGAGCTCGAAGACACGTGGCGGGAACGGGAGGCCATGCTCCTGGACCTTTTCCGTGAGCTGGAACCCGACGTGCTGCTCGTCGAGATGTTCCCCTTCGGCCGCCGGGTCTTTTCCCGGGAATTGCTGCCGCTGTTCGAAAGCAACCGTCGCCGTCCGCGTCCGGCCAAGGTCCTGTGCAGCGTGCGCGACATCCTCGTTGAGAAGAAGGACCAGGCCAAATTCGAAAAGCGGGTGCTCGGCTGGCTCAACCCCTGGTTCGACGGGGTCCTGGTCCACTCCGACCCCGAGCTCATCCGGCTCGACCTGACCTTCTCGCGCGTGGCCGACATCGCTTGCCCCGTTTGGTATACGGGTTACGTGGCCGAGGGGCCTGCCCTGCCGGACAAGGCTGCGGCGCGGGAAGCCCTGGGACTGCCCCCTGACGGGACCGTCATCCTGGCCAGCGCAGGCAGTGGGACCATCATCCGCGACCTCCTGGACCCCATCATGGAGGCCTCCATCCAGCTTTGCGCCCGCCTGCCCCACAAGCTCCTCATGTTCACGGGCCCCAACGCCCCGCTTGAGGAACGGCAACGCCTGACGGACCGCAGCCGGGCCCATCCCGACGCCACGGTGCGCGAGTTCACTCCGCGTTTTCCCGACCATGTCCTGGCCTGCGACCTGTCCGTGAGCAGGGGAGGGTACAACACGACCATGAACCTGCTGGCCTGCGGAGCCAGGGGACT
>JAWLHW010000233.1:0-3514 GCA_041690155.1 Desulfomicrobium sp. | reverse complement strand
TCCACGGTCAAGCCTCCCTGCTGGACAAAAACACGCTGCGCATCGCAGGCGAGACCGAACAGACTCTGGGCTTCGACACCCTGATCATCGCCACAGGCTCCTCCACGAACTGGTTTCCCGGACTTGAACCCGATCACGCGCGGATTCTCGATTCCACCGACCTGCTTGATCTTGAGGAAGCGCCCGCGAGCCTCGCGATCATCGGAGCCGGGGCCATCGGCCTTGAAATGGCCGACTTCTGGCATCGCCTTGGGACTTCAATCCATGTCATCGAGGCCGCCCCCCGCATCGCCCCCGCCGAAGACGAAGAAATCGCGCAAACTCTTCACGGCATGCTCAAGCGCAAAAAATGGAACATCGTCACGGGCAAACGCGTGGCCGGGCTCGTCAATGAAGGCGAATCGGTCCTGGTGCGACTGGAGGACGGCACGGAAATCCGGGTCGAGAAAACCCTGGTCGCCGTTGGACGAAAGCCGAACACTCCCGGCCTTGGGCTCGAAAACGCAGGCATTGCCCTGACCGGTGCCGGCTGGATCACCACCGATGACTTCCTGCAGGCCGCGCCAAACATCTACGCCATCGGCGACGTCAACGGCCGCACCCTGCTGGCCCATGCCGCCGAGCATCAGGGCCGATACGCCGTGCTGCACGCTCTGGGTGAAACGGCCGGGCCATACAATCCCGGCCCCATCCCGGGCTGCATCTATGGCTCCATTGAGGTCATGCGCGCCGGAAACACCGCTGCCGAACTGATCGCCTCAGGCAAAAACGTGACTGTTTCCCGCGCCAACCTCGGTGCCAACCCAATCTCCCAGGCCCACGGCCAGGCTCAGGGGCTGATCAAGATCGCCTGGGTGGACGGTGCAGTGCAGGGCGTAACCGCTGTCGGACACGGGGCATCCCACCTTGTCACCCTGGCCGAAATCATGGTGCGCGACCGCTGGACCATGGAAAAGGCGCACGAACATATCTTCGCCCACCCCACCCTGGACGAGGCCCTGCGCGATGCGCTCATCGCCCCGCAGGAGGAGAAATGAACCCGGTCCTCTCGATGCAGGGCCCGTTTCGAGCCCTTTTGCCCCTGATCCTGGCCTCGGCCTCGCCCCGCAGGCAAGCCCTGCTGGCTGGCCAAGGACTGGGCTTTGAGGTCGTGCCCAGCACCCTGAAGGAACCGGCTCCCGAACCGGGCGAAGCCCCGGCAGACTACGCGGCCCGCATGGCCAGACTCAAGGGCCTCGACATCGCGGCCAGGCATCCGAACAAGGTGATCGTCAGCGCCGACACCATCGTGGTTCAGGACGAAAACATCCTGGGCAAGCCCAAAGATGCCGCCAACGCCCTGGACATGCTCACGTCTCTTTCGGGCCGCTGGCACGAGGTCATGACCGGATTTTGCGTGCTGCGCCAGAGGGGCGGCATTTCCCTGTGTCGCACGGTGACTACCCGCGTACACATGGCGGACAATTCCCACGATATGCTAAGGGGCTACATCGACACGGGAGAGCCCATGGACAAGGCCGGGGCTTACGGCATCCAGGGCATCGGCGCTTTTCTGGTGGACGAGGTGCAGGGTTCGTACACCAACGTCGTCGGCCTGCCTCTGCGTTCGGTCCTCGATTTCCTGCTGGAAATCAAAGCCATCGGAGTCGCCAATGCCTGACAAGTCAAGCTGTAAAAGAAACTGGATCGAATCGCTGCCGCTGACTCTTGCCACCCTCGGCGCAGCTGGCCGCATGCCAAAAGCCCCCGGCACCTGGGGTTCCCTGGTGGCGGCAATCCTCGCACCATTTCTTTTCCTGCCGCTACCGATCTGGGGCCGCGTTGCAGTCCTGCTGCTGCTCTTTCCCCTGGGCAGTTGGTGTGCAGGCAAGGCCGAGAAAAGTCTGTGCTGCAAAGACCCTTCCTGCGTGGTCGTGGATGAACTCTGGGGACAATGGATCACGTTGCTGCCATTGGCCGCGACGGACACGCTCTGGATCATCCCGGCCTTTGTATTCTTCCGCATCTTCGACATCACCAAGCCTTGGCCGGTGCGGGCCTCGGAGCGCTGGCTGCCGGGCGGATGGGGAATCATGATCGACGACGGGCTCGCGGGACTTTATGCAATGGTGACGTTGCTCTTGTGCCGCGCCCTTTTCTGACCCATGTCGGCTAATTCGTGTAACCGGGCTACCTTGACCCCGCTCCCGATTGATGCGGTCCTGCCCGAACTTGCGCGCACCCTGGCCGCGCAGACCGCCTGTCTGGTCCATGCCCCGCCCGGCAGCGGCAAAACCACGCGCATCCCCCTGGCTCTGCTGTCCGCGCCCTGGCTTGGCGGAAACAAAATCCTGATGCTTGAACCCCGACGTCTGGCCGCACGCGCTGCCGCCAGGCACATGGCCGGACTGCTGGACGAAAAAGCCGGAGGACGCGTGGGCTATCGCACCCGCCTCGATATCCGGGTGTCGTCCGCTACGCGAATCGAGGTCGTGACTGAAGGCATCCTGACGCGTATGCTGCAGCATGACCCCGAACTTTCGGGATATGGCTGCGTCATTTTCGACGAATACCACGAACGCAGCCTGCAGGCCGATCTGGGCCTGGCCCTTTGTCTTGAGGTCCGCGCAGCGCTGCGTCCGGATCTGCGCCTGGTGGTCATGTCCGCCACACTGGACGCAAGCGCCGTGGCCGACCTGATCACGCCGTGCCGGATCATTGAATGCCCCGGCCAGCCTCACGAAGTCGAAACCCACTATCTGCGCTTGTCCGGGCGCTTCCTGGAAGAACGCATGTCCCGCGCCATCCGTCACGCCCTGGCCACGGAGCAGGGCAGCATCCTGGCCTTTCTGCCCGGAGCCCGCGAAATCCGGCGCACGGCCGAACTGCTCGAAAACCCCGGACCCGGAGTCGAAATTCACCCCCTGCTCGGGGCCCTGACCGCCACCGAGCAGGACAAGGCCATCGCCCCGCCCGCGCCCGGCACGCGCAAGATCGTCCTGGCCACGGCCATCGCCGAAACATCCCTGACCATCGAAGGAGTGCGCATCGTCGTGGACAGCGGCCTCTCCCGCCTGCCACGCTTCGACCCCAAGAGCTCAATGACCGTACTGGTCACGGAACCAGCCTCCCTGGCAACCCTGACCCAACGCCGGGGCCGGGCCGGACGAACCGAACCCGGCATCTGTTTTCGCATCTGGGACCAGGCCGACGAGGTCAGCCGCAAGCCCTTCCCCGCCCCTGAAATGCTCGAAGCCGATCTGGCTCCGCTGGTGCTGGACCTGGCTCTGTGGGGCACGACCGACCCCGCCACGCTGTCCTGGCTGACCCCGCCTCCGCCCGGTCATTTCAGGAGCGCGCTGCGCCTGCTGCAAAACCTGGAAGCCCTGGATGATCAGGGCCGCATCACCGGACATGGACGGGAAATGGCGCTCCTGCCCCTGCATCCGCGCCTGGGACACATGGTGCTGACCGCCAGGAAGCACGGACTTGGCCCCACCGCCGCCGCCCTGGCCGCCATCCTCGGCGAACCGGG
>JAWLHW010000232.1:0-3524 GCA_041690155.1 Desulfomicrobium sp. | reverse complement strand
ATCTTTGCCGGCGGCTACGCGGCCGGATACTACAGTTACAAATGGGCCGAGGTCCTGAGCGCCGACGCTTTCGGCGCTTTCGAGGACGCCGGGCTTGAAGATCCGGCCCGCAGGCAGGATATGGGCCTGCGCTTCCGGAACACGATTCTGGCTCTGGGCGGCAGCCGCCACCCCATGGACATCTTTCGTCTCTTTCGCGGTCGCGAACCCGACCCAAGGGCCCTCCTGCGCCAGGAAGGTCTTTTGCCTGCAAACGAGGATAACTAGATGTCGATTCAATGGTTTCCCGGCCACATGCATCGGGCCAGAAAGCAGATTGCCCTGGTCATGGCCAAGGTTGACGTGGTCATCGAAGTGCTCGATGCCCGCCTGCCCGGATACAGCGAAAATCCGCTCCTGCGCGAACTGCGCGGACCAAGGCCGTGCCTGAAAGTTCTGAACAAGAGCGATCTGGCCGACCCGGTCGTGACCGCGGCCTGGATGGATTTCTACCGCGAATGCGGCACCGTGCCCATGGAGATCAGCGCCACCAGTCCCAAGGAGGCCAAGCGGATTCTTGCCACCCTGCCGGGCATGGTCAAGGAGCGCAATTTCCTCATGCAGCCCGTCAACTGCCTCATCGTCGGCATCCCCAACGTGGGCAAGTCCACGCTCATGAACACCCTGGTCGGGCGCAAGGTCGCCCGGGCCGCCAACCAGGCCGCCATCACCACCAAGCAGAAGCGGGTCCATGTCGGCGACGAGCTGACCCTGTACGACACCCCCGGCGTGCTCTGGCCCAAGATCGAGAGCGCCACGGCCTCCTACATGCTGGCTGGCAGCGGCGCGGTGCGCGAGACCGCCATGGACAACGCCGAGGTTGCGGCCCGCGTCGGTGAGTATCTCCTGCGCGAATATCCGAACCTGCTCAAGGAGCGCTACAAGCTTGTCGAACTGCCGCAGGAAGGACTCGGGCTGCTGGAAGCGCTTGGCAGGAAACGCGGCTGCCTGATCAAGGGCGGCGAGGTGGACGTGACCAAGGCGGCGGGCATCCTGCTCAATGAACTGCGCGCCGGACAGATCGGTCGCATCAGCCTGCAAAAGCCCCCCAGGCCCAAAGCGGCATAAGTCCTGCCCATTGCTAAAAACTTAGCCAGGTCCGCCCAGCACGGGGCAGACCTGGCTTTTCTTTTTCAGCAATGGGCATGAGCCGCGCCGTCAGTTATCCTGGCCCGCGCCAAGCCTGCGATAAAGCCCGCGGAACTGATGGTAGGTCAGCCCCAGCAGAGCAGCTGCCTGTTTTTGGTTATGGCGGCTTTGCTCCAGGGCCGCCGCCAGATACGCCTCTTCCAGACCGCGCACCGCCCTTGCCAACGGAATGTCCAGATCAGGCTTTGCGGAGCGCGGATGGGCCTCCCTTGCCTGTGGAGTCGGCGCTGCGGGTTCTGCCTGCTCCACGGGCCGATACGGAGACGTGAACGGATCAAAGACCACCTCCCTGATTGTACCCGGACCGGTCCGGTACACCGCCCGCTCGACCACGTTCTTCAGTTCGCGCACGTTGCCCGGCCAGTCATGGGCCAGCAGCATGGCCATGGTCCGTGCGGAGAACTGCGGCGATTCGGGAAAGCCCATGCTAATGGCCATGCGTGCAGCGAAATGCCGGGTCAGCAGCTGCACGTCCCCCTCGCGCATGCGCAGCGGCGGCACGGTCAGCACCTCAAAGCTCAGGCGATCCAGCAGATCCTCCTTGAAAGCTCCGGCCTTGGCGCGCTGCGGAAGGTCGACATTGGTTGCCCCAACGATGCGTACATTGACCGTCACAGGGCGGCTCCCCCCAACCCGGTCAAAAGAGCCATATTCGACCACACGCAGTATCTTTTCCTGTGCCTCAGGCGAGAGATTCGCGATCTCGTCCAGAAACAGGGTGCCGGTGTCTGCGTTTTCGAAACGCCCCTTGCGGCGGACCGTGGCGCCGGTGAATGCCCCGACCTCGTGCCCGAAGAGTTCCGCATCCAGAAGCGAACTGGCCAGGGCCGCGCAGTTGAGCGTGATCAGCGGCCCCTGCCAGCGCTGTGAAAGATAATGCAGACGCGCGGCGGCCAGTTCCTTGCCTGTTCCGCGCTCGCCGATGATGAGCACCGGCCTGTCTATCCGCGCCACGCGGGAAAGCTGTTCCTGAAATTGCAAAAATGCCTCGGACTGACCGATGGCTTCCATGGGAGCTGACGGATATGTGGTTTGCATTACCAATAAATAGTTTAATTAACCAAATTATGCAATAATTTACCAGAATACCGGAACAAGATTTTCAGAAAAACACAAAATTTCAGCATGTTACACAAAAGCTCATTACTGGCATGATCTCTGCTTTTGACCTGGTAATCAAGAACGTCGTCACTCATGGAGGAACTCATGGGCGTATTTACCAGATTCAAGGATATCATCAGCTCCAATATCAATTCCATGCTGGACAAGGCCGAAGAACCCGAAAAGATGATCCGGCTCATGATTCAGGAGATGGAAGAGACCTCGGTGGAGCTCAAGGCCGCCTGCGCCGGGCTCATGGCCGATCAGAAGCGCATCGCGCGCGAACTGTCGCAGGCCAGCCAGCGTGCGGACCTCTGGAGCAACAGGGCACGGCTTGCCATGGACAAGGGACGGGAAGATCTGGCTCGCGAGGCACTTCTGGAGAAACTGAGCGCCCAGCGTCTGAGCGAGGGTCTGGAGCGGGAGCAAGACCGTTTTGCGATGCTGATCGAACAGGCCCGTGAAGACATCGAGCAGCTCGAAGCCAAGCTCGAATCGGCCAAGGAGCGCCAACGTAGCCTGGCCAAGCGCCATGTGCGTGCAGATCATCGCATCAAGGTCCGCTCCAATGTCTCGCGGGTCCAGTCCAGCGAAGTGATGATGCGTTTCGATCAGTTCGAGCAGCGCATCGAACGCATGGAAGCCGAGGCCGAAATTGCCGCGCCACGTCAGAACCGGAATCTGGAACAGGAATTCGCCCTGCTCGAAGGCGGAGACGAAGTCGAAGAGCAGCTCGCCTCCATGCGTTCGGCTGCCAAAGAATAGAACAGCTGAAAATTTGTTTGGCGGCCGCCGAAGCCTCGGCTATGCGGAGACAAACACGAAAGGGAGAAGACGCATGGAACATTTTTTCGGCTTTATATTCGTGCTCATGTCCGCCGGAATCCTGCTGGTCGGCGCGGTTATCTTCGGATTCATCAAGATGTTCACAAGATCGGGCGAGGTCAATGTGGCCCATGAAGCACAGATGATTCAGGAGATATACAACGGCATGTCGCGCATGGAAGAGCGCATCGAGGCGCTGGAAACCATCCTCCTGGAAAAGGACGGTAAGGAGAAAAGATCGTGAGAGCTTCCGGACGCGGCAATGGCCGCATGCGTGGCGGCGGATATCAGGGCTCGCGCTGGAGGCGGCCCGTGGAAGAACAGCGGGGTCTCTACCGGGCCCGGGACGGGGTTTTTCTGGGTGTATGCAAAGGCATCGCCAGATATTTCGACTTCGCCCCCGGAGCGGT
>JAWLHW010000231.1:0-3530 GCA_041690155.1 Desulfomicrobium sp. | reverse complement strand
GTCGTCATCTACGATAAGTATGTTGGCCATTTTCTTCCCGTGCTTCCCTGCTTGCAAAAATCAATTCGGGCTCGTCCGCTCATCAGGAGCGCTAGAGCCTGATCGCCTCCAGTCTGGAGAAGACGGCCCGGCCGCCTAGAAAATGAGCCATGACCCGGCCGGGAATCTCCTTGTCAAGACAGGGCGTGTTCTTGCCCTTGGACAGAAGCGCCCCGGCCGTAGCCACCCAGGCCAGATCAGGATCGAAGAGCACGAAATCCGCCGGGTCGCCGGGCCGGATGCGATTGGCGGGCAGGCCGAAGATATCGGCCGTGTTCCAGCACCACAGGCGGCTGATGTCGGCAAAATCAAGCTCCCCGCTGCGCACCAGTTCATAGGTCAGGGACAGAGCCGTATCGAGGCCGGAAATACCGTTCGGCGCATCAGCGAAGGTCACTTCCTTTTCGTGGGCGGCGTGGGGTGCGTGGTCCGTGACCAGGATGTCGATGACTCCCGTGCGCACGGCCTGGCGCAGGGCCAATACGTCGTCACGGGTGCGCAGGGGCGGGTTGACCCGCACGCTGGTGTCGTAGTCCTCGACCCGGGATTCGTCCCAGAGCAGATAATGCGGACAGGTTTCCGCCGTGACCCTGACCCCGCGCTCCTTGGCGGAGGCGATGAGCTCCACGGACTGCCGGCAGCTGATGTGGGCCAGATGGATGGGCAGGTCCAGATAGGAAGCCAGCAGGATGTCGCGGGCGACCTGCATGGCTTCGGACGCGGTGGGAATGCCCTTGAGGCCCAGGCGGCTCGATATTTCGCCCTCGTTCATGACGCCGCCCTTGCCCAGCCACGGATCCTCGCAGTGGTCGATGACCTTCAGGCCAAAATCCGTCGCATATTCCATGGCTCGCCGGAAAAGTTCCGCGTTCTCGACAGGCAGGCCGTCGTTGGACAGGGCCACACAACCGGCCCGGGCCAATTCTCCGGCTGCGGCCAGCTCCTTGCCCAGAAGGCCCAGGGTCAGGGCTCCCACGGGCCGCACCCAGGGGCCATGCGGGAAGGCCTCGACGGCCTTCTGCAGCATGAAGCGGGTCACGGCGGCATTGTCATTGACAGGATTGGTATTGGCCATGGCCATGACCTGGCCAAAGCCGCCCCCTGCGGCGGCGGACAGACCGGAGGCAATGTCCTCCTTGTATTCCTGACCGGGCTCGCGCAGGTGCACGTGCGCATCGATGAGGCTCGGCAGGAGGGACAGCCCTCCCGCATCGACAATCTGGGTTGCGGCCATGCCTTCAGGCGCGGCAACGGTTCCGGCCTCGGCCAGTTCGAGCACGCGGCCTTCGCCGATGAAGAGGTCGCAGCTGCGGTCCTCCCAGGAAACGTTGCGAATCAGACAATCTATTTGTGCCATGGTACCACCGTCTTAAAATGTATCATGCCGAAATCCGGGTCCTGGTCAAATACAGATGCAAAAGGGTCATGCGCACGGCCACGCCCGAGGCGACCTGATCCAGGATGAGGCTCGCCCCGCAGTCGGCCAGCTCGGAAGAAATCTCAAGGCCGCGGTTCATGGGGCCGGGATGCATGATCTTCACATCCGCATTGGCCTTTTCCAGATGCCTTGCGGTCAGCCCGTAGGTGCAGGCGTACTCGCGCAGATCCGGCAATAGCCCCGCCTGCTGGCGCTCCAGCTGCAGGCGCAGGCAGATGACCGCGTCCACGCCCTCGCAGGCCCTGGCCACGTCGGAAAAAACCTCCACCGGCCAGGTCCGGACCATGGCCGGAAGCAGGGTGCGGGGAGCGCAGAGCCGCACCCGCGCTCCGAGCATGGTCAAAAGCTCCACATTCGAACGCGCCACCCTGCTGTGAGCAACGTCACCGAGGATGCACACGGTCTTGCCCGCAAAAGAGCCCCAGACCTGATGCAGGGTGAAGCCGTCGAGCAGGGCCTGCGTTGGGTGGGCATGCCAGCCGTCGCCAGCGTTGATGATGGAGCAGGACAGGCGTTCGGCCAGAAACCTGGCCGCCCCGCTGTCCCAGTGCCGGATGACGATGGCGTCGGGATTCATGGCCTGCAGGGTCAGGGCCGTATCTTTGAGGCTCTCGCCCTTTTGCAGGGAGCTGCCCGACTTGGCCAGGCTGAAGGTGTCGGCGGAAAGCCGCTTGCCGGCCATGTCGAAAGAGGTCTTGGTGCGCGTGGAGGCCTCGGCAAAAAACAGGACCACGCTCTTGCCCTTCAGGATGGGCACCTTCTTGATGGGCCGCTGGTTCACTTCCGCAAACCGGCCCGCCGTCTCGAAAATATGAGCGATCTCGTCCGTATCGAGCTGGGAAATCTCCAAAAGGTCCTTATGCCGCCAGTTCATAGCTCCGCCTTGCCGCCCCTGCGGGGGTTGTGATTGCATCGTGGCCAAAAAAAAGGGACTCGGCTTTTCGCCCGTCCCTGTTGCTTACGTACCGCACGGTCTTTCGTACACGTTTCATGCCATGGCCCCTTACACGACCCGGCTCTTGACGTCCAGTGCGACGGCAAACATGGGCGGGACGCTCAAAAAAAGGCGCGCCCCAACGGAGCGCGCCCAGATCAGTGTTCAAAATCCGCAAGTCTATTCCTGCGACTCCTCGGGTTCATCCTGTACCTCGTCATCACCGGGCAGAACCGCGGCGTCCAGGTCGGCGGGATCTTCCAGAGCCGGATCCACCGGAGGAACCACCGTACGCGGAATGCCGCTCACTTCCGGAGCATCGGTCGGCACATGGTCGAAGCAGACCACGGTCTGTTCGTCGTCAAGGCGAACCAGCCGTACTCCCTGGGTGGCCCGGCCGACCAGGCTGATGTCGGAGATGCCGATGCGGATGATCTTGCTGCCTGAGGTCAAAAGGATGAGCTCATCCGTGGGGTAGACCATCATGGCCCCGACAACCTTTCCGGTCTTGGGGGTGATGCGCATGTTGATGATGCCCTTGCCGCCGCGCGACTGGGCCCGGAAGTGCTCGACCTGCGTGCGCTTGCCGTAGCCGTTCTCGGCGATGGTCAAGAGCTCCTGCTTGGTATCCTTGTTGACCACCACGCCGGCCACGACCTGATCGCCCTTGCGCAGGGCCAGGCCCTTCACGCCCGTGGCGGTGCGGCCCATGGCACGCACATCGGAGCAGGCGAAGCGGATGGAGTAGCCGTCCACCGTGACCAGCACCATCTCGTCATCGGTCTCCACCTCGCGCACGCCGATAAGCTCATCGTCGTCGCGCATGCCAAGAGCTATGAGGCCCACGGCGCGGATGTTGCGATAGAGATGGATGGAGCTGCGTTTGACCACGCCGAGCTTGGTGTAGAAGAAGTAGAATTTCTCCTGGTCCAGGTCGCGGCAGGTCATGGCCGCTGCGATGTATTCATTGCTGTCCAGCGGCAGCAGGTTGGCCACGTGCTTGCCCCGGGCCGTGCGGCCGCCCTCGGGAATCTGGTGCACCTTGACCTGGTACATCTTGCCCTTGTTGCTGAACAGATTCATGTACTGATGGTTGGAGGTCGTCAGGATGAAGGTGAT
>JAWLHW010000230.1:0-3585 GCA_041690155.1 Desulfomicrobium sp. | reverse complement strand
GCGTCCTCGACGCCGGGGGCGACAAGGACGAGTCCCGTGCCCTTGGCTATGGAGGAGAGGCTTGCAAGCACGCCCGGATCGTTCTGCAGGGATGTATTGAGCTTGAGCCCGCGAAGCGGAAATCGATGCAGGTCCGCAAGTGATATGTGGGTCGCGTCGAAATGATCTACGACAATGCCCACCCCGGCCTTTTCCACTTCCACAAAAACATTTGAAAACCGCTCCGCGAAATATTTCAGCCACTCTTCGCGCACTTCCAGATAAATTGCCGCAGGGCTGAGTCCGTGTTCGGAAACAACCGCCGTCAAATCCTCGATGAATCCATGGCGCAGGACGTTTCTGAGCGAAACGTTGAGGCCCAGAAAAAATTTATCCCCCATGATCTGCTGAAATCGCGTCAAGGCCGCACAGGCTCTGCGAACCGCCCATGCTTCAAGTTCGAGCACAACGTCGCTATGCTCCGCAAACGGCAGAAACCATTCAGCCCGCAAAAGCCCCTTTCGCTTGTGGTTCCAGCGCATGTAAGCCTCGACACCGTGGATTTCCCCGGTCTCTAGGTGCACTATCGGCTGGTAATGCATGCACACTTCATTTTCCAGAAGCGCGTTGCGCAGCCCGCTCTCGATCCGTAAAAACTGCACGGCCTCGCTGTTCTGCCGATCATCAAATATCACGATCTGCCGTTCACCCCGCTGCAGCGCCCGATTGAGCGCGGTCCTGGCATCTTTGAGCATATCCTTTTCGTCCGTGTAATCGCGGGGCGCCATGACCACGCCAAAGCTACACGTCACCCGCAGTTCGCTCTGGCCAAGCTTGAAGGGCCTCGCGGTCTCCTCCTGGATACGCTGGGCAACACGGACGGCTCCGATGACGTCAGAAACATTGTCCAGCAATATGAGAAAATTTTCGGAATCCAGATATGCCGGAATATCGAGCGTGCGCAGGCATTTTGCGGTTCGCTTTGCAAGCATTTCAAGAAAGGATTTCTGGTCTTCGACCTGGAGGAGAACCTGTTCCGCATTGTCGATACCCATGAGCAGTACCACGAAAGCATAGTCCGGATGTCGAATCGAGCGCTTCATGGCGTACCGCAGGCTGTCGGAAAAAACCTGACCGGAACTTGATTCCGAACTTTCAAGCCTCTTTGAATCCTTGACCGGATGGTAATGCGCGGAGAAAAAAAGCGGATGTCCCATTTCATCCTTGTGCAGGAAAACGCTGACATGGCAGGGCACGAACTTTCCTGCGGACGTCTGCAGCTCCGTATGAAGCTCTTGCGTACGGCCGGTTTCAAGAAGCGATGCCAGGACATTTTCCTGCAAGGCCTGAAAATCCAGGCTTGCCAGATCGACGGTCCAGTTACGTGTCGCGAGGTCATATCGGGAATAACCGCCAAGACTCAGAAAAGCCTCGTTTCCCCCCAGAAGCCGTCCGTCGGCGTACCCGGCCAATACCGGAGTTTCCAGGTGACTGAGAATTTCTTCCATGAAAACATTTTTCTGGGCCAGGCGGTGATATTCCACAAACCCGTCAAGAACCGAATCGGCCGGAGGCGTTGCCTCGGCGTACCTGTCTGCTGTGGAGGACAGATCCGGCCTCAAGAAGACATCCGCATCGATGATCACGGCAGGAGAGGTCATGAGCGCGCCCAATGTCCCGGGGTGCAAAGGTGGACGAACGAGAGTGAAGCACACCACGGGCGGCCTGTGCCCCCCGGGACGCACCGGAACCGGGCGTCCATGACCGTCTGTGAGCGGCTGCGAGGAATGCTCGGCATGGACGATACAAATCTTGCATGCGCTCCCCGCCTCACCCCGAAAAAGATCCGCTGTCGAAGGATCGGCCCCTCCCTCTTTATCCAAAACAGCTTCCGTGCGCACATGACTTCGCGCCAAAGACCAGCACTTCCAGTCTTCCTCATCGCCATCGAGCACGAGCCGATGGCCTGCACGGCGAGCCTGCGTTTCCAGCGCATCAAGAAAATTCCGCACGCTCTGCCAGGAAGTGCAAATCACAATGCAGGAATCGACAGGCAGAAGAATGAGAAATTCGTTCAGATCGGGAGAAACTCGACGCAAAGGGAAATATTCCTTTTTTCCCGAAGCATTCAAGGAGGGAAATGAGAAAAAAACCAATTCTTCCGGTGACAGTAAATTATTGGTCACGACACATCCCGGTGGAATTATCTCATGTTTTAGAACTCGGACTTGTGTGAAAGTACCAAGACGTAATCCAGCTGTGTATACATTGCGGTCTCAAAGTCAACAAACGTAGTTTTTGGCGGGAGCGTCAGATCGAGAGGAGACACGCTCGCATGCGTGATATGATAGAGGCAGCGGTATCTGAATGGTGAACAGTGATTGGTGGTTGGAAAGAAAATTTTAGCGCAGCCAGATCAGAATACCCGCTCGCCTGAGGTTGATCAGTTCGTAATACCGCACTGCACCGACGGTATACCCGACGAACGCCGATTGTGCTTCAAAAAAAACAGATCAGGGGCACCAATCTCGAGGGCTCCAGGATTTGGGCAACTCTGAAAAACAGGAGCTCTATACGTCGGATCGACTGGAGCTGCCTCTGAACGCATGCCAATAAAGCACTGGAATCAGAATTAAAGTCAATGGAGTAGACACCAGGACGCCACTGGCCAGTGTGAGGCCCAGAGGCTCCAGTGAGGGTTCGAAGATCAGCACGCCACTGCCGAACATGACGGTGGCCGCGGTGAGTATGATCGGGCGTGTACGCTGGGCTCCTGCCTGGACAACGGCTTCCTTCAGATCCATACCTTCGTTCAACCGTTGTTCGATGAAGTCTACCAGCAATATGGCATTGCGAGTGGCAATGCCGGCCAGGGCGATTACACCGAGTACGCCGGTGCCGGCGATATTGATGCCCCACAGCCAGTGCGCCGGTATCACTCCGATAAAAATCAGCGGAATCGGCAGCATGATCAGCAGCGGCAGGCTGTAGGAACTGAACCACCCGGCCAGCAGCACGTAAATCAACACCATGACCACCAGCCCGGCAACGCCCAGGTCCCTGTATACATCCCGAGTCATTTCCCACTCGCCTGCCCAGTAGATCGTCGGTTCGCTGACTTTTTCTGGTGGCTTTAGCCAACGGATTTCGATGTCGGGCGTTTCTTCATTGCTCAGCGATTCAAGCTGGACGGTCAGAGGCTGTGCCAACGTGCGGTCCAGGTCGGCAAACACGGTCGTTACCGGCATCAGATTACGGCGATAGCGAACCTGATCGCCTTCGCTGTGACTGAATTCGAGAATCGACTCCAGAGGCACCGCCTGGCCGCTAGTGCTTGCAGTATACAAGCTGCGGATGGCTGGTTCGGAATCGCGGTCTTTTTTGTCCAGCCGAAGGATGACCGGCACCGGATCGCGGGCGTAATTATTGCCGAACCAGTCCCCCAAGGTTTCGCCAACGATGGCAAGGTACAGCGTGCGGGTGACCTCCGCGGGGATCACGCCGAAGGTGGCGGCCCGCTCCGGATTCACATTCAGATTCAACACAGGCAATGCCGCTAACGGGCTCTGGCTGGTGGCAATGACGCCTTTCTGCTCGGACAGCCAC
>JAWLHW010000229.1:0-3609 GCA_041690155.1 Desulfomicrobium sp. | reverse complement strand
GAGGCTATCCCTTGTCCTTGGGGAGTGGCAGGGGGGCTCCGCATTTCTCGCAGCGCGTCCTGTGCTTTTCTCCGGAGCGGACCGGCTGCCTGTGTCCGCAACTGGGACAAACCTGAATTTGGGAAATCAGCCTGCGCACCATTTCAACCAGAAACATGTCAACACCCCATCATTATTATCCATTCAAGGAGTCGCCTTCCGCTCCGATAAAGAGCACTGCCTTCCGCGAAATCAAATCCTGCTCACCAAAGACATGCACGCGGTCTCCGGCTTCGAAAACCCATCCCGGATCGGGGTTCAGCTGAGTCCGGCCATCGCGCTGCACGGCCACGACGGTCAGCCCGTGTTCCTTGCGCAAGCGCGACTCTATCAGACTTTTGCCCTCGACGAAAGCGCCCGGGACAACCCTGAGCACAGTCGCGCCAAAAGAGGAACAGACCCCGCCAAGGTTGCAGGCATCGGCGGTATTGAGCACGGGCCGACGCAGCATTCCGTAGCCCTCCGCCCTGATCTCGCGCACAAATTGTTCGATATCGCCTCGCGGTACCAGATAGGTGGACAGAACGCGAATGAACATCTCCACGGAGGTCTCGTATTCCTCGGCCACCACCTCCTGCGCCCCCAGTTGCAGCAGCGACTCGATCTCGCTGACAAAACGTGTGCGCACCACGATGTGCAGGGCCGGATTCTGGGCCCGGGCCGTGGCCACGATGCGCCCGATGGCGGCCGGATCGGAGATGACCACGGCCAGGATGCGGGCCTTGGAGACATTGATATGCTCCAGCACGGCCGCCTGGGAAGCGTCTCCGAAAAGAATGGGTTCGCCCTTGTCACGTTCACGGCGCACCGTGTCCGGATTCATTTCCAGGATGACATAACGGATTCCGGAAGCCTGGGCCGCCCTGGCCAGATGATGCCCGCCCAAACCAAAACCGGCGATAATGAGATGATCGGTCAGGTCCGTGTCCGCATCCTTCTCCGCTTTGAGACTCATGCCTACGGGCAGAAGGCGGGACAGTCGGCCGGAGATGGCAGGCACTCCTGCGATAAGAAAGGGCGTGAGCGCCATGGTCACGATGGCAACGGCCAGAAAATACTGATACTCAACCGCAGTGAGCAGGTTGTGCAGCATGCCCACTCCGGCCAGGACAAAGGAGAATTCGCCAATCTGGCACAGACACAATCCTCCCAGAATCGCCACATGCAAGGGATAACCCAGAATCCGCCCGGCAACAGCGGCCAGCGCGGTTTTGACCAGAAGTACGGCCAGGGTCAGGCCGAGCACCTGCGGCAAATGCGTCAGCACAAAAAGAGGGTCCAGCAACATGCCGATGGACACGAAAAAAACGCTGGTAAAGACATCGCGGAACGGCAGCACCCCTTCCAGGGCCGAATGGCTGTATTCGGACTCGCTCATGATCAGCCCAGCCAGAAAAGCCCCCAGGGAAAGGGACAGCCCCGCCGTGGACGTCAGCAGGGCAATGGCGAAACACAGGCCGAGCGTGGTCATCAGGAAAAGTTCCCGGCTGCGGGTCCGGATCACCGCGCCAAGGATCATCGGCACAACCTTGCGGGCACCAATGAAAATGACACCGGCCACAAAAGCGCCTTTAAGTCCCATTTCGCCAAGGGCGAGCCAGGGATTGCCTGAAGCACCGGCCAGCAAGGGCACAAGCAGCATCATTGGCACCACGGCCACATCCTGAAAAATGAGCGTTCCCAGGGCGATGCGCCCATGAGGCGCAGCCAGTTGCGCCTTTTCTCCCAGCACCTTGAGCACGATGGCCGTGCTGGACAGGGCGGCCAGGAATCCGATGAACACGGATTTGCCAAGCCCCGTATCAAAAAAAACCAGCGGCAATCCCATGACCGCGATGGTCAAGAGGACCTGGGCAGCACCACCCACAAAGACCGGACGCTTGAGCCGGATCAGCTCATCCAGGGACAATTCGAGGCCAATGACAAACAGCAGCAGGATGACCCCGACCTCCGCAAACATCTCGACCTCATGCGACGCTCCCACCAGGCCAAAACAATGCGGCCCGGCCAGAACGCCGGTAAGCAAAAAGCCGATTATGGTCGGAATGCGCAGCTTGTGACTGGCCACAATGACCGCGCAGGACAAACCAAAGATCATGACCGCATCGGCCAGAATGGGAATTTCGACGCTCATGCGATCCTCGCAAGCAGCTTAAATTGGGGGATATGGAACTTTTCTGACGTCTCAGCGCTGAATACACAATTCAGGCAACCGAAAACCGGCCGCCCGGCATAGCGTACAGAGACAACTGATTTCAGAGGTAAAACAGAGAGATGGTGAAGTCTACCCGAAGAATTCCAGAACGTATTTCCCTGCGGTGCCAAGGATGATGACACAGAGCATGGCCTTGATGATCCGTGCCGGGACATGCTTTTGCATCCTGGCTCCACAGTACATGCCAAGCATGCCGCCCAGGCCGAAAAGTAGCCCCAGGCCCCAATCCGGAGCGACGGACTGATCGGCATGAAAGGTGGCCAGGAACTGGTAGAAGGCAACTCCGGCCACTGATGTGACCAGGGTGCCCATAAGCGCCGCCCCTGCAACAGTATAGACCGGCAAACCGCAGATGGAGACAAAGAAAGGCGCGACGATGGACCCGCCTCCGATGCCGTACACGCCTCCGACCACGCCAACGACAAGGCTCATCATAAAAATAGCCATCGTCGAACAGGTGTAGATTTCGCCGGAAAACTCATAGCTGATAGACTTCATGGAGAATTCCCTGACCGTGACGTGACCTGTGGCGGCTCCCTTGGAGTCCTTCACCGACCGGCGGAAAGTGCTTTCCGACTTTTTCTCCTTTTGTTTCAGGAGATCTTTGATCATGCGAAACCCGATATATGCGAGCACCAACCCGGCAAACACCTTGAAATTCTTGGGGTCAGGCAGATAACTGACCCGGATCACGGCCCCCAGAAGAACTCCCGGCAAGGTCCCGATGACCACGACCCAGGTCAGAGGCCAGACCATGCGCCTTTCCTTGAGATATCGATACACGCCGCTGGGAATGGCCACGATGTTGAAGAGCTGGTTCGTGGCACTGACCGAAGGCGCGGTGTACCCCAGAAAGGACATCTGAAAGGGCAGGAGCAAAAAGGCCCCGGAAACACCCCCCATGGAAGTGAAAAAAGACACGACAAATGCGGCCAATGGAGGGAGCCACAGGGAAACTTCGATTCCGGCTGTCTCGAAATACATGCATTCCTCCTCGGACGACATCAGACGATCCCGAAGCACCATCGTCACCGACCGGCATCCGGATCTTATATGGCTGACATTCCAAAGACATTTTTTTAATTTTTATCGTGTCAATGGATACTCAGTTTCAAACTTTGCTGTCAAGAAAATCCACTCTGCGCCAACATGAAAAACACATTGCCGACATCGCCCTGCCTGCCGCCGTATTGACGAAAAGCTCCTTTCCGGCTCATCTGCTTTCCGGGAGGAATACTCATGGGCGGTTTCCGCGGTTCTTTGCAGTTCAAGTTCATGTCGGCCATCATTTGCATCGTCGTGCCCCTCCTGGGCATCATCTTTCTCTGGCAGGGCGTGGCCGAGGAGCGGCAGGC
>JAWLHW010000228.1:0-3632 GCA_041690155.1 Desulfomicrobium sp. | reverse complement strand
CTTTTGAAAGCCGTGCGCGGGCCCGAGAACTTCTGCCTGGCCTGCTTCAACGGAGCCTACCCCGTGCTGCCCGACGAAGGGGTGGGGAAGCTGTCCCTGGAGTGTTGCTAGATGCCGGGGGCTGCCTCGCAGAAAGACTGGCTGGCCAAGGCCCGGGAGGTGCTCGACATCGAGACCCGCGGCCTGGTCGCTGTCCGTGACCGCTTGGGCGACTCTTTTGTGCGCGCACTTGAGATCCTGGCCGGATGCTCGGGCAGGGTGGTGATCACGGGTCTGGGCAAGTCCGGCCTGGTCGGGCGCAAGATCGCCGCGACGCTCAGCAGTACCGGCACCCCGTCGTTTTTCCTGCATCCGGTGGAAGGAGCGCACGGCGATCTGGGCATGATCCGTCACGAAGACGTCATCGTGGCCATCTCCAATTCCGGCGAGACCGACGAGTTGAACAACATCCTGCCCAGTCTCAAGAGCCTGGCCGGGCATGTCATCTCCCTGACCGGTGGCATCCATTCGACCATGGCCCGGCTTTCCGACGTGGTCATCGACACCTCGGTGCCGTGCGAGGCCTGTCCGCACGGGCTTGCCCCCACGGCCAGCACCACGGCCACTCTGGCCGTGGGAGACGCCCTGGCGGTCTGCCTCATCGACTGGAAATCCTTTGCCCTGGATGATTTTCGCCGCTTCCATCCCGGAGGAGCCCTGGGCCAGCGCCTGACCAAGCGGGTCGAAGAGCTGATGCGTTGCTCCGAGCTGCCCGTGGTGCCCAGTGGGACATCTCTGGGACAGGCCCTCACGGTGCTCAATGCGGGCAATCTTGGCTGCGTGTGCGTGCTGGACGGCGGGGGGCATCTGCTGGGCCTTTTGACTGACGGCGATGTGCGCCGCCTTGTCTGCGCGAACCGGTTGGTCATGGACGCCGTGGTTGACTCGGTCATGACCGCCTCCCCTCTGCACGCCACTCCCGGGCAAAAAGCCGCCGAGGTTCTTGACATCATGGAGTCCCGGGCCATCACGGTGCTGCCTGTGGTCGCTCCCGACCAGACCTTGGCAGGCATGGTGCATATGCACGATGTGCTGGGTCAGGGGCGGGTCAAATTTTCTCGTTCCTGAAAAAAGGGACGCTCCTTTTCAAACACATTTTTCCCAAATAAATATGAACGATACATCCATTATTCATCCTGATGTCTGCAGCCGTTGCGCTGTCAGAGGCCGCACGTGCTGCACGGTTGTAAGCGGAGACGAGGAATTTTGTTTTCCCATTTCCATCCCTGAAATGAACGCCATCCGCAGCGCAGGTCTCGGCGGGGAAGATTCTTTTGTACTGGTCGCCAATACTCCCGGCTTTGTTGAGCAGCTTGGGCACCTCATGCCGGAGCGCGACATAAAGGCCGCATTTCCGGAGCAGGGCTCTCATTGGCGACTGGCCACGACTGACCGGGGCGAATGCACCTTTCTGGGGCTCGATGGATGTGTTCTGGATCGGAGCGTGCGGCCGAACTACTGCCGGCTTTTTCCGCTTTGGCAATTTCAGGGGCAGCTGACCTGGTTCACCGCCGCCGAATGCCTGGCCAACGAAGAATGTGCCACCCTGGCGGCCATGATCGAAGCCATGAACACAAGCAGCGCGGAGGTCAGGGCTCTTTTTGGTGAAATGTGTTCGAAGCTGGGGCTTGAGCCGGACGTGAAGGTGAAATTATGAAAGTTCTGAAAATATTTCTGGCATTCATTGTACTGGGCGTATTTCTGGCAGCGGGGGCAGGAATAGGCCTCTACTACTGGGCCCAGGAAGATTTGCCCGGATTCACGAAACTCAGCGATTATTCTCCGGCCCTGGCCACGACGGTTAGGGCCCGCGATGGCAGAATTCTGGGTTATTTTTATCGGGAGAAGAGGTTTCTCATTCCCCTGTCGATGATGAGTCCCATTACGGTCAAGGCGTTTCTGGCTTCCGAGGATTCCGGCTTTTATCAGCACGAGGGCGTGGACCTGCCGGGTATTTTCCGGGCGGCAATCAAGAATTTCATAGCCGGAGGCATTGTCCAGGGCGGCAGCACCATTACCCAGCAGGTCATCAAATCCATGCTGCTGACCCCCGAGCGCAGCTACGAACGCAAGCTCAAGGAAGTCATCCTGGCCTATCGTCTGGAAAAATATCTGAGCAAGGATGAGATCCTGACCATTTATCTCAACCAGATTTATCTTGGAGCAAAAGCCTACGGCGTGGAAGCGGCGGCCAGGGAATATTTTGGCGTGAGCGCTTCGCAGTTGACCACTGCCCAGGCCGCGCTTTTGGCCGGTCTGCCCAAGGCTCCTTCGCGCTACTCGCCCTATGGCAACCCGGAGCGGGCCAGGGAGCGGCAGCTCTATGTCCTCTCCCGCCTCAGGGATCTGGGCTGGATCGCCATGGATGAGTACGAGGCCGCCGTGAACGAACCCATGGTTTACGGTGCTCAGGAAGATCCGTCCTGGAAAGTGGGCCCCTACTATCTTGAGGAAGTGCGGCGGCAGCTGGTCGACAGTTATGGCGAAGACATGGTCTATGGCGGCGGCCTGCAAGTGCGAACCGCCATGGACATGGACCACCAGATCGTTGCCGATCAGGCCCTGCGCGCGGGTCTGGTTGAAACCTCCAAGCGTCATGGCTGGCAAGGGCCGGTCGAGCGCCTGGACGTGGACGGGTACGAGGAATTCCTGGACGCTCAGCAGCTTGGCGAGTCCAGCCCCGGAGATTGGATGCAGGTCCTGGTCACGGGCGTGGAAAAGGCCGGGGCCACAGTTCGTTTCGGCGACAAATCAGGGATCGTGCCCGTCGCCTCCATGAGCTGGGCCCGGGTGCCCAACCCCAAGCTGGCGCCGGAAGAGGCAGGTAAGGTGAGCGATGCCCGCAAGGTGCTAAAGCCAGGCGATGTGATCTGGGTCTCGGTGGAGGAAATTCTGGAAGACAAGCCCTGGAAGCTTCAACTTGAGCAGGAGCCCAAGGTCGAAGGCGCGCTTGTATCCATTGATCCGCAGAGCGGAGAGGTGCTTGCGTTGTGCGGGGGATACGATTTTTTCCGCAGCCAGTTCAACCGGGCGACCCAGGCCCTGCGCCAGCCCGGATCGGCCTTCAAGCCCATCGTTTATTCGGCGGCGCTGGATAACGGGTTTACTGCCGCAAGTATCGTCCTGGATGCCCCTATCGTCTATCAGGACGGAAGCGGGGAAATGTGGAAGCCCGAAAATTTCGAAGGGATTTTCTACGGTCCCACGCTCCTGCGCACGGCGCTGGTCAAATCCCGCAACCTGGTCACCATCCGCGTGGCCCAGCAGGTGGGCATCCAGAAGATCGTCGAGCGCGGCAAGGCCCTGGGCCTGACCGGAGTCATGGAGCCGAATCTTTCCCTGGCTCTGGGGTCAGGCCAGTTCACGCCGCTCAATCTGTGTCAGGCCTATACGGCGTTTCCCCGTGGCGGCACCAGCATCAAGCCCCGGCTGATCGAAAGCGTGGTCTCGCCCTGGGGTGAACAGCTTTTTTCGGCCACCGAGGAGGCGACCGAGGCCATCTCCCCGGAAACCGCCTATATCGTTTCCCATCTGTTGCAACAGGTCGTGCAGCATGGGACGGGCGCCCGCGCCAAGGCTCTGGGACGGCCCGT
>JAWLHW010000227.1:0-3634 GCA_041690155.1 Desulfomicrobium sp. | reverse complement strand
TCAGAAACCAGGCAGCCCTGAAGCATCCCGGCCTGCAGCGCATCTTCCATGGCCTTGAGCGCAATGTCCGTCTGGTTCGTGACCGGCAGGTCGGTGACACAGCGGTTGCCCTGTCCGCGCGAAGCCGGACGCACCGAGACCCTGACCAGGGCTCGGTGCTGCTGATCCCCGATGAGCTTGCGGCAGCTCCCCTCGCCCGTCGCGTCGGCGGCAATAGTCTCACGAAAAATGACCTGCGGATTGCCGTAACGAAAACTCACCCCGCTCTCGCGGCGCAACCGCTCCAGAACCACCTCCAGGTGCAGCTCGCCAAGGCCCGCCACGATGAGCTGGTCCGTGTCCTCGTCCGTGAAGGATTGCAGGGTCGGGTCCTCGATGCAGTATCTTTGAAGCAACGCCTGAAGCTTATCCGTGTCACTGGCGCTGCCCGGCACCAGGGCCACATTCAGCACCGGCAGGATGATGTCGATGTTCTCCAGGCGCAGGGTCGACTTACCGGAAAAGAGCGTGTCGCCGGTGATGCATTCCTTGAGGCCCGTGGCCAGGACTATCTCCCCGGCCCCGGCTTCGGGGATGGGTTCGTACCGGTTGGCGTGGACCGTATAGAGCTTGTGGATCTTTTCGAAGCGCTCCGACCGGGAATTGTACACAGCGCTGTTCTCGCCGATGCGTCCGTTGTAGACGCGCATGAAGATCTTCTTGTGTGCGCCCTCGAAGAGCACCTTGAAGACAAAACCCACAAACTGGTCCGCACGCACGCCCTCTTCCTCCATGCGCTGCAGCACATGGGCATGGGAATGCGACTCCACCGGAGACGGCAAAAAATGCACGATCCCGTTCATGAGCGGCTGCACACCGATATTCTTGAGCGCGCTGCCGCAATAGACCGGTACGGCCTGCCCGGTCAGGGTCGCCTTGCGCAGGGCTGCCCGCAACTCGGCCTCGCCGATGGCTTCGTCGGCCAGATAGCGTTCCATGATCAGGTCGTCGAAATCAGCTACGGCTTCTATCAATTCCTTGCGCCTGGCCTGCAGAAGTTCGCGGTCCCCGCCCTCAGGGTCCTGCTCAAACACCGTGGCGCCCTGATCTGTTGCGTCAAAAACAAGGGTCTTGCAGCGCAGGAGGTGCAGCACCGCGCCGTCCACGGATGCGGAAGGAACAGTCACAGGCAGCGCCCTGACCGCAAGGCGAGCCTCAATATCGGAGACAACCCGCCAATAATCAGCACCGGGGCGGTCGGTCTTGTTGACGAAAACAAGCCTGGGCAGCCCGTATTTGCCGGCCTGCCGCCACACCGTCTCGCTTTGGGACTCAATGCCGTTGACCCCGCAAAAGACAACCACCGCGCCGTCACAGACCCGCAGTGAGCGCTCCACTTCGACGTTGAAATCCACATGCCCTGGAGTATCTATGATATTGATCTGACTGTCATTCCAGGTGATGGACGTGCAGGCCGAGGTGATGGTGATGCCCCGCTTCTGCTCTTCCTCGAGATAGTCCATGGTCGCATTGCCGTCATGGACCTCGCCGAGTTTGTGGATCTTGTGCGCGTAAAAAAGCAGGCGTTCGGTCAGGGTAGTCTTACCGGCGTCGATGTGGGCGATAATGCCGATGTTGCGCGTGGAGGAATCGATGTCGTGTTTTTTCATGAGTTCAACTGAATCGGGTTAGGAGTAGGTGGAAGTGCTCTGCCGGAACGTGTCGGGGCTGATCATGTCCCAGATCCAGCAGCCAAGCAGCCGATCGGCCATGACCACGGGTGCGCCCCCCGGTTCGCCGCCATAGCATATGTAAGGGCGCCCCTGCACGGCAACCTCGGCCGTGACGGTTTTGTAGGCCTGCACATATCCGCTGTCGGGCAGACGCAGCTCCACTCCGTACCCAGCCGGATCAGGGCGCAGCGTGCGCGGATAGTCAAGGGCCAGCCCGGCCAGGTCGATGCATACCCCCGGACCGCTGGCGGTCAGGAGATTCAGGATGGGACGATGATCCGCGGTGTAGACCTGATGCGCGGACAAGAAATCGCACCCGAACAGGAGCGGATCGGTCACAGGCCCGCTGACATGCACAACCAAACCCTGCACCTTGGCCACCAGGGCCTGGACCATGGCCGAAAAAAGAGCCGGCAAGGGAAAACGGCGCACGTCCACCGCGAAAAAGGCCCACTGGAGTGGCTCGCACCTCAGAGTCTGCTCCACATGGCTGAACCGCCGGGTCTGCAATACCGGCTCGGCTCCATTCTGGGCCAGGGCATAGGCAAAACTCACCGCGTTCTTGATCACTGATTTCTGGACAGCCGGACAGCGTTCGTACGCTTCCCCGAAAGTATCGTCATCAATATCAGGGACTAATCCGTTCTCCGCCAACAGCTCTTCGATCACCGTGCGCTCCTTGCAAAAAAAATGGGCAGGCCATGCATGACCTGCCCGACATTTCCATATTTCAAGGCGTTGCACAACAGGGCACGGCCCCGGAAGTTCAGATCGCGTCCAGCACCAGAACGCCCATTTCCGAACAGCCGACCTTTTTGCCCTCACCCACGTAGATGTCGCCAGTGCGATAGCCCTGGGCCAGCACACTCTTGACCGCCGCGTCGATGACCGCAGCCTCTTCCTCAAGGCCAAAGGCGAAGCGCAGCATCATGGAAACGGACAAGATGGTGGCCAGCGGATTGGCAATGTCCTGACCGGCAATGTCCGGGGCCGATCCGTGGATGGGCTCGAACAGCGCAGGCCCGTCCGACCCCATGGAGGCCGAAGGCAGCATCCCGATGGAACCGGTGATGATGGAGGCCTCGTCGGAGAGGATGTCGCCGAAAAGGTTCTCGGTCACGATGACGTCGAACTGCGAGGGATCGCGAATGAGCTGCATGGCCGCGTTGTCCACGTACATGTGCGAAAGCTCGACATCCGGATACTCGGCCGCAGTGCGGATGGCCACCTCGCGCCACAGGCGTGACACGTCCAGCACATTGGCCTTGTCCACGGAGCAGAGCTTCTTGCCGCGCTTGCGAGCGATCTCGCAGGCCACACGCACGATGCGCTCCACTTCAGACTCGGAGTAGATCATGGTGTTGAAGGCCACCCGTTCACCGTTCACAACGCTCTCGCCGCGCGGCTCGCCGAAATACGCCCCGCCCGTCAACTCGCGCACAACCATGATATCAAGGCCCTGCCCAATGATGTCCGGGCGCAGATAGGACGCCGCCGCCAGCTCCGGAAAAAGCACGGCCGGACGCAGATTGGAAAAAAGGCCGAGCGCTTTGCGAATGCCAAGCAGCCCTTTTTCGGGCCGGATGGCAGGGTCGATGGTGTCCCATTTGGGGCCGCCCACCGCGCCCAGCAGTACCGCGTCCGCAGCCTTGCAAGCGGCCACGGTGGCATCGGGCAAAGGATTGCCTACAGCGTCGATGGCCGCGCCGCCGATAAGCGAGGTCTCGGTCTCAACAGTGTGTCCAAACTTCGCCGCCACCTTCTCCAGCACCTTCACGGCCTGGGTCACTATCTCGGGGCCTATGCCGTCGCCGGGCATGAGGCATATCTTCATGTTCATAAATGGTCTCCAGATTAATGAATCGCAAATAATTTCAGTACGGGCTCGAAAAGGCATGGATCCCCGCCTTCGCGGGGATGAC
>JAWLHW010000226.1:0-3637 GCA_041690155.1 Desulfomicrobium sp. | reverse complement strand
GCCGGCATCCTGGCCCAGTCCCGCCAGGATGTGCTGGTCAAATGGGGCAGCATCAAAAAAATCAAGGAACTCCCCGGCAGCAATACAATCATGGTCTATGGCGGATTCGCCCAGAACATCGCCGTCTTCTGCACCCCGGAAAATTACGGACAGGTACGCGAGCAGATTGCGTCCAGGGTTCGCCCCGGGCGCTGACTTGATGGACGTCTCAAAAAAAAGCCGCCCCGCCAGCACATTCGCTGACGGGGCGGTTCTTTTTTGCCGCGAGAGGTCCGCTAGAACATCTGCGGATACGTCTTCACAAAGGCGTCCAGGCGTTCGCGGGACTTGGTGATGCGCTCGCGCAATGAGGCGCGGTAGGCGTCCATGTCGGCGATGGGCTTTTTGGCCACACCCGTGTCCATTGCGGCCTGGGCCACGGCTGCGGATTCGAACTCGATGAGACGCAGGTCCACGGGTTTGGGGATGATGTAGTCGATGCCGAATTCCAGCTTGTCCACACCGTACGCCTCCACCACATAGTCCGGCACCGGCTGCTTGGCCAGTTCGGCCAGGGCCTTGGCGGCGGCCAGCTTCATTTCCTCGTTGATGTTCGAGGCCATGACGTCAAGGGCACCGCGGAAGATGAAGGGAAAACCCAGCACGTTGTTGATCTGGTTCGGGTAATCCGAGCGGCCCGTGGCCATGATGGCGTCGGGACGGGCTTCCTTGGCCTCGGTGTAGGAGATCTCGGGCACGGGGTTGGCGCAGGCAAAGATGATGGGATCCTTGGCCATGCTCCGGACCATGTCCTGACTGACCACCCCGGCCTTGGAGAGGCCAAGGAACAGGTCCGCGCCGACCATGGCCTCTGCCAGGGAGCCGTAAGCCTTGGCGGTTGCGAATTCGAGCTTCTGGGCGTTGAGATCCGTGCGGCCGGTGTGCAGATGGCCGCGCGAGTCGAACATGGCGATGTTTTCGAGCTTCATGCCCAGGGCCACGTAGAGCCGGGTGCAGGAAATGGCTGCCGCGCCCGCGCCGGAAACGACCATGCGCAGGTCCTCGATCTTCTTGCCCGTGATCTCCAGCGCGTTGATCAGGCCGGCAGCGGAGATGATGGCCGTGCCGTGCTGATCGTCATGAAAGACCGGGATGTTCATTTCCTTTTTGAGCTTGTCCTCGATGTAGAAGCATTCCGGGGCCTTGATGTCTTCGAGGTTGATGCCGCCAAAAGTCGGTTCCATGGCCTTGACGATCTCGCAGAGCTTGTCCGGGTCGGTCACGTCGAGGTTGATGTCGTAGACGTCAACGTCGGCGAAAATCTTGAAGAGGAGCCCCTTGCCTTCCATGACCGGCTTGCCGGCATGCGCGCCGATGTTGCCCAGGCCCAGCACCGCAGTGCCGTTGGAGACCACGGCCACGAGGTTGCCGCGACCCGTGTACTTGTAGGTCAGGTCCGGATCCTTGGCGATGGCAAGGCACGACTCGGCCACGCCCGGGCTGTAAGCCATGGTCAGGTGCTTCTGGGTGGAATAGGGCTTGACCGGCACAACCTCGATTTTGCCGGGACGCACTTCGGAATGATAATCCAGGGCTTCCTGGGGTGTGAACAGAGCCATGTTGTCCTCCAAATGTGATGCCGCTTCAGCGACGTTGATATTCAATCGCATCCCCTTCAAAGGGGTCAAGACGCAGGGCGACGCCCCGCATATTTTCCGGTTGTTACGCAACGTATGCAGCCAGCGTTCGCACAGAACATGCCGGAGCGTCTGTTTTCGCAACTAACATGAATAAAAATGATAAACGTCACGCCCGGGTTTTTGCGGATGGCGGTAGGGGCGAAAAATTTTTCGCCCCTACGGTGTGCCGCCCTGCATCCCCCGCCTATTCCAGCCCAGCCGCCTTCCGGTCCGGCTGCACGTACAATTCCCCTCCGTGGGAATCATTGATGACCAGCAGGGGGAAATCAACCACGGTCAGTTCGCGAATGGCCTCGGGCCCAAGCTCCTCGAAAGCGATGACCCTGGCCGCCGTGATACATTTGGACAGTAGCGCGCCGGCTCCGCCCGTGGCGCCGAAATACACGGCCGTATGGTCCTTCAAGGCCTGCTTGACCGCGTCGCTCCTCTTGCCCTTGCCCACCGAGGCCTTGCAGCCGAGGGAATGCAGGCGCGGGGCGTAGGTGTCCATGCGGTAGCTGGTGGTGGGCCCGGCCGAGCCGATGGGGCGGCCGGGAGGCGCGGGGCTTGGCCCCACGTAGTAGATGACCGAGCCCTTGAGGTCGAAAGGCAGAGGCTCTCCCTTGTCCAGCAGGTCGATGAGCCGCTTGTGGGCCGCGTCGCGCGCCGTATGGATGGTTCCCGTCAGCCTGACCACGTCACCGGCCTTGAGCTTGGCCATGGCCTCGTCCGTCAGCGGGGTCTGCAATGTGTATTCGGCCATCAGATTTCCACCTCCTGATGTCTGGAGGAATGACACTGGATGTTCACGGCCAGGGGCAGGCTCGCGATGTGGCAGGGGCTCATGGCGATCTTGACGCCAAGGCAGGTGGTCTTGCCGCCCAGACCCATGGGGCCGATCCCGAGCTTGTTCAGGGCTTCGAGAAGCTCCTCCTCCATGGCGGCCAGCTTGGGGTCGGGGTTCACGTCATCGAGTTTTCTGAGCAGCGCCTTCTTGGCCAGGATGGGGGCGTAATCGAAGGTGCCGCCCACGCCGATGCCGACCACGGTGGGCGGGCAGGGGTTGGGGCCGGCCTCGGCCACGCGCTCGATGACGAACTTCTTGATCCCTTCCCAGCCCTGGGCCGGGGAAAGCATGGTCACGCGGGACATGTTCTCGCTGCCGCCGCCCTTGGCCATGAAAGCGATTTTGAGTTTGTCGCCGGGCACGATGTCGAAATGGATGATGGCCGGAGTGTTGTCCTTGGTGTTGGCGCGGGTCAGGGGATCGCAGGCGGACTTGCGCAAAAAGCCGTCGGCATACCCCTTGCGCACGCCTTCGTTGATGGCCTCGCGGATGTTCATGCCCTCGACGCGCAGGTCCTCGCCCATCTCCACGAAGAAGACGGCCAGGCCCGTATCCTGACACAGGGGCAGCCCCGTTTCCTCGGCCAGTTCATAGTTCTCGGTCAGCTGCCGAAAGACTTCCTTTGCCGCAGGGGATTCCTCCCGGGCCGCGCACTCGGCGAACCGCTGCCGCACGTCCTTTGGCAGGTAGCGGTTGGAGTCGATGCACATCCTGGCCACGGTATCGATGACTTGGGTGGCGCTTAGTGTTCGCATGTCTATTTCCTGATAAACTGTTTGATGGCCGTGATGCCCATTTTGCGCCGCAGAAAGCCGAGCTGGTTCTGCAGGGGCAGCTTCTTGGGACAGACATCCTCGCAGGCGAGTAAGCCCATGCAGCCGAAGATGCCGTAATCGTTGCCGATGATGTCGAAGTACTGATTGTCCGTGCGCTGGTCACGAGGGTCGATGACAAAACGGGCGATACGGTTCAGGGCGGCCGCGCCCATGAAGTCGTCGCGCAGCCGCGCCGTGCCGCAGGCCGCGACGCAGCAGCCGCATTCGATGCAGCGCTCGAGCTCGTAGATCTCTTCGGCCACGGCGTTGTCCATGCGCTCCTCTTCCCTGGCCGGATCGAACTCCTTGGTGGTGTG
>JAWLHW010000225.1:0-3649 GCA_041690155.1 Desulfomicrobium sp. | reverse complement strand
ACGGCCAGGAGCGAGGACGAGATCCGCGATGTCTTCATTTTCGTGGAAGAGGACAGCGACCTGACCATCCAGATGGTCGGAAGCTGTCAGAATATCGATGACGAATCCTACAAGCTCATCGGCCAGATCCTGGTCGAGAAGAACGACATCACCAAAGACGCCCTTGAACGCATCCTCCTTGACCGCAAGCCCATCGGACAGCTCCTGTCCGAGGCGGGACTGGTCAGCTCAAGCCAGGTTGAGGCTGCATTGGTCGAGCAGCAGGAAGTCAAGCGCCTGCGCCAGACGGCCACCGCCGAATCGCAGTCGTCGAGCATCCGTGTCCCGGCGCAGAAGCTGGATTTTCTGGTTGATCTGGTCGGCGAACTGGTCACGGCCCAGGCGCGGCTGACCCAATTCGCCAGCGAGCAGAACGACGCACGGCTGCAGGCCATCTCCGAAGAAATCGAGCGGCTCTCCGATGAGCTGCGCGACAACACCCTGGGCATCCGCATGCTGCCCATCGGCTCGACCTTCAGCCGTTTCAAACGCCTGCTCCGCGACCTTTCCCAGGAGCTGGGCAAGCGCATCGTGCTCGAGACCCACGGCGAGGAAACTGAACTTGATAAAACCGTCATCGAGCGTCTGAACGATCCGCTGGTTCACCTGCTGCGCAACAGTATCGACCACGGCATCGAGAGTCCCGAAGAACGCATCGCCCTGGGCAAGAATCCCGAGGGCAGGATCGAGCTCTCGGCCGAGCACTCCGGCGGCGAGGTGCTCATTCGCATCATCGACGACGGCGCAGGCATCGACCCCGAACGCATCCGGGCCAAGGCTGTGGAAAAAGGGATCATTGCTCCGGACGCGCTCATCTCGGACAAGGACGCTCTCATGCTCATCTTTGCGCCGGGATTTTCCACGGCCGAAAAAGTTACCAACGTCTCGGGGCGCGGCGTGGGCATGGACGTGGTCAAGCGCAACATCGACGCCCTGCGCGGTCGCGTCTCCCTGGAGAGCATCCCCGGCCAGGGCACCACGATTTCCGTACGCATCCCGCTGACACTGGCCATCATCGACGGCCTGCAGGTCCAGGTCGAAAACAGCTACTTCATCATGCCCCTGTCCGCCGTGGAGGAATGTGTGGAGCTGATCCGCAAAGACAGGGACCGCGCCGATCTCATCAATCTGCGCGGCCAGATGGTGCCTTACGTCAGCCTGCGTGCCGGTTTCGAAATTCCGGGACAGACTCCCGAGATCGAGCAGGTCGTGGTTTGCAACTCCCAGGGGCGGCGCGTCGGTATCGTTGTGGACCGGGTCATCGGCGAGCACCAGACTGTCATCAAAAGTCTGGGCAAGGTCTACCAGGATGTACGCGGCATCTCCGGCGCGACCATCAAGGGAGACGGAAGCATGGCGCTTATCCTCGATATCGCAGCTCTTGTGGCCTGAGCCATGTACGACGCAAACGGCCAGACCGCACCGCTGATGACCGACAAGGAGCTGAAGCAGTTCAGCGAATTCATCTATTCGGAACTTGGTATCAAGATCACCCAGACCAAGAAGACCATGTTGCAGGCCCGTCTGCAACGCCGTCTGCGCACGTTGAGCATGAAGTCCTACGGGCAGTATTTTGAATATCTGCAATCCCTGAAGGGGCTGGAGGTCGAACTGCCGCAGATGGTCGACGCAGTGACCACCAACACCACCAGCTTTTTCCGCGAACCCAAGCATTTTGAATATCTGTCCCAGAACATCCTGCCGCAGTGGCAAAAAAAGCACCCCGGCCAGACCTTCGCCGTCTGGAACGCGGGATGCTCATCCGGGGAGGAGCCCTACACCACTGCCATGACCCTCATGGACTACCATGAGCGCGTCAGCCCCTTGCGCTTCACCATCGTGGCCACGGATATCTCCACGGATATTCTTAAAAAGGCTGCACGCGCCGTATATGAAGATGAAAAAATCGGAACCATTCCGGTGGAGTTCAGGCGCAAGTATTTGCTGCGCAGCAAGGACAGGAGCAAGCGTATGGTGCGCATCATCCCGGAACTACGCGAGAAGGTCAGCTTCAGGCGCCTCAATTTCATGGATGACTTTCAGTTCCGCGAAAAAATGGACCTGATCTTCTGCCGCAACGTCATGATCTATTTCGACAAGAAAACCCAGCATGAGCTGGTCCAGAAATTCTGCAACCACCTCGAACCAGGCGGATACCTCTTCATCGGCCATTCCGAAAGTCTGGCCGGCACGGACCTGCCCTTGAAACAGATGGCTCCCGCCACCTACATGCGCATCTGAGCGCTCCCATATCCCCAAAGGCCCCGAAAAGGCCGATTGCTAAAGGGCTGGCAGTCTGATCCAGAATGTCGTGCCCGCAGGCTCCTCCGAGGAAAAACCGACCTCCCCTCCAAGATAATTCTCCGCCAGCAACTTGATGGAATAGGTGCCAAGCCCCCGGTCCTGCCCCTTGGTCGAGAACGAACGCTTGAAGACCTGCAGCCGGACCGATTCTTCCATGACTCCGGAATTGTTGACCCAGAATACCGCCCTGTCCTCTTCCCGGTGCAGCCCGGCGGTGACGATGCCCCCCGCCGGGGTGGCTTCGAGGGCATTTATGAGCATGTTGACCAGAATTCTGCGCAGCAGGGAAAAGTCGGAAGAGACGGCCACATTGACGCTGCCTGCGTCAAGATGGATGTTTTTGCCCAGAGCCTTGGGATGGGGGCGGAATTCCCCGACAATGGACTGCACGATCTCAAGCCCCTGCAGCGTGATCTTTGACATCGTGTATTCATTTCTTTCAGCGGACAAAAGCTGCTTTTGTTTCTGAATTTCATCGACCAGGGCGAAAAGCGAGGATCGGGCCATGTGGGCGATCTCCCTGGCGTCTTCGGGAACTTCGTTCAGAAGGATGTCGACCAGATTTCTGGCCCCGCCGGCGGAATTCAGGATGTCGTGGAAAAAGATCCGCTCCAGGGCCTGACGGCGCTTTTCGTCGCCGATGTCAAGGAGAGTCAGTACGTAATACGTGCCGTCCGGAGTTTCCCACGGGGAGGCGAAAACCCGCAGATCCCGGGCCACGGTCGCGCCGTGTTCATCACCGCAGAGCAGTTGGCATTCGTGCACGGCTTTTTCATTGGTGCTCATGCTTTCGAGCATCGCCTGCAACGCTCCGCACTCGCGGCAATACAGGGATGTGCCACATCCGTTTTTCCCCACATTGGAATAGACGCAACCAATGGCCTCACCCGGGCGCTTGGCCAGAAACGACCCGACGTCGCTGGTGCCCAGAAGGTCGGTGAAGGCTTTGTTACTGAAGATGATCTGACGCCGCGAGTTCAGCACCAGAAGAGGCAGCGGAAAGAAATCAAAATATTGCGAACACAGATGATTTCCGATCCTTGCATTTTCCTGCTGAACTTCATGTATGGGCAAGCGCTCGCCGGGAGCGCAGAGAGTTTCGCATGTGTCATTCATTATGGGTCGCTTATGTGAAAATGTTGAACTGAATCGCACGTGCGATATTCTAAGCCTGTGAGTACTTCAGAAGTATCCTCTCCAGGTCCACCATGCTTATGGGCTTGGCGAGATAATCGTCCATTCCGGCCTGCAGAAAGCGCTCCCTGTCTCCGCTCATGGCATAGGCGGTGAGGGCGATGATGGGTAC
>JAWLHW010000224.1:2349-3664 GCA_041690155.1 Desulfomicrobium sp. | reverse complement strand
TCCGACCACCGCAGGCGGACAGTGGGACCTGACCTTCCTGTTCTTCCAGTCCGTGTTCGCGGCCACGGCAGCGACAATCATTTCCGGCGGCATTGCCGAACGGACCAAATTTTCGGCCTATATCATTGTAAGCGTAGCGGTCACGGCACTCATCTATCCGGTTTCAGGTCATTGGGCCTGGGCCAGCCTCTGGGGCGGGGACGAGCTCGGCGCGGGCTGGCTGGAAGCCATGGGATTCATCGACTTCGCCGGCTCCACCGTGGTTCACTCCGTAGGCGGCTGGATGGCTCTGGCCGGTGCCATCGTGGTCGGCCCTCGCCTGGGCAAGTACACCGCTGACGGCAAGGCCAAAGCCATTCCCGGGCACAACATCCCCCTGGCCGGTCTTGGCGTGTTCATCCTCTGGTTCGGCTGGTTCGGCTTCAACCCCGGCAGCACCACCACCGCTGACGGCACCATCGGCTATATCGCGGTCAACACCGCCATGGCGGCCTGTACCGGTGCACTTGGCGCCATGATCTTCGCCTGGATCAAGCACGGCAAGCCTGACACATCCATGTCCCTGAACGGCGCGCTGGCCGGCCTGGTGGCCATCACCGCCGGCTGTTACGAAGTCTCCCCCGTGGGCTCGCTGATCATCGGCCTGCTGGCCGGCATCCTGGTCATCATCTCCATCGAGTTCATCGATCAGGTCCTCAAGATCGACGATCCGGTCGGCGCCTCCTCCGTGCACGGCGTCTGCGGCGTATTCGGAACCATTGCGGTAGGCTTCTTCGCGGCTCCCGGATACGGCGACAACACGGGCATCTTTTACGGCGGCGGCACTGAAATCCTTGTCACGCAGATCATCGGCGCAGCAGCAGTCTTTGCCTGGGCATTTGGAGCGGGCCTGGCCCTGTTCACCATCCTGAAGATGACCATCGGCGTGCGCGCTTCCCAGGAAGAAGAGCTCAAGGGTCTCGACATCACCGAACACGGCATGGAATCCTACAACGGCTTCCAGATCTTCACCAACGAATAAGAGGGATAACGCCATGAAACTCGTAGTAGCATATATCCGGCCCGAGTGCCTGAACGCAGTCAAGCAAGAGCTGTACGCCAAGAAAATCTACAACATGTCCGTCACCAACGTACTCGGCAGCGGACGCCAGAAAGGATTCACCGAAACGTACCGCGGCGTGGTCATGGAAGTGAATCTGCTGAAGAAATTGAGGATCGAATTAGGAGTCAATGACGATTTCGCCGAACAGGCCGTGGAGGCCATCAATGCCGGGGCCCGGACAGGCAAGGAAGGCGACGGAGTGATCTTCGTGCT
>JAWLHW010000224.1:0-2249 GCA_041690155.1 Desulfomicrobium sp. | reverse complement strand
TTTTTTATCGCAGACAGGCAAACCCGCCGCCGGACCAGGGGCAGACCCCGCAGGGCACGGCCTGACCGTAGCAGTCCTTGTTGAAAGGCGCGGGGAAGCCCTGCACATGGTCGCACGGGGCCACGCTGCAATCGGCGCAGCGGGCATACTCCTCAAGCAGGGCCTCGTTCCTGAAACGGACAAAATCACCGGAGCGCCAAACCTGAACCGGATCATCTTCCGGCACACGCCCGAAAACACGCTGGCTGACGCGCACCTCGGAGCCGAGCAGCCAGGCCGAATAGCTGTGCCAGAGGTAATAGCAGGGAGTCAGCGCTCCATCATAGGCCACAAACAGGCTTGGATTCTGAACAAACGCGCATTCCCTGGGCTCTCGCGCCGCTGTCTCGGGCAGGTCAAGACGAACACCCCGCGCCTGCGCGACATCCGTGGCGCGGGCAAATATCTCACGCACCCGCGCCAATCTTTCAAAATCAACGATCATGGTGTTGGGCAGACTGAACTGCAGGCCGCGGACCTGCGCGTCCTCCTTCATGGCCAGAATGATGTCGACCAGCCGCTGCTGCTCCGGGGTGCGGAAAACCGCATAGAAAGACGTATACGAATGCGCAACATCCAGCCCTTCCGCAGCAAAGACTTTTTCCCATTCATGATAAAAATCCAGGCAACGCTGCGACACCGGCACGTAGAGGCTCTGCGGGGCATCGGAAGCGTTGTAGGGCAGGACATGGGATACGATGACAAATTCGACGCCGCGATCCGCGCACCAGGACACCATATCCGGGAGACTGGCATAATTCTGGGCGCTGATCACGGTTTCAGCGCCCAGGGACAACGGCCGCGCGCCCGGACGGGCAGCGGCGCTACGCATCAGGTCAAAAGCGTGCCCGACCTGGCCAAGCTCCGACCCGGCCCGAAAATGTTCCAGCTGGTCCGCATCCGGCGAATCCACGGAAAAACAGATCCTGTCGAGCCCCGCATCCATGAGTTCCCCGGCCACAGCGCTGGTCAGGAGCATGCCGTTGGACTGAAAGCCGATGACGCAATCCTCCGGCACCCTGGCCCTGGCAAAAGCGATAAAAGAGGCCAGCTCCGGATGCATCAGGGATTCGCCGATGCCGTTCAGGTTGAGCGTGTCCAGATGGGGAAAAAGAGGAGCCAGCGCCTCGAAGGTGCGCCTGGTCATGAGCGCGTCCTCGCAGTCCCAGCCTGAGGAATGCTTGACGCACATGGCGCAGCCCAGATTGCACAGGGTGGCCGGCTCCACATAAAGCTTGCGCGGAAAAAGTGGTGAGTTCATTGACATGGGCGTTTCCTCGGCCAGCAAAGGAGCCTCGTCAATATCCCAAAATGACACACGCACCCTCTCACCCGCCGACCATCTCGGCCACCAGGCCACCCAGACGTTCTATGCCGCCCGCCAGTTCCACGTTCCAGGGATTACCGGAGTTGAGGCGCACATGTCCGGAAAAACGGTCCTGGGTCGAAAAGATGGTGCCGGGTGCGATGCTGATGCCCGCTTCCCTGGCCCGGTACATGAGCTCCACCGAATCCACGCCCCTGGGCAGCTCCACCCACAGCACTCCCCCGCCCTCCGGCCTGCCGACCCGCGTGCCTTCCGGGAAGGTGCGGCTCACATGCAGCTGCATGGAGTGCGTCTGGTCCTGCAAGGCCCGCCGCAGACCGCGCAGGTGCCGATCATACCGGCCCTCGCGCAAATAGACGCCCACGGTCTCCTGGGTGAGGGTCGCGGAGCAGACGTTGGTGGTGGCCTTGACCTCATAGGCTTCGCGATAAAACCGGCCCGGCATGATCCAGCCGATGCGATAGCCAGGACACAGCGTCTTGGAGAAGGACGAGCAGAGAACGACCAGCCCCAGGTCATCGTACATCTTGAAGACCGAAGGTCGGGCCGGACCAAAATGCAGATCCCCGGCGACATCGTCCTCGATAAGCGGGATCTCCCGCCTGGCCAGAAGCTCCACAATTTCTCGCTTGGCGCTGTCCGAAGTGAGGGACCCGTCGGGGTTGTTGAAATTGGGGGTGAAGATGCAGGCGCTGATGTCGAACCGCTCCAGGGCCCGCTCCACGTCGGAAGGATCAACGCCATGCCGTGGATGGGACGGTATTTCAATGGAGCTCACGCCCTGATTCTCCAGCAACTGCTGAAAACAGAAATAGGACGGAGCCTGGATGAGCACGTTGTCGCCGGGCCGCACCAGACTGCGCACGGCCACGTGCAGGGCTTC
>JAWLHW010000223.1:0-3689 GCA_041690155.1 Desulfomicrobium sp. | reverse complement strand
GTGCAGTCGCTGAAAGCCCGCTTTGCCAAGGTCAGCATGGTCAAGCCCAAAAGCAGCCGGGCGGAGAGCAAGGAAATATTCATCCTGGGTTTGGGTTTTGTTCCCGCGGCCAGCGAGGCCCCGCCCGCATAACTTTTTTCGGAGGATTGTATGGCAGGACATAGTAAATGGAAGAATATCCAGCACCGCAAGGGGCGGCAGGATCTGAAACGCGGCAAGATGTTCACCAAAGTCTCCAAGGAGATCATTCTGGCGGCCAAGGGCGGCGGCGATCCGGACATGAACGCCCGCCTGCGCGCGGCCATTGATGCCGCCAAGGCCGTGAACCTGCCCAAGGACAAGATCGAGACGGCCATCAAGAAGGGCACGGGCGAACTGGCTTCCGAGGCGCTGGAAGAGATCATGTACGAAGGATATGCCCCGGGCGGCGTGGCCATCCTCATCGAGGCGGTCACGGACAACAAGAACCGCACCGTGGCCGAAGTGCGCCACATCCTGAGCAAGGGCGGCGGCTCCATGGGCGCGGCCGGTTGCGTGGCCTGGATGTTCGACACCAAGGGCGTGTTCGCCTTCGACAAGGAAAAGTACACCGAAGATCAGCTGCTGGAAGCCGGACTCGAGGGCGGCGTCGAGGATGTGCTCGATGACGACGATTCCTGGCAGGTGCTCTGCGCGGCCGAGGATTTTCACAATGCCAGAAGCGCTTTCGAGGCCGCAGGCATCGAGATCATGAGCGCGGAGCTGAACCGCATCCCTCAGAACACCGTGGCCGTTGATGTCGAGACCGGCCGCAAGGTCATGAAGCTCTACGACGCCCTGGATGAAAACGACGACGTCCAGAACGTGTACGCCAATTTCGAGCTGCCGGCAGAACTTCTGGCGGAGATGTAGCCCGACCGCATGGCAGCTGAGCGCATCATCCTGGGCGTGGACCCCGGGTCCCGCTGCATGGGCTACGGCCTTGTGCGTGAGCGGTCCGGGGTTTTGTCCCTGGTGGAGGCGGGCGTGGTGCGCCCTTCCGAAGAGGCCATGAGCACGCGCCTTGGCCTCATGTACACACGCATCGCCGAGCTGCTGCATGCCTACACCCCCAGTGCCGTGGCCGTGGAGAACGTCTTCTTCGCCCGCAACTCCGCCTCGGCCCTGAAGCTCGGCCAGGCCCGGGGAGCGGTGCTGGCCGCCTGCGGCGTGCATGGGGCGGAGGTCTTCGGGTACGAGCCCACCCTGGTCAAGAAGTCCCTGGTCGGCGCGGGGCGGGCGGAAAAAAGCCAGGTTTCCTTCATGGTCGGCCAGCTGTTGGGCGTGAAGCCGGATTGGGCCGAAGACGCAGGAGACGCCCTGGCCCTGGCCATCTGCCATTTGAACCATTTTCGGTTCATGGCCGCCGTCAGTGCCGGTCAGGCCTCTGGTCAAGACGGGTCAACTCGTCTATAGCTCCCACACATGATAGCCTACCTCGAAGGAACAATCCTGCGCCGCGATGAAGAGTCCTGCGTCCTGCTTACCGCGGGGGGCGTGGGCTATCAGGTGCATCTGACCACGCAAGGGGTGTCCACTCTTGCCCCCGGCGCCGAGTTGGTCCGGCTTTTCATCCACACCCTGGTCCGCGAGGACGCGCTCGTTCTCTATGGGTTTCCTTCCTGGGAGGAGCGGCAGGCCTTTGTGACTCTGCTCGCCGCACCCAAACTCGGGCCCCGGACGGCTCTGGCCATGCTTGGCTGTTATGGCCCGGCGGAGCTGGCGGCCTGCATCGCCCGGGAGGATGTGGCGGCTCTGACCCGTGTGCCCGGCATCGGTGCCAAGACGGCCAAGCGCCTGCTCCTTGATCTGAAGGACAAGCTCGTGGCCCAGCCGTCCTTGGCTTCAAGCCGGGTAGCGCCGGTGGTCTCGGCCGCTTCGGACTGCGCGGCGGCCCTGATCTCGCTCGGCTATGGCCGCCATGAAGTGGAAGAGGTCGTGCGGACCGTGTTCGAGAACGAGCCCGATCTGGATGCGGGCAGCGCCATCCGGCAGGCCTTAAAGATTTTTGCCGCCAAGTAGCATGATGCAAAACCCCAGCGAAGAGCATATCCGGCCCCGCACCCTGGACGATTTCATCGGTCAGGAAGACGTCCGCGGCAACCTGAAGATTTATCTGCAGGCGGCCAAGGAGCGCGGTCAGCATCTGGATCATTGCCTGCTCTACGGCAACCCCGGCCTTGGCAAGACCACCCTGGCCCAGATCATGGCCAGCGAACTGGGCGTGAACATGGTCTCCACCTCCGGGCCGGTGCTGGAGCGCAGCGGCGATCTGGCCGCCATCCTGACCAGCCTGAACCGGCATGACCTGCTTTTCATTGACGAAATCCACCGCATGCCGGCCGTGGTGGAGGAAATTCTCTACCCTGGCATGGAAGATTTCAAGCTCGACCTCATCGTCGGCCAGGGCCCTGGGGCGCGCACGGTCAAGATCGAGCTTGAGCCGTTCACCCTGGTCGGGGCCACGACTCGCATCGGGCTTTTGACTTCACCCCTGCGCGACCGGTTCGGGGTCATCTGCCGGCTGGAATTTTACAATCCGCAAGAGCTGTCGCTGATCGTGACGCGCGCCGCGCGCATCCTCGGCCTTGAGATCAGTCCTGACGGGGCGCTCGAGATCGGTAAGCGTTCACGGGGCACGCCGCGCATCGCCAACCGTTTGCTGCGCCGCGTGGCCGATTACGCTCAGGTGGCCGGGAACGTGCTCATCGACGCGGAAGTGGCCGCCAAGGGTCTTGATATCATGGATGTTGATTCGCGCGGCCTGGACATGATGGATCGCAAGATCCTCGAATGCATCATCGATCATTTCGGCGGAGGTCCCGTGGGCGTGAAAACCATTGCGGCGGCCTGTTCCGAAGAGGTGCGAACCATCGAGGACATTTACGAGCCATATTTGATTCAGTGTGGTTTTTTGAAACGCACCCCGAGGGGGCGGGTGGTCACGCCCAGGGCCTACCAGCACATCGACGGCGGTCTCAAGCTGCGCGGCCAATAGCTCAGGGTGCCTTTTGGGCGGCAAGGAACGTGCCCTGGTTACCGGACCTGTCCGGCGCCATTTTTTGATCTGTCATCACTTCAGTCCAGCGAGGAGCCATGAAAGTTATTGATCCGTGTTTTTCCTTCATGCACCTGCCCGATGGCGAGTTTGTCCTGAGTCACCTCGAACTGGCGGCCCGGACCTGTTACAAGTCCGAAGACAAAGCCAGCCCGGATTCGGCCCGCAAGCTTCTCTCCCGCATTGTGCGCCTCGGTCATGACAGTGTTCTGGAGCACATCAGTGTTACGGTACGCATTGTCTGCGACAGGGGCGTGACTCATGAACTGGTCCGCCACCGACTGTGTGCCTTTTCGCAGGAAAGCACCCGCTACGCCAACTACGCCCAGGACAAATTCGGCAGCGAGATTACGGTGATCCGCCCGTTTTTCTGGGCCGAGGACGACGCCCGCTACGCATTGTGGCTGTCTGCCATGCAGGCTTGCGAAGATGCCTATCTGCGCCTTGTCGAGGCCGGGGCCACAGCCCAGGAGGCCAGAAGCGTCCTGCCCAACAGCCTCAAGACCGAGATCGTGACCACGGCCAACATCCGGGAATGGCGGCATATTTTCAAACTGCGTTGCGACAAGGCCGCCCATCCGCAGATGCGCCAGGTCATGCTCCCGCTCATGAG
>JAWLHW010000222.1:0-3701 GCA_041690155.1 Desulfomicrobium sp. | reverse complement strand
GCCATCGGCCAGATTGAGATCCCCGCCCTGCACGGTCCACTCGCCCTGGGCCCAGGTCGGCATCGAATTCCAGATCAGGCCCATGGGGGCCTTGGTCATCGACTGCAACGTGACAAGATCGATGTTTTTGGAACCCGGATCAATGGTTTCCTTGTAGTTCTTGAGCTCGAAGCTCTCCAGTACGCCGCCGGAGGAATTGATCACGGCGCGATAAAGGGGCGTATCCACGGACAGCTTTTCACCTTTGACGGGTGAGAACTGCACGGTTGGAGAAGAAGGCATCACCTGCGCCGCGTCCTGAGGCATCGGCGCTGCGGTCTGATTGGGTGCGGAAAGATTCTGAGGGGCCGTTTCCAGGGGAGGAGCGGGGGGGAACATGTAATTCCAGCCCAGAAGCACCAGCAGGGACAAGGAAACAGCGAGGATGACGCGCTTATTGCTATCCATTGATTTCATCTCTCTTTGACAAGTTAGGGGTGGGAACCGGATCGTAACCACCGGCACACAGGGGATGACAACGCAACAACCGCCACAAAGCAAGGCCCATCCCCCGAAAAATTCCATGAGACAAGACGGCCTGCCGGGCATATTCGGAACACGAAGGAATGAAACGGCAACAGGGAGAATAGAGCGGGGATATCAGATACTGATACAGGGAGAGGATACGTACGAAGGCATGGCGCATGGAAACTCCGGTCGACCTAAGCCGCTCCAGTCCGGGACACGATTTTTGCCATCAGCGGGCCAAGTTCCGAGGACACCTGCGCAAGGTCCATGGAATCCACGCAAACGCCCCGCTTGGGCACGACAACAATGTCGGCGCGCAAACGGAAATCGTGCTGATGAAGCCGGAAGTACTCCCGGACCAAACGCTTGACCCGATTGCGCCGCACGGACTTGCCGATTTTTCTGCTCACCGTCAGCCCAAGACGCCAGGACAGCCCGGCATCTTCCCGTTCGAGCACAAAGAGGGTGAAACTCTTTGAAAAAAAACGACGGCCCCGGTCATAACAGCTACAAAACTGGGGCCGTCTCTTCAGTCGATACGAGGGAGGATAGGCTAGACGGCTAATCTTTTTCTTCCCTTTGCTCTTCTGCGGCGCAGCACGGCCTGTCCGTTCTTGGTCCGTGAACGAACGAGAAATCCGTGACTTCTCTTGCGCTTGGTGTTGCTCGGTTGATATGTTCTCTTGCTCATTTCGTTTCTCCTTCAAAAAAAGTAAACTGGGAAAGTAGCCGCTAATAATCAATGCGTCAAGATGTCAAGCGCTCTTGCCCGCTGGACAATTCCGCCCGCTTCCACCAAACTGGCCGGAGCAAGGAGAAAAAAATGTTTTTCCATACCCCCGGCTGGGAAATGACCCTTTTCAGGTGGATCAACCAGAGCTGGCAGAATCCGCTCTTCGATTTTCTCATGCCCATGTTTTCGAGCCATGCCGTGCTCTGGACGCTGGCCATCGTGCTGGCTGCCATCTGCCTCAAGCTGAGGCAGGCACCCGTGGCCGTTGTCCTGGGACTGGCATTAAGCATTGGAGCCACCGACCTGACCTGCTCCCTGATCAAGGAGAGCGCCGGGCGGGTGCGCCCATATCAGAGCGTCGGCGAGACGCGATTCCTGCAGTCCGGGTCATGGGCCGCCCTGCCTCAGGATTTCACAACGACCAAGCAGCGGGGCTCATCCTTCCCCTCGGCCCATGCGGCCAACTCCGCAGCGGCTGCTCTCGTCCTTTTCGCCATATTCCGCAAGAAGGCAATCTGGGCTCTTCCGCTGGTGATTGGTTATTCGCGGATTTATCTTGGCAAACATTTTCCTATGGACGTTCTGGCGGGCTGGGCCACGGGACTGGCCGTGACCGGGGTCCTGCTGACGCTCTATCCGTTGCTCTGGAGCCGCTTGCGTTCGCGATGGATCAGATAGAGGTTCCGGGTATAGATGATGGAGCCCGTTGACTGGCCGACAATGAAAACAATGTCCTTGCGCAGGATGGCGTAGGTCAGCAGAAAAAAGCTGCCAAGCAAACTGAAATACCAGAAGCTTATGGGAATGATGCTTTTTTTCTCCCGTTCGGAGACAATCCACTGCCAGAAAAAACGCATGAAGAAAAAGCCCTGGCCCGTAAATCCGATAGCCAGCAACCACCACTGTGTCGTTAGTTCCATGTTCCGCCCAAGGCGCGCCCGCGCCATATAAAGAAACTTGTCCCGCCATATCGTGCGGCCTCGCCATTGAAAGGCTGGTCCGCATGAGTGCAGATCAGGTCCGAAGTGTCATTTCACGTTTGTATCAGAAACCACATACCCGATATGTCGCTTCTGCATCCAGCGCACAGCGAGCAGATCATAGGCCGCAGACCAGGCCCGGTCCCAGATCCCATATTTGGACACGCCCTTGCTGCGCGGACGATGGTTGACCCGGACCTCCGCCACCTTCGCCCCTTCAAGCTTCATGAGCGTAGGCAGAAAACGGTGCATGCCCGTGAACATGGGGATCCGCCTGACCAACTCCGCACGCATTACTTTAAGAGAGCAGCCCGTGTCACGGACAGTTTCGCGGCTGATCCCGTTGCGCACCCAGTTGGCAAACCGCGAGGCGTAACGCTTGATCACGCTGTCCTGACGCTTGGCCCGCCAGCCAATGACCATGTCCACGCCCTGGGCATAGACGTCGAGCATGGCCGGAATATCGGCAGGATCGTTCTGCAGGTCGGCGTCCAGGGTCACGACCACGTCGCCGTCTGCGTAACGAAAACCTGCGGCAAAGGCCGCGGACTGCCCGCAGTTCCTGGCAAAGGACAAAAACCGAACACGCTCGTCCGCCCCGGCCAAAGCGCGAATAACGGACAGGCTGGAGTCCGTGCTGCCGTCATCCACGAGCAGAAGCTCCCAGGCACAAGTCAACCCGGAAAGGCTGCGAGTTATCTCGGAGTACAGATCCTGAAGATTTTCTTCTTCGTTATATACCGGAATAATTAGAGAAATTTTATCAATTGTGTTTTTCATAAGAAAAAAGTGAATATAGCATTTGACAAGCGTTGTAAACCTACATAGAAAGCTCTTCTCACATGGCGCGGGGTGGAGCAGCATGGTAGCTCGTCGGGCTCATAACCCGAAGGTCGTAGGTTCAAATCCTGCCCCCGCTACCAAAGAAATCAAAGGCTTGCAGTAGAAATACTGCAAGCCTTTTTTCTTATTGGCATCCTGCGGACACCCAATCCGTCACGCCCGCCCCTCCTCATTCTTGCGAACATATCGACAACGCCACGGGTTTCTCGCCTTGATATTCTCACTTCAAAAGCCGGACAGGTCTGCCTTGAAGGTTGCCTGCGCGCTCATGCTGCTCAGGCTCCAGATACATCCAGGGCCTGGATTGCGGCGGCCGCGCTCTGGGGGTCGCCGCCCTGGCCGATGAGAGTCACGAATCGGTCCGGGTCGGACTGTTCGGGAAAGATCGAGATCTCGTAGCGCCCGCCTACGTATTGAAACAGCAGGGCTTGCGGGGAATCCGCGAATTCGATGACTCCCTTGGCGCGAAAGATGGAAGGAGGAAGGCGGTCCACGGTTTCAAGAAACGCCTCACGCTCAAGGGGGCGGTCAAGCCGGACGCTTTTGGCCCAAAGCCCCTCGTGCATATGCGAAAGGTGATGCAGCTTGCGGCCCTTGTCCGCCAATGCTCCGCGCGGGCGGTCGTCCACGTCCAGGAC
>JAWLHW010000221.1:0-3709 GCA_041690155.1 Desulfomicrobium sp. | reverse complement strand
CAAGACCGAGATCGCCCGCCGCCTGGCCAAGCTTGCCGGTTCTCCCTTCATTAAAGTCGAGGCCACCAAGTTCACGGAGGTCGGCTACGTGGGCCGCGACGTGGAGTCCATCATCCGCGACCTGATGGAGATCGGCGTCAATCTGGTCCGCCAGGAAGAAGAGGCGGCGGTGCGCATCAAGGCCGAGGTTTCGGCCGAAGAGCGCCTGCTGGACCTCTTGCTGCCCACCAAACCTCTGGAATCGGCCGGGGTCGACTATATCGGTCCCGAATCTCAGGCCGCCGATTCGACCCGCGAGAAGCTTCGTCAGCTGTGGCGGGCGGGCAAGCTCGACGACCGCCTGGTCGAGGTGGAAGTCTCCACCGGAGGCGGCGTGCAGGTCATGGGCATGCCGGGCATGGAAGGCATGGAAATGCAGATGCAGGACATGTTCTCCAAAGTCTTCCCCAAGAAAAAGAAGACCAAGAAGGTGGCCGTCCGCAACGCTTACGACATCCTCATCCAGTCCGAGTGCGAGCGCCTCATAGACATGGACAAGGTCCACGAGACCGCCCGCGAACGGGTCCAGGAATCCGGCATCGTCTTTCTGGACGAGATCGACAAGATCTGCGGCTCAAACAGCTCGGGCAAGGCCGATGTTTCGCGCGAGGGCGTGCAGCGCGACCTTTTGCCCATTGTTGAAGGTAGCACAGTGAACACCAAGTACGGCATGGTCCGCAGTGACCACATTCTCTTCATTGCCGCCGGGGCGTTCCATATGTCCAAACCCTCGGACCTGGTGCCCGAGCTGCAGGGACGTTTCCCCTTGCGCGTGGAACTTTCGGCCCTGACCAAGGAGGATTTCTACCGCATCCTGACCGAGCCCCAGAACGCGCTGACCGTTCAGTACAAGGCGCTGCTGGGCACGGAGAAGATAGAGGTCGTCTACACCGATGAGGCGCTCCTTGAAATCGCGCGGTTTGCCCAGAAGATAAACGAGGAGACCGAGAACATTGGAGCCCGGCGACTTTACACCATCATGGAGAAAATCGTCTCTGACCTGTCCTTCGACGCTCCGGACATGGACGAGGCCACAGTAACTATAGATAAGGACTATGTGGCGGCGGCCCTGCAGGATGTGCAGGAGGATCGGGATCTTACGCGGTATATTCTGTAAGATTCGGCAAAATGGTCTGCTGAAAAAGGGACGTCTGCTGATTTGCGGGCGTTCCGTCCATAACGGCGTCATCCTTGCGGAGATGAGGCTTCATTCCGCCTACCACAGCGTCATCCCCGCGAAGGCGGGGATCCATTTCGTAACTTTATATACCTGGCTGGAAGAAGATGGATCCCCTTCTTCAAGGGGATGACGTCGATTCATGTATTTTCATCGGTTCCGGAGTCGTAAAATTGATCCTTGCTCCGTCAAGCGCTCCGGGTTGGTCCGGGGCAGGGGCGCCGACTGTTTGACTGAGCCAGGCATCGTTTCTTGAATCGTTGCCTGGCGTGCTGATCGGGTTTTTCGTCCTGCACACAGCGATTCAACGCTATGAGACCCGCGATGGAGTTTCGGGGGGGGGCCTGGCCCGGACCAACCCGGGGCGCGTCCGCCCAGAGAGCCTTTTTTTGCAGGTTCTCCATCTTTGCGGATCAGTGATCCCGCCCCCAAGCCTCAATCATTGTGCTTGAATTTTTCCCACCTCCTTGCCAATGTATTCCCGCACGCCGTCAAACCGGCCCCATTCCCCACCTTTCAAGTCCACGAGGGAGCCATGTCACAAGAAGCTTTGAGAGCCGCCTTTCTTCTGGAGGCGTTGCCGTATATCCGCGAATTTTACGGCCAGACCATCGTCATCAAATACGGCGGTCACGCCATGAAGGACGAGGCGTTGCGCAAGAGTTTCGCCCTCAATATCCAGCTGCTGCGCTATATTGGCGTCAATCCGGTCATCGTGCACGGCGGCGGGCCGCAGATTGGCAACATGCTCAAGCAGCTTGGCATCACTTCCGAGTTCCGCCAGGGCCTGCGCGTCACCGATGACGCGACCATGGACGTGGTCGAGATGGTGCTGGTGGGCAAGGTCAACAAGGAGATCGTCAACCTCATCAATACCCAGGGTGGCCGGGCCGTGGGGCTGTCCGGCAAGGACGGGCGGATGATCTGGGCCCAGAAGCTGGAGATGGCCGTGGAGCGCGCCGATGCGCCGCCCGAGATCATCGATCTGGGCAAGGTTGGCGAGGTCGTGGCTGTGGACACTTCGGTCATCAGTTCGTTGCAGGCCGCAAATTTCATTCCGGTCATCGCCCCGGTGGGCGTGGACGAAGAGGGTAACACCTACAACATCAATGCCGATTCCGTAGCCAGCGCCGTGGCCGTGGCCGTGGGCGCCAAGAAGCTGATCCTGCTGACCGATGTGCCGGGCGTGCTGGACAAGAAGGGCGAGCTCATCTCCTCCATGACCCTGCATCAGGCTGTGCACGCCCTGGAACAGGGGGTTGTCACCGGCGGCATGATCCCCAAGATCAAGTGCTGCCTGGAGGCCGTGGACGGCGGCGTGTCCAAGGCCCACATCCTGGACGGCAGGGTGGAGAATGTCATCCTGCTTGAAATGTTCACCCAGGGCGGAATTGGTTCTGAAATAACGAGCAAATAGTCACGTCTCCCTTGTTGATAAAGCCCGGCCTCTGCCTTGATGGTGGCCGGGCTTTTTTACGTCCACCTGCGTACGACTGCATCCATATCAAACCGCGTGCGTCCATGTGTGCCGGGTTTAATGCACTCTGGTTTTTTTCTTGCCAACATCCTCCGCACTCGGCAAAGCCTATGAAATCGTGGCAATGCAGGATCGCGATGCGCCCCTGACGCATCGGACGAGAGCGGCCGCAGCGTGGAGGTGTTTGTGCGTATTGTCCTTGGCATCCTGATCCTGTTTTCATTTCTCGGCGCGGTCGATGACTGGTGGCGGAGCCCGACGCTCCTGGCTCTTCCTGTCCTTGGAGCAATCTGCTGGGTCCTTGTGTCCCGCATTGCGGCGCAGGAGAAAAAGATACGGGAACTCGAACACCTGATCCGCACAAAATCTCCTGAGCGGGAGCATGCAGTGCATGAAACATTGGCGGCAGCCGCGTCTGCGGCGACTGCTTCCACCCGGAGCGGGGGCGGTCCGGACGCGGATGCATCCCGCGCAGATGCGCCTGGCTTTGGGGTGAACGCGGATGGCGAGACTGCCGGGGATTTTGTCTTTTCCGTCCAGGAGGAGGCCGCCCCCAAGCCGTCTGCAACGCGGCCCGTCACCAAACCGGGGCGCATGGCTCCGGACTGGCTCACCAGCGCCTGGTCGCAGGCCAGAGCCTGGATCACCGGCGGAAACCCGGTGGTCAAGGTCGGGCTGGTGGTGCTCTTTTTTGGTGTATCCTTTCTGCTCAAGTATGCTTCCGATCACAGCCTGTTGCCGGTGGAACTGCGCATGGCCGGGGCAGGAATGCTGGGTGTTGTCCTGCTGGCTCTGGGCTGGCGACTGCGGCACAGCAATCCCGTCTACGCCCTGCTGGTGCAGGGCGGCGGGGTGGGTGTGCTGTACCTGACCATATTTGCAGCGGCCCGTTTTCTGGACATGATCCCGCCGCTGTTGGCGCTGATCCTCATGTGCGCGGTGGTGGTTTTTTCCGGAATTCTGGCTGTGGTGCAGAATGCTTCGGCGCTGGCCGTGTTCGGCGCGGCGGGGGGCTT
>JAWLHW010000220.1:1257-3718 GCA_041690155.1 Desulfomicrobium sp. | reverse complement strand
GGCAAGCTGATTGATGACGAGGAGCTCAGGGACGCCATGAAAGAACGCGGGCTTGGCACCCCGGCCACCCGCGCCCAGATCATTGAAACCCTGCTCGCCAGGAAGTATATAGGCAAGGATGGCAAGCGTCTGGTGGCCACGGATCTCGGCTGCTGGGCCGTGGACGTGGTCTGCGCCATGATCCCGCAGGTGGCTTCACCGGAGCTGACCGGTGAATGGGAGAAACGACTCAAAGAAATGGAACAGGGCGGTTATGCATACGGCGTCTTCATGCATCAGGTCCGGGAGATGGTCAGCACCGGAGTGAGCCGGGTCAAGGGCAGCAACGCGCGGCCGCCCGCGTGCCCGGTGGTTTCGGACAGAAGGTCCAGCAAAGAGGTAAACTCATGAATTCCATTCTAATCGTGGATTCAGACGGCAAGTCCCTGACGGTCATGCAGCGCAAGCTGCGCAAGAATTTTGAAACGCACATCGCCCTTGGACCCCGCACCGGTTTGCAGCGAATCAGGGAAGAGGGCCCGTATGCGCTGGTCCTGGCCGAATTTTCCATGCCTGAGATGGACGGCGTCGATTTTCTGGCCGAGGTCCGCAAACTTTGCCCCGAGACTACCCGCGTGCTTGTAAGCCGTTCGCCCATGGATGTCGCGAACCTGATGAGAGCCATCAATGAGGGCAAGGTTTACCAGGTGCTGCCCGCATCCTGCGAGGAGGCCGCACTTGTCGGAGTCGTGCAGGAAGGCGTCAATCAATACAAGCGCATATCGACTTCGGCCGGCAACATGCACGAGGTTCATGCCATCTTCGCCAAGGCCGTGCATGAGCTTGTCTGCTGGCTGCGCGGCGACGTTCGCGGGGTTATCAGCCCGTTATTGCCCTTGCTGCGCAGCCTTGGACAGAAGGCTCAAAATCCGATGCCCATCGTCACCGAGACCGCGCTCCTGCTTTCCATCATAGGGCTTATCGTCTTGCCTCCGGCTTTGCTGGACAAAATAGTCAAAGGGCAGACGCTCACGGACGATGAACTGCTGATTTTTGCAGGCCATCCGGAACGCGCGGTGGAGTGGGTCAGGCACCTTCCGCAATTGCAGGAAGTTGCGGATGTTCTGCGCGATTATGCCAACGCCCTGCATCTGAGCCTGCTGCCCGGAACCGCTGAACCCATGGAGCGGCCAGCCATTCCCCTGGAAGCGACGCTCCTGGCCATGGTCCTGGAGTATAGACTGGGCGGCTATGCGCAGCTGGAAAGCGCCGAAATCCTGGCCCGGATGCGTCGCAACAGCTTGTATTCGCAAACTCTGGTCAAGGCCTTTGAAGCGGTGCTGCTCGACATGGATCAGGACGAAATCGAGATCAGCCTGGACAGACTGCAGCCGGGCATGGTCCTGGCCAAGGCTGTGATCGGCATTCGTGATGGAGGGGACGTCGTCATGGTGCCGGAAGGATACGAGCTGTCCCGGACGACCATTGTTTTTCTGCGACAGTCAGCACGCCATGGCCAGGTCCGGGAACCTTTTTTCGTTCGGAAAATGAGCGTCATTCCTCAAGAAGATAATGGTACCGCTTGAGATTCGTGTAGGCCCATTCCAGAATTTTCTGCATCTCCGCCGTTACCCCTTCTGTATGAACCTGGCCTTGAAAATGGTTTAAATAATAGGCCAGCGTACCTGCATCTTCCTGATATACAAGAACAATAGAATACTGAGAGGCTATTGCTGGGCGATCCGGAAATTCGGCCTGCGTGAGCACATGCAGGACAAATTTCTTTTTGTCCGAAACTTTGAGTTCAAACAGCCTGCTGGCGATGACCTCTTCTTTGAGTTTGTACGAAAGCAGGGTGCCGCTCTGGTCGGAGCCTCTGCTTTGGATGTCGAGTGGGAACTTGCCTGCGGAATCCTCCTTGGGGCTTCCGGCCGCAGGTATGGTTTTGGGCTGTTGTTCCTGCACGGGCCTGGCAATGCCGGGGGTAGAATTATCCTGGGTCTCAGCCCAGGCAGGCACGCCGACAAGCAACACCATAAAGGCAATCAAAAAGATCCGGACGCAGCATTTCATGGGAAGACCTCACGTTGCAGATTCATTTCAGGCAGTCTTGTTGGGCCAGTTGCACAGGATAAGCGGATAATCACAAACCAGCGGTCGTTTTTGCCCATGCACCGATCTGGTTCATAGCAAAAGAGAAGCGAGATAGGCAATGCCGCGACATTGCTCAACCTTGGTTTTTTTAAAGTTAACATAATTTTCATTATGAGACAAATAAAACGGGTTAGGAAGAGCTTGAAAGAGCTTGGATTGACGAAAAGGACTGCTAAAAAATGGACATGAATGGACCAAATGGACCGCTCCGGAAAAGCATAAAAAAAACCGGCTCGACGCTTCCACGCCGAGCCGGTTAATAAGGCTACTTCATTCGAACGGCCACGCCCCGGTCAATTATATTGTGCCGGTCCGTGCCAGTCCATTT
>JAWLHW010000220.1:0-1157 GCA_041690155.1 Desulfomicrobium sp. | reverse complement strand
GTCCATCTCGTCCACAGCCAGCCGCCTCATTTCCCGCTTTTCTTCTCCCAATCCTTGAGAAACGCGGCAATGCCCTTGTCGGTCAAGGGATGGTCAATCAGCTGGGTCAGTATCTTGTAAGGTACCGTGGCAATGTGCGCTCCGGCCATGGCCGCGTCCAGCACGTGCAAGGGACTGCGTATGCTGGCTGCAATGATCCGGGTTGAAAAGCCGTAATTGGCGTAAATGCCCAAAATCTGGTGCACCAGCTCCATGCCGTCCTGACCTACATCGTCGAGGCGGCCCAAAAACGGGCTGACGTAGGCCGCCCCTGCCTTGGCCGCAAGCAAGGCCTGGGCGGCGGAGAAAACCAGGGTCACGTTGGTCTCGATGTCCATGGACTTCAGGATGCGCACGGCTTTCAAACCTTCCGCCGTCATGGGCACCTTGACCACGACATTGGGGCCGAACCGCATCAGATCCTTGGCTTCACGGACCATGCCTTCGGTATCGAGCGCAATAACCTCAAGGCTGACAGGTCCCGGCACCAGCTTGCAGATTGTATCAGCGATGTCGCGCCAGTCATCCGCCTCCTTGCTCATGAGCGAAGGGTTGGTGGTCACCCCGTCTACGAGCCCCATTTCCATGGCGGCCTTGATCTCGGTCAGATTCGCAGTATCGATGAAGAATTGCATAAGCTTCCTCCCTCTAATCGATCATTTTCAGGTATTTGTCCCGGCATTCGTAACTGCAGAAACAGCGCACCTCTTGTCCTTCCTTGATTCTGATATCCGAATCCTTGGAAACGTAGGTCCCGCAGACGGGATCCTTTACCAGAACGCCTTCCTTGGCCAGTTTCTCATCCGCTTTGTTTTTGACCTCGACCTTCTTCTTCTTGTCATTGGTCACGAGTTTGTAAAGGATGAAGCACACGACACCCAAAATGACAAATTTAAGCATTATTCACCTCAGGAAATAACGTTTGTGGACTGCATGATCCGATCTCCTTCAAGGCGATACGGAAGCCGGGACAGCCACTGTGATGGACAAAGAGCCCGGATGCGGATCTCCGGAGCCAGGTGCATGAGCGGAACAAGCACAAAAGCCCTCTCGGTCATGCGTGGATGAGGAATCTGCAGCAGGGGCGAATCCCACTGCGTGTCTCCGTAAAGGAGGAT
>JAWLHW010000219.1:1990-3734 GCA_041690155.1 Desulfomicrobium sp. | reverse complement strand
AAATCGTGCGCCAGGCTGTAATAGCCCAGATGATCTCCAAAGGGCCCCTCGGGCTTCTGGACCTGCGGATCGATGTACCCCCGGATGCAGAAATCGGCCTCGGCCAGGATCGGCAGTTCCCCGGGCCGCCGGATCATGGGCACCCTGTGTCCGCCCAGGGCTCCGGCGAAGAGCATCTCGGCGATGCCTTCGGGCAGGGGCATGATGGCGGCCAGGGTCATGGCCGGAGGGCCGCCCACGAACACGTTGACGGGCAGGGTCTCGCCGCGCGCAATGGCCTCGGCATGATGATAGCCGATGCCGCGATGGATCTGGTAATGAAGCCCCACTTCCCGGTCCGTTTCGAACTCGTTGCCCGAGAGCTGAATGCGGTACATGCCGAGGTTCGAGCCCATATAACCGGGCCTGGATGGACTCTCGGAGTAAACCAGCGGCAGGGTCACGTAGGCTCCGCCGTCCATGGGCCAGGAGACGAGCTGCGGGAGCTGCGAAATGCTGGTGGTGCGAGCCAGAATCGGACCGCCGCTGACGGTCTTGGGCAGGGTATGCCAGGCGCCAAGGGCCAGCCCCGGCCAGAGTTTGGGCTTCTTCAGCACGAGCGCCGGATCGGCCTTGGCCGAGAGCATGGCCTCCACACGGCGCAGGGTGGCGCGGAAAATGAACTTGGTCCGCGCCAATGTACCGAAAATGTTGGCGGCCATGGGAAATTTGGTGCCTTTGACGTTGGTGAAGAGCAGCGCCGGACCGCCAGCCTGAAAAACCCTGCGCTGAATGGCCCCGGCTTCGATGTAGGGGTCGATGGGGTCATCGATGCGCACCAGCTGTTTGGTCCGCTCCAGATCATCGAGGCAGGATTTGAGATTGCGGTAGATCATGGGGTGCTCCGTGGGCTGGGGGCTTATTGGGCTGCTTGGTGGACTGTGTGGACGTTATGGACGGAAAATGGACGAGATGGACGGTATGGGATTGCGCCTGCGGGATGTTTTGCCGAAGGCTTGCCCCTATTTGTGGAACGTTATGTGTACGTTGGGATTTTGCCGCCATTCGTCGAACTTCTTGCGCAGCCATTGTTTGAAGAGATTGCGCGTGGTCGGCAGGAGGATGAGCAGACCTGCGATGTCCGTCAGAAAACCCGGTGTCAGCAGCACCATGCCGGCCAGAAAGATGAGCACGCCGTCGAGGAGTTCTTCGGCGGGCATGAAGCCCTGGTCCAGATTCTCGCGAATGCGCATCATGGTCGACAGGCCCTGCATGCGCGCCAGGTGCGCTCCGGCCAGGGCCGTCAGTATGACCAGGGCGACGGTCGCAAAAGCCCCGATGGAGCTGCCGACAGTGACCAGCACGTAAATCTCAGCCACCGGTACCAATACAAAGAGCAAAAACAGTTTTCCAAACATTAAGCCTCCCGTCCGGCCAGTTGATCCACGGTTTCGCGGTCCCGCAGGCCCAGAAAATAGAGCACGCCGTCAAGCCCCACGTTGGAGATGGCCTGCCCCGCGCCCTGGCGGACCACGGGCTTGGCGTGAAAGGCGATGCCAAGCCCTGCCACGTCGAGCATGGGCAGATCGTTGGCCCCATCGCCCACGGCGATAACCTGCGACAGGGATATATGCTCTTCGGCGGCGATGGTTCTCAGCAGCCGGGCCTTGCCCTCGCCGTCGACGATCTCGCCCACCAGGCCGCCGGTCAGGACCCCGTCCTGTATCTCAAGCTCATTGGCGTGCACGTAGTCGATGCCAAGCTG
>JAWLHW010000219.1:0-1890 GCA_041690155.1 Desulfomicrobium sp. | reverse complement strand
CCGACCCAGCGTTCGTAATCGTCCTCGGTCACGGGCGAAAACTTGAGGTGCAGACCCTGATTGTGGGCCCAGTAGAGAAGGTCTTTCAAGATGGGCGAGGATTCGTTCTCACGCGGCACCTCGATGAGCACGCCAAGCGAAAGGTCATCGTGAATGACGGACTGGCTGATGTCGAGGATGGTCACCCCGGACTGGGCCAGTTGCCCCATGATTCCGGCCAGGAGACCGTCCCGGTCAGTGCCGGCGATTTGTATGAGAATTATTTCGCGCATCTTCTTATTTGTGCAGGAGGTTCCACATGCGTATTGCGACCCACTCCAGCACCACGGCTGGGTTGGCCCCCACTTCCAGACTTTCGAGAGCATTCTCGATGATGACGCCCACCTGACGCACCGCAACCACATCCAGCCTCGCGGCCAGCAGGCGGGCCAGTTCGGTCAGGGGATTTCCGTATCCGGCCTGGACCAGGCTGCGCTGGACTTCACGCAGAATGGCGTCGGCCATCCGCGCGTCCACGTTGCCCTTGCGGCCCGTCCATTCAAGCCAGGCTCCCTTGCCGCTCTGGATGAACTCGCACAATGCATGCAGGCGGTCGCCCAGATCGGGGTCTTCGAGGCCGCCCTTTGGCCAACCCAAGGTAAGCACGAAACTGCGGGACACCAGAGTCGGCAGCAAAATTTCACGGCTCGGAGCCAAAAGCACAAAGGCGTTGCCCGGGCTTGGCTCTTCCAGGGACTTGAGCAGCGCATTGGCCGCGCCGTCGCCCAGCGCCTGCGCCTCGGCCAGGATGACCACGCGCGGCCCCCGGCCCGCAGGCGGATCGCCGAGCACGGCGCGCACTTCGCGCACCGTGTCCACGCTGATCGAACCCTCGGCACCGTTCAGGAGAAAAAGATCACGGCAGGCGTCGTCGACGATCTGCAGGCAGATGCGGCATCTTCCGCACGGCGGCCCCTCCTCGCGGCACATCAGCCGTGCGGCCCAGAAAAGACCAAGCGCCAGACGTTCGGCGGCATTTCCGCCTTCCAGAAGCAGTGAATTGGGCGGAGCCTGGGCGAGGCGCTCCAGAAACCCCGCGATGCGGGGCTGAGAGGAGATGATATGCTGCCAGGGAGTGGACATGATAAAAATGGGAGGCGAACCTCCCAATATCAACGCAGAATGGTCTGGTCCCGGTCCGGGCCCACGGAGACGATGGACACCGGAATGGCCAGAATTTCCTCAATGCGGGCGATGTAGTCGCGCGTTGCCTGAGGCAGCTCGTCATAGGTCCGGCAACCGGTGATGTCTTCGCTCCAGCCGGGCATGGTCTCGTAGACAGGCTCGACATGGGCCATGCCGTTCTCTTCCTGGGGCGGATAGGCGACTTCCTCGCCGCGGTAGCGGTAGGCCACGCAGAGCTTCAGTTCATCCAGCCCGCCCAGGACATCGAGCTTGGTCAGGGCGATTTCCGTGGGGCCGTTCAGGCGCTGTGATTCGCGCAGGACAACCATGTCCAGCCAGCCGCAGCGGCGCTTGCGGCCCGTGGTCGCGCCGAACTCCGCGCCTTTGTCCTGCATGTAAGCCCCGGCGCCCTCGGGCTGCTCCGTCGGAAACGGACCGGCGCCGACGCGAGTGGTATAGGCCTTGACGATGGCCACGATGCGATCGAACATGCGCGGCGAACATCCGGACCCGGCCGAGGCGTTTCCGGCCACGGTGTTGGACGAGGTCACAAAGGGATAGGTACCGTGGTCGATATCAAGATGGGTGCCCTGCGCGCCCTCGAAAAGCACGCCCTGCCCCGCGGCCTCCTGGATGGCCGAGGACACGTCGCCCAGATAGAGCGCAAGGCGCCGGGCCACTGGCACCAGCTCGTCAAAAATCTTCTGCGCCGACATGGGCTCCTGA
>JAWLHW010000218.1:0-3737 GCA_041690155.1 Desulfomicrobium sp. | reverse complement strand
TCTGTCTACGGGCTGAACACATCCATGCCCTTTTCCGTGCACGACAACGTGGACCACCCCGTGAGCCTCTATGCGGCAAGCAAGAAGTCAAACGAACTCATGGCCCACACCTACTCCTACCTCTACAAGCTGCCGACAACGGGCCTGCGCTTCTTCACCGTCTACGGCCCCTGGGGGCGTCCCGACATGGCCCTGTACCTCTTCACCAAGGCCATTTACGAGAACAAGCCCATAAACGTCTTCAATCATGGCAAAATGCGCCGGGATTTCACCTACATCGACGACATCGTGGAGGGGGTATACCGCATCGTGAGCCATGTACCGGCAGGCAACCCGGCCTGGGACGGCAAGAATCCTGACCCGAGCACATCCCCTGCCCCCTATAAGCTCTACAACATCGGCAACAACAACACCGTCGAGCTTGAGCAGTTCATCACCGTGCTCGAGAATGCCCTGGGCAAAAAAGCCGTGCGCAACTACATGGATATCCAGCCCGGAGACGTTCCCGCGACCTACGCCAACATCGACGACCTGATCAGGGAAGTAGGGTTCAAGCCCTCTACGAGCATAGAAGAAGGTATAGAAAAATTCATCGCCTGGTACAAAGAATACTACCGTCCGTAGTTCCCCGTGAAACGACAGGATCAGGAGGGAAGACTTTTGGCGCAGACAATCGTTTTGGCAAATCAGAAAGGAGGGGTGGGCAAAACCACCACCACCGTCAACCTGGCGGCATCTTTGGCGGCAATGGAACAGCGGGTGCTCGTTATTGATTGCGACCCGCAGGCCAATGCATCAAGCGGCCTTGGAGTTGACGTCAGTCAAGTGGAAAGATCGATCTACCAGGCCCTGTTTTCTCCGAAAGAGGCCAGGACAGCCATTGTGGATTCGGACATGGAGTTCCTGAAAATTCTGCCTTCCACACCGGATCTGGTCGGAGCGGAGATAGAACTGGGCGAAGAGAAAGACCGCGAATTCATCCTGCGCAGCATCGTGAATTTGCTGAGTCCCGAATACGATTACATCCTCATCGACTGCCCCCCGTCGCTGGGACTTATCACCATCAACGCCCTGTGCGCGGCCAAATGGCTGCTCGTTCCCCTGCAATGCGAATACTATGCACTGGAAGGAATCGCCCAGCTCATGAAGACCTACGAACTGGTCAGGGAAAGACTGAACCCGGAGTTGGACATTCTGGGAATCCTCCTGACCATGTTCGATAAACGCAACAAGCTCTCATTCATGGTCGAACGCGAGGTGCGCGACCATTTCAAAGAGCTTGTGTTCACAACTTCAATACCCAGAAACGTGCGCCTGTCCGAGGCGCCAAGTCATGGCCTGCCAGCCATACTTTACGACATCAGGTCCATGGGAACCCAGTCCTATATTGCGCTGGCCCAGGAACTTATCGACAAGAAGGTGGGTCAACCGCAGGCGCAGGAGGCCTGAGGCATGCAGGTCACGGTGACCTTGTCCTTGAAATGACGCTTGGTTATGCGCGACTTGCAGCTGACGCACTGGAAAGCAAGCAGACCGCCCATATTGGCCGCGCGCAGAATGAACTTGCGGGGCTCATCGGCCTTCCAGTCCTCAGTGGTTGCCCCACAGGTTTCACAAGCCACATCGGTGGGCAGCTCATAACGAAGGTCCCAGTATTTTTCCAGGAGTTGCAGATCAGCCATGGGCTCGACGATGGTGTCTTCCGAAGGATAGAGCTTCTCCACGACGGAGAGCACGTGCTGGCAAACATGCTGCCACATCTCTTCTTCAATAAAAACACCCTCGGGCTTACCCTTGGCATCAACAACGTATCTTATGGCCGTATCCTTGTTCACAGTGACTCCGGAAGTTGAAGGTTTTGACAATTACCTGTCAGTAAATACGAATCGCCAGGGGTCAACATCCCCTGACGCAAACATCCGCGGGTAAATTATGACCATGAAAAAACGCGGGCTTGGACGCGGGCTTGATGTACTCATCAAAAGCCGCAATGTCGAACCCGAACACGAAGCAGAAATAGTGACGCTGGACATAAAGGCACTCGAGCCCAACATTCACCAGCCCCGCCACCACTTCGACCAGGCGGCGCTGGAAGAGCTCGCCGCCTCCATCAAGACCCAGGGGCTGATCCAGCCGGTGCTGGTCAGACCGCTGCCGACCCCGGGCCACTACGAACTCGTGGCCGGCGAGCGGCGATGGCGAGCCTGCCGCATGGCCGGCCTTGAGACCATCGACTGTATTGTCCGCCGCATGGACGACTACGAAAGCATGGCCATCGCGCTCATCGAAAACCTTCAGCGCGAAGATCTCAACCCGATTGAAGAGGCGCGCGCCCTGGGCCAGATCAAGGAGCATTTCAAGATCACCCAGGAAGAACTTGCGGATAAAATCGGCAAAAGCAGACCTGCGGTGACCAACAGCCTGCGCCTGCTTAAGCTGCCGGAAAACGTGCAGCTCATGCTGGAGGCCAATACCCTCTCGGCTGGCCATGCCAGGGCGCTGCTGGGACTTGATGATCCTGACAGCATGGCACTGCTGGCCGAAAAAATCGTGCAAAAAAATCTGAACGTGCGGGACACGGAAAATCTGGTCAAAAAAATCAAGCAAAAGAACCTGGAGCAGGAAGAAAAACCCAGCCGTCCCAAACCCGTGGTCGAGGACATCGCCAGCGTGGTCAGAAGCCTGGCAGGGACCTTCAGCGTCAAACACACCGGAACACCCAAAAAAGGAAAAATCGTGTTCGCTTACGCAAGCAACGAAGAAAGGGAAAAAATAGCGTCCTTCCTTGAACGCATGGCAAAGGAGCAGGAAATATGAATCTGGCGTTCAATGCCTCGCGCATGATCGGCTCCAAAGTGCTCATCATCGGAGACATCATGCTCGACCAGTACCAAAAAGGCCTGGTTGAAAGAATATCTCCGGAAGCGCCCGTGCCCGTTGTCAAAATCACCGAGCAGCTCTTCAAGATCGGCGGCGCGGGCAATGTGGCTCAAAACGTGGCCATGCTGGGCGGGTGCCCTACCCTTGTGAGCATTTGCGGAAAAGACCTTTATGGAGAAAATCTGCAGGAAATCTGCAGCGCCCTTGGCGTTGAAAGCAACCTCATTCGTTCCGCTTCACGGGAAACAACTCTGAAGACCCGGATCATGGCCCAGCACCAACAGATGCTGCGCGTAGACAGGGAAACGAACCGGCCGCTTGATTCAAAAGAATTCTCAACCCTTCTGGAGATGGTGGAGAGCAGGCTCGATAGCTTTGAAACCATCATCCTCTCCGACTACGGCAAAGGGGTTATCTCGGAAGAATTCCTGCGCTGGTTGAAAGAGAAGAAAAGACCGGATCAAAAAATCATTCTTGATCCCAAAACATGCAATTTTCCTCATTATGATAGCCTCTATTGCATGACGCCAAACAAGAAAGAAGCCGCTGAAGGCGCTGAAATGAATATCTCAAGCCGCGAGGATATCCTCACAGCGGGAAAGAAAATCATGCAGCAGCGCAACCTGCAAAGCCTGGTCATCACCCTTGGCGCTGAAGGCATGGCGGTTTTCCTACCCGGACAAGGGGTCTTCCACCTGCCGACCACAGCCAAGACGGTGTTCGACGTGACCGGAGCCGGTGATACCGTCATCGCAGTCATCGCGCTTGGACTCAGCTCCGGACTCGATCTGCTCAGTTCCTGCATACTGGCCAATTGCGCCGCCGGTCTGGTGGTCGGACAGGTCGGAGCCGTCGGG
>JAWLHW010000217.1:0-3815 GCA_041690155.1 Desulfomicrobium sp. | reverse complement strand
CTGGTTGAGCCGAAATCTCAAGGCGTAGGTGCCTGGCGCTGGGAAGAGAAGTCGTGACTGCGGATATCCGGTTTGAATTTCCGGCTTTTCTCCCTCCGGCTTTTTCTCCACGTCGATGTTGATCGATGCGTACATTCCTTCAGGCACTTTGTAATCGCCCATTTCAAATGTGGCGACGAGCGGTGCGCCGACAATTCTGTCGCCGGCAATGGTCAGCCTGGCAGTTTCTTTCATGGTTCCGGTCTGGACGAGAATGCCTTCCGCGGGGGCGACTCCGGGCATGTTCAGGGCCAGCATGATCAGGAAAATCTGAAAAATTCGCACGATTCCACCTCGGATTATATATATTGCTCAGGCATCCTTGCTCATAGGGCTTAAAAAAAATAAGACAAGTCTGTGGGTAGGCAATGGGTAGCGGCATTGAGAGTATCAGCAAAAAAGGATTTTCATGAAGGCATACGAATCGACGGGTTATCAGATTCTGCAGCGTCTGGCAGAAGCACATCAGGACTATTTTCTTGAACGATGGTCCCTGCGTATGGAAACTGCCGGATATCTGCAACATACCACGGCAAAACGTGTCGACTGCCTTGTCGCCTTGAAAGAGTTCATGCAGCCGCTTTTGCGGCATATTGAGCAGCATGACGTTCCTGAAGAATTTTCCGCATTGCTTCGTTGCGATACAGGCTGGGAACGTTTCCTGATTGAATCCTCCCGCCGTCACAGATCACGTGGCATTACATTTGACATGTTTCTGGGCTGTTTCAAGACTTTTGTTTACAGCCTGCTGGACGTCATCGAACAGATGAATGCCGAGTTCAGTCACAAGGTGGAGGCGCGCAGGCTCGTCCGGCTCTACGGCGACGCGCTTGAGGTGCTTTATCTGCAGGACTGGATTCGGACCTTCCCCGAGTTTTCAAACAGCAAGCTTGACGAGATGAACAGGCTGCTGACTCTTGAGAAGTGCCGTTTTGAAAACACGCTGAACGCAACCTCCGACCTCATCTTCGTGGTGGACAGCAATGGATTGGTGGCAAACATCAACGCTGCGGTAAGGGCGGTGATGGATGAAGCGTTGACGCTGGATCGCCCGATCTGGGACGTTCTTTCCCTGGAGGGCGCTTCCGTGGGCGAGTTGCTACGATACTATCCGGTCGGCATCACCTGCGAGTTGGCTCCGTTTGATGAAAACGTCATCTACAGAATGCAGATCAACACCATCAACCAGGTCAGCCTGGCCAGCGACCAGTACATTTTCGTTCTGACCAACATGACAACCCAGGCCATGCAGCGTCAGACCTTAGAGCGCATTGTCGATGAAAAGACCGAGGCGTTGCGCCGGGAAAAAGCGCAACTTGAAGAAATGAACATAACCTTGCGCAACGTCCTGAAAAGCGTCGGCAAGGAGCACGAAGACCACGCCAGCAATTTGGCCGCCAAGGTCAACACCCTTGTCTTGCCGGCGTTGGAACGCATTGAATCGGAAAATGATCACGCAATCCGCAAGGGGTATGTTACCGTCATCAAAGACCAGTTGACACACCTCCTGCCCCGGGACCCAAGCGGAATGCCCCTGCTCCTCAAACTCACGCAGATGGAAATGAAAGTCTGCCAGTTCATTCAGTCCGGCCACTCCAACAAGGAAATCGCCGAGCTGCTCAGCCTCTCCGTCGAAACCATCCAGACCCATCGCAAGAACGTGCGCCGCAAGCTCGGGCTGCTCGGCAAAAGCGTCAGCCTGTATGCCCATCTCAATACCATGGGGTTGCAGGATTCATTGGGTAGGTAAGCCTACCCAATATATACCCTGAATCCCGCCTGTTTATAATGGCGGCGCATGCGTAATTGAGGTACAGGATGTAAAGAATTCTTCCCCCATTACCAAGGTGCGCCAGCATGAACGACTCATGTATTGCCTCCATAGAAGGCCTGCGGGATTTCTTTTCCGCGACTAACGCAATCGATCTGGAAGCTGCGGCTGACCGCATTGCCGGATGCGTTGACACTGTCATTTTTCCCGAAACGGACTGGACGTCGGTCGAGTATGAATTCAACCGCCTGTTTGTTGGTCCGTCTGCCGTGCCCGCTCCCCCCTATGCATCCGCGTATTGCGAATCCGATCGCGTCTTGATGGGCAAGGCGGCCCTGGAGGCCCGTCAGTTCTATCATCGGCTCGGAGTGGCCGTGCCGCAGGAGGGTGTTATCCCGGACGATCATCTGGCCTATGAACTGGAGGCGATGATCGTTCTCAAAAGCGCTCTTCGCGCAGAGGCTTCTCCTTCCCCGGAGGCTGAGGCCCTGCACGCATGGTTCGTGCGTGAGCATCTGGCCCGTTGGCTCCCGCATTTTATCCTGGCGACCAGAACACACGCGTCCGCAGGCGGGGTCATCGCCCTTGCCGCGGACGCTCTTGCCGCGTGGTTCGAAAACGAACTCAACACCATTGCAGCGCCGCACCCGATGTGATCGGGCAGGCGACCTTCAAGGAGGATTGTATGTCTCAAAAAACAAGAGCACTCAGCAGGCGCCAATTCCTGAAAGGGATCTCCGTGGCCGGAGCGGCTTCGTTGCTCCCGCTCAGGCTGTTGATGCCGTATTCCGCCGAGGCCGCGACGGCGTTCAGGGAACAGGATTTTCAGATATTCAGGAACGCCTGCCCCAGAAACTGTTACGACACCTGTTCCATCAAGACATATGTCAAGGACGGGGTGGTCAAGTTCATCGAGGGGGCGCAGGAGTCCACATTCACGAAGGGCGGCCTGTGCGTGAAAGGGTATGCCTATCCCCGGAAGGCCTACAGTCCGGATCGGATCAAATACCCCATGGTGCAGGATGGCCGTCGCTCGGGCAATTGGCGCCGCGTTTCATGGGACGAAGCCATGGACCGCATCGCCGGCAAGATCCTCGAGATCAAGGAAAAGGACGGCAATCTGCTGGGAATGGGGTTGACCAAGTATTCCGGCAATTTCGGTATCACCAACTATGGGGTGGAGGGCATGATGTCCTCGCTTGGCTATACCACTCGCTTTGTCGGCACGCCCTGCTGGCCGGCTGGCATTGATGCCCAGAACTACGATCTTGGCGACATGTGGTGCAACGACCCCGAGGACATGGTCAAATCCAGGTACGTCATCATTTGGGGAGCCAATCCAGCGTGGTGTTCGGTGCATTCCATGAAGTATGTGAATGAGGCGAAACGCCGTGGCGCGAAAGTCGTGGTTATCGACCCCATCTTCACCCAGACCGCGGCCAAGGGGGATGTCTATTGGCAGCCCGAAACGTCAAGCGACGGCGCCCTGGCGCTGGGCATGGCGCGCCACATTCTCGACCAGGGGTTGGTGGACACCGATTTCGTAAACACTCACGCCATCGGGTACGCTGAATTCGCCGCCTACCTGCGTGAAAATGTCACCGTGGAGTGGGCGTCGCAGGTCAGCGGCATTCCTGCCATTCAGATCAGGGAGGTGGCCGAGGAGTTCGCAAACGCCGATCCGGCAACAATCTGGATCGGCTACGGGATGCAGCGGCACACCAACGGCGGCGCCTCGGTCCGTGCCATCGACGCGCTCGTCGCCATGACCGGCAATGTCGGGAAGGAAGGCGGCGGGGCGCGCTACGGTCATCTGCGAACGTGGGGGTTCAACTACCACGCGCTGCTCCAGAAGCAGCCCGAAGGCTCCACGGGTTTCATCGGGGCGACCGGCCCCAAGGGCGAGTTTGATTTCTCGAAGGCCGAGGCCGCCAGTTTTACGGACCGTACCGTGAACATCAACAAAACAGCGCAGGCCATCCTGGATACCAAGGACCCCGTTTTG
>JAWLHW010000216.1:0-3895 GCA_041690155.1 Desulfomicrobium sp. | reverse complement strand
GCGGAGACGGGCCTTGATTTTTCCATTCTTGTTGCAGATCCTGCCAATATTTTGGAACTTTTTCGGCACAGTGCGCAAACCGGGATTCCCATTGGCTGGCACACCCGCCGGATCATTCAGGACCGCTTTCCTGCTTTATCCAATGATTTGAGCTGGCAACTGCCCATAGTTTCCCGATTCGAAGAGATTCTTTGCAGCGATTATGCCGGGCATGCCCTCGACCAGATGCTTGAGGTTGGTTTTTTGAACCTTTTTGTGCCTGAGTTTGCCGCCATAGAGCATCTGGTTCAGTTTGACGCTTACCATAAGCTGCCTGCCGGGCCGCATCTTGTGGAGACGGTACGGAATCTGGCGTCTTTTGATTCCGGTCATGAATTCCTGGGTGATTTTCTTTTTCCACAATCAGGCGAACCCTGTCTGCGCTGGGCGGCGTTGTTGCATGACATCGGCAAGGGAAACGGGGATCATGCGGCCAAAGGCGCAGAGCTCTCGCGCGAGATTCTGGGTCGGCTAGGGTATGACGACAATTTTGTTCATGAATGCGCCTTCCTGGTCGAACACCATCTCATTCTTGTGCACACGGCTACGCGTCACGATCTGGGTGAGGAGTCCGTTATCATTGACCTTGCGCAGACGCTTGGTTCCCTGCTCCGTCTTGACCGCTTGATTCTGCTGACCTGGGCCGATTCCATGGCCACCGGTCCCAAGGCCTGGAATCCCTGGATTGAGAATCTTTTGCGGGAAACCTATTTTAAGACGCGAAAAGTCCTTGAGCATGGAATCATGTCCGATGAAATCCTGGTGCACAGATTGAGCACCCTGCGCGATGCACTTCGTTCCAACCGTCCGCAGCATTTTTCAATTCGTGATTTCGAAGGATTTCTAGCCGTCATGCCAGCCAGGTATCTGATGCAAACCACGCCTGGGCGTATCATTGATCATATCGAACTGGTGCATGCCTTCCGGCACCGCACTGACGCCACCCCTTTTCATCTTTCCTGGGAGCACAGGTCCCATTCAAGGTCGCTACGCGTTACGCTGGTCTCTACCGACAGGCCGGGGCTCTTCGCCCGTGTCTGTTCGGCTCTGGCCAAGCACGGGATGTCGGTACTTGGGGCGGAACTGTGTGTCTGGGATGACAGGACGGTGGTGGATGTGTTTTGGGTTACGGAACCGCTGGACATGCTTTATGCTGAACAGACTGTCGATGCCTTTGAATCAAGCCTGGCGCAGTTTTTCGCCGACGAGAACAAGCTGGATCAGCTTCCTGTCAGGATAACCTCGCGGCTCAGGAAGGTTTATGCGCTGGACCGCGATCTGGTGCGTGTGCAGCTCGACAACAGCGCCTCGGATTTTCATACCGTGCTTTCCATTCAGGCTCCTGACGTACCCGGCCTCCTGGCCACGGTTTCGCTCTGCCTTTACCGGCTGGGAGTAGACCTTGTCTTTGCCAAGATCGCGACGCAAAAAGACAAGGCCATGGATATTCTGCATATCCGGGAAGGCGGTGAAAAGATCCCCGATTCAGAATGCGAGTCTTTTGAGCGGACCTTGAGCCTTCTTATCTCCAGCCTGTACGTCTGAATCGTTACGAATGGTTTGGTTGCTGAATCCAGTCTTCCAGAGTCATGGGTTCCGAGAGGCATTGGTACCTGGGTTCCCAATCGCACCTGGCTTTTATCTCGGCGCCGTGCTGGATGATGGAAATGGGGCGGTCCGAGCTGACCACGACGAGGATGACCTGATCGTGCTCGGCAGTGAACCTGAGGGCGGAGTTATATCTGGCTCCCCGGGCGCGGTTTTCGCCGGCAACTGCGCGGCCATCGAGCAGGGAAGCGAATGCGTGCAGCTTGAGGTACATCATGTCTATGTGCAGCGCGCCGTCCACTTTGGCCAGTGAGGTCGCCAGATCAAGGTCCATGTGACGCTTGAGATCGAGCGGGGTTTCCAGATGCTGCCCCGAGATGTTGGCCAGGGGGCTTCCGAAATCCAGCACCAGGGCGCAGCCGTGTTTTCTCTCCTGGGCGCTGCGGACCAGGGTGCCGGCCACCTTCATGATGGTGTAGATCTTGTTTGTATCAAGGTTCAGTTCAAGCAGCACTTCTTCCAGCTGCACAAGGTTCGCTCGTCTGGTGGAGGAGTGGAAGCCACCGTCAGCAAAGCTGCAGACGGTTTCATCCTGAACCTTGATGAAGCCGTGATTGCCCCGAAATTCCGCGGTCACTGAAAAGTCCGGCATTCTTCCTGTGCCGATGCCGATAATCTTTTGCCCGTTGCTGACCAGCTTGTGCTTGTTTCCTTCCACAGCCTGGAGGAGCTTTCGCGTGTGCTTGAAATCCTTCATGGCCGGCCTTTCAAAATCCCCGAAGGTCGCCAGGTAGTGAATCCTGTGCACCTGCGACGGCTCTACAAAAATGAGATCCCCAAAGGCCCATTTGCCTTCCTCCTGGGTCTTTGAAATATTCAGTATCGCGTCCAGTATGGGATAGATGCGCAGTCGAGTGTCCGGACCCAGGCTCAGATTGCGCATGTCTACGATGTGGTCCCGCACTGCATGGGTTGCAAAATTCTGCAGCACATAGCCAGATGTCTCCAGGTCCGTGACGCTTTTCGTTCCCAGATCCTGGGACAGGAGCCTGCAGGCGTATTCAAGCCAGCGCTGTGTCGGACCGGTTGAACACATGTCAACATGGTGTTCGCTGAACCATGTCTGGTAGAATACGTTTTGGAAATGGCCACCGCAGGCGATAATACCAGCCAGTTCAGGATTTTCGAATTCAGCTTGTCCTTGCGCATCATCGGCAGGGGTGCTTTGCGTCCTATCTTTGTGTTTGAGATAGATCTCTTCAAGACGTGGCTCATGCCCACGCAGAAGGTCGCAGGGGTCGTAAATCCGTAGAGGACTGTTTCTGTGTAAGGCATAAATCAGCGCAGCCCGGCTTGGCCCCGAGAATCGCGCCAGCCCATTACACAACCCATCATGGATCTGGTCGATGCATTTGATCAAAAACAGTTCTTCCATGGATTTCTTCCGTTTAATTTTCTTTTTTTGCTATCTCAGGCAAAGTTTTCGGTCAACGCATCCTTTGTAATGGTCCTTGCCCACTTTTTTTGAGCACTTAGATTATGAGCATAAATTCGCTGGAGGTAGCTATGCATGAAGTCAGCTTGAATCGTGTCATCACGGATTATCTTACTGGTCAGGAGATCATGGACACCACTTACGAGGATCTCAGGCAGGCATTGGCCAAGTTGCTTGTTGAAGACAGGAAATATCCGCGTGAGAATATTCGTGCAAAATATCCTCTGGATTACGCAGTAAATGGCGAACCGCATTCGGTCGCACTGGATCTGGCAGTCTTTTCGGCGGATGGGGATCCGCTATTGGCGCTTGTTTTCTGCCCTGGAGAGGTCGGAACATTTGTGCGCGAGAGCGTTGCCGCGGCACGAATTCACCTGCCGTCCCCTTTTCCGCTGGTCATCGTCACGGATTCGATGGAACTGCTCCTGGTGGAGACCAAGACTGCAGAGGTAATCGGCACAGGGTTCAATGCCGTACCGCGATGGAGTGATCTGGCTGCCCTTGCCCAGGCGCATCCGTGCCCCTTGCCGGGAGAAGAACGCCTGGACAAGGAGCGCAGGATTCTTGCGGCCTATGACGGCCTTGGCGGGCCTTGTTGCGGAGGAGAGTGCAGCATCTAGTGCGTGATTACGCTCAAGCCTGGAGCGGGAACCATTTTTCCTGTTGAGCTGAAGGCCAGGAACTCAAGATTTCGGTGAGTTCCTCCTGGGTGACCCCGACGGCTCCGACCTGTCCGACCACCAGACCGGCGGCGCAATTGGCCAGTATGCAGGAACTGAGCAGATCGAGTCCGGAGCTGAGTCCAAGCGCGAT
>JAWLHW010000215.1:0-3898 GCA_041690155.1 Desulfomicrobium sp. | reverse complement strand
AAATGGGGCTCTGCGACGCTCTGAATCAGTTTCTCGGCGGCCAGCGCAGCGCTTTGCACATCCTCGACTTCCGGAAGAAGAACCACGAATTCGTCGCCGCCATGGCGGCTGACCGTATCCGAATTGCGGACGCTTGCCTGCAGACGTTTTGCAACGGATTGCAGCAAATGGTCTCCAACCTCATGCCCCAATGAGTCGTTGATATGCTTGAAATGATCGAGGTCCAGAAACATCAGTGCCACTTTATTGCCGTGGCGCTTTGCCAGCAAAATCGACTGAACCAGCCGGTCGGTCAAAAGCGCACGATTGGGCAATCCCGTAAGCAGGTCATGCTCGGCCATGTAGGACAATTGAACCGAGACCCTCTCGACCGCCTCGGTCATCATGTGAGCATTGACCGAGGCAACGACGAGATTCTCGTTTGCTTCCCGGAGCGTTGTTTCCATTTCCGAACAGGATTCGATCTTGTTCGTATCCCGAACAGAATTCGCGATCCTGACCTTTTCGGCTTTCTTGCGCGCCCGCACCGCCTTCTTGACCACCTTTTGAGCTTCCGCGCGCCGGCTTGAAAACGCTTCCTCACCATGACTGCCTGACTTTGCTTCTCGCACCATCTTTGCGCCAGCCTCCTGTTTGCTTCCGGCAAACGTTTTCAGCGTCTTGAAGCTCGACGGCAGTGCGTACGCACGCCTTTTGAGCGGTCGTTTGGACGTAAAATGCCTGTACTTCAAACCAATTTTGCTCAGCATTGTCGATCCTGATCATTTGCGACGGCAGCCAGAGTCAGCGTCGGGCTTCCACTTAAAATTCCTACGTATTCGGACATAGTCTCGCCGATGACAATGCCGTCATCATTGATTTCGAATTCGCGCATTTCATTGCTGTGGGCGCTGGCGCGAACCTTGACGACCGCCATGACCCGCTTCAGACGACTCTCGACTTCGATATACCGTTGCACGATAATCGCGTCGGTGAGAAATGCGGACCCATAGGGGCTAAAGCGCAGATCTGTGTATCTGTCTTCAAGCTCCGAGGTCATGAGCACCGTCACCCCGAGATTGGACAGCGCGGCGATCATGCGAAACAGCGACTCTCGAAAATCCTCACGAAAGGTCGGGGCTACGGCGAGTTCGAAACCGGACAGGGAATCAATCACCACGCGCTTGGCTTTCATGCTGTGAATGAGGCTTATGAGATGCTGTATGACCTCGTCCATGGACAGATCGAGGGAACGGGTATTGATCAGGCCAATGCTTCCGGCACGGACCAGGTCGTCGATGGTGCGGGTCCGGGACTGGCTCGGGGTCTGCTCAAAGGCGACAATCACGCCCGGTTCGCCCTGCAGCACCCCCTCGACCAGAAAGGCTGTGGCCAGGATGGTCTTGCCTGATCCGGACGGCCCGGCGACCAGGAGCGAATAACCCGGAGGCAATCCTCCGCCCATCATCTCATCAAGCCGCGGCACGCCCATGGAAAGACGCTTGCGCGTGGGGTCCCTGTGAGGGGGCGTGGTCGCGAGGTTGCCGTCGTCACAAACCTCAACCGCCGGAAAGACGACGACCCCGTCGCCGGTGATGCGAAAAGTATGCATGCCTGGGCGGGTGGCCTGGCCGCGCATTTTCATGATCTGAATCTTGCGCACCATCGAGTTTCGGTAAACGCTTTGTTCAAGCGATATCAGCCCGTCGGCCATGGTGAAAATTGGCGGGGGGCTTGTCTTTGAAGAATATTCACCGATCAGAAAGGTTGATGCCTCCCATCCCATAAGTTGCATGCCGAGCTGCTGGATGAATTGCTGCTGACTGATTGATCCCTCGGACTGACGCTGCGCCTCCATCATGATTGATCGGAACGAATCGATGAAAACCAGCGCCGGAGCGGCGGTTTCGACTTCATGCGTGATTCGTTTCAAAACCTCAGCAAACGTCCCGGCCGCAACCTCCTCACTCAAGCTCACGAAGCGAATCGTCTCGTTGATCTTGCCCGGATCGAAAAACGAAAACTGCTGTTGGTAACGCAACATCTTCATGGGTGCTTCGCCGAGAACGTTAAAAAAGAGCGCAGGTCGCTCAGGCGAGGCCATGGCGAACATGAGTTGATGCGCAAGCGTGGTCTTGCCGCAGCCCGGAGCCCCAAAAATAAGATTGAACGAGAACTCCGGGATCCCGCCGCCAATGATCGCATCAAGCCCGCGAACGCCGGTGGCGAGGCGCACTATGCTTACTTTTCGGCTCATGATGTCTTCTCCTGCTCCGCCACCCCTGGTGCGGCAAACCAGACTGGATCGAGAAGGCGCCTGGTCAGGGAATTTCCAATCAAAGTGGCGAGTAATTCAGTGAAGGTTATCAGTAGAGAACTGCTGGCTTGCGCCGCCGCGATCGGTTCGTGCCCGGCCAAAAGCTCGCCGATTCGTACTGGAAGAGAGTCACTGTCCAGCTGCGCATCCGGTATTGCCATCCAAGGAAAGACAACACCTGTCAGATGCAGAGATCGCTTGAGAATGGCATCGACACCATTGCCGCCAATCACGGGCGTCAACCGATCGGACATCTGAAGCCATATTTCAGAGGTCGCCTTGGCAATGGCAAGAGAGTCAGGAGAATCCCCGGCGCGTAGCTTCAGCGTTCTTCGTATCGCTTCGCGGCAGAGGTCGCGATCTGTGATTGGCATCGAAATGACTCCTGAAACCTGGCAACGGGCTTTCTGCTTGGAAGTGCGTGGTTCATCGGCACGACATAAAAGCTCATCGTATGGCGAAACTCTGAAAGTCGAACCCGGGCAGAACTGCATCAGGCGTGACTTCGCAGGACAAATATTGCCATGAAAACCACGACTGAGATCCCAAGAACCCAAAGCCATGTCCATCCGATCCTGCCAAGTTCCTTACTGCGCGGAGCAATCCGCCACCTCTGGTCTTGCTGTGAAAAATCAAACTTGAGCGAATGCAAATTTCCAATGTCCCCAGACTTCAAAATGTTATTAAAAATAACATGCCGCTTATTAATTTTCTGTAATAACATCGGTTCTCCATGTTCGATATTTGTCGATTCTTTTCACGAGAGCGAAAACGCAAACGCCAAAGAACGCCCAGCTCAGCAATAAGTTGATTTTGCAACGATCGCGCCAAGCCGAGTCTGCGAGTAAAATTTTGCACCGAACTTATTATCTAGCTGATTATATGGACAAAATACAAACATCAAAGCAGCAGACACGAAGAAATTTACAACAAAACCCGTCGCATACACCGCAACCGGGATATATGGCGGGTCAGGCCAGAGAGATCGTACCGCCATAGCCATCCCGGCCTCATCCAAAGCCTCTCGGCAAGCGAAGCAGACCACATACAAGCGAAAACCACCGAGACTCCAATCTCCAAAAAGACCGCCCAAACACGACAAATCCCGCACCCGCAAAACCTACCCCCTCCAGCACAAAATCGTTAATAAAGGGACAGGTAAATAATCGTTAATAAAGGGACAGGTAAATTATCCCTCACGTCCGAAACAGATGCCTGGTCTGCGCAGTCAGAGACACGTGGTCGCCAAGCGCAGGCAGTCCATGTTGATCAGACACGCACCGCCTGAGAAGGGGTATGGGGACAGGTGGATTTATTCCCAACAGCAAGTTAAGTCATACATTCTCGTCCCCCGGAAACACTAACTCCTATCGAGGCAGCCTATGCCACGCATAGGGGTATGGGGACAGGTGGATTATTCCCACCACTCCTATCGAGGCAGCCTATGCCACGCATAGGGGTATGGGGACAGGTGGATTATTCCCACCATATTTTCTCAAGAAGTCAGTACAAAGCCTAATATACCTAAATCCGCAGCGATGGCATTTTGAACTGAATGCATACTCCACTGTGTGCAGAAGGTGTAACAGCAAGTTAAGTCAT
>JAWLHW010000214.1:0-3905 GCA_041690155.1 Desulfomicrobium sp. | reverse complement strand
GATGACCCGGCCCAGCAGCAAGTCGCCCACGGGCACGTCCATGACCCGCCCCGTACGCTCCACGGTGTCGCCCGCGCGCAGGTGCCCGTGATCCCCGAGAAGCACCACGCCGATCTCATCTGCATTCAGGTTGAAGGCGATGCCGAAAATCCGTCCCGGAAAGGCCAGCATCTCCTCAAATTCAACGCCGGGCAGCCCCGATACTCTCGCGACGCCGGGCGAGACGCTGATGATGCTGCCGATCTCCCGCGCGCCATGCGTCGGGACAAAACCTTCGCGAGCCTCACGCAGGTTCTGAAAGGTCGTGTCCAGAGTGCTGACGAGGGAACAGGTCATGCACCCCTCCCTTCGTCTGCGGGAGCGGCCCCTGCTGAAGCGGCGAATAGTTCATCCATGCTCTTTTGCATCTGGGCCAGATATTCCTCAATGCTCCAGGAAATCTTGCGGTTTCCGGTCAGAATCTCGATGCCGCCGATGAGGTCCGGATCGGTTTCAAAATGCGCTTCTGCGCTCCCTTCCAGAATTTCCTCCAGGGCTGAACGCACAGCGGCCCTGCTTTCTTCGGACAACTCAAAGGCGCTGCGCACCCGCAACGGCCCGGACGCAGCATCTTCGATCAGAGCGGTGCGCGATGACCCGTCCAGGGAGCGCAACCGTTCCGCGAAGACCAGGCTGGCGTGCTCATCGAAGTTCGCCCCAGCCAGATCGGCCAGGGTTTTGCGGGCAATGGCGTAGGTTTCCTCCCGCGTGCGCCGCGCTATCTCATCGAGCAGGCAGTCCCGGTCCCGTTTCAGGGCCTCGTTCTGCTTTGCGCGCTCGGCTTCGGCATCCTCCCGCGCCTGGCCCAGGAGCTTCTGCCGCTCCTCTCTGGCTTCATCCCTGGCCGTTTCCAGAAACTCCTCGCGGGTATCTTCCAGGGCCTTTTTCCGGCGCTCGAATTCACCCCGCTCCTGGGCGGCCTCGGCCTGCATCCGCTGACCATCGGCCAGTTCCTTGGCGATGCGCTCCTCACGGGCGTCGATGGCGCCAAGGATCGGCTTGTACAGAAAGCGCTTCATGAGCCAGACCAGGACGAGAAAATTGACGACCTGTGCGCCGACGGTGAACCAATCGATAAGCATGGCTACTGCCCCGCTGCCTGCCCGACGGCATGGGTCCAGAACGGATTGGCGAAGAGCAGGATCATGGACAGCACGAAGCAATAGATGGCCGTGGACTCGATCATGGCCACGCCGACAAAGAGGGTGCGGGTGATGGTCATGGAGGCGTCGGGCTGCTGCGCCAGGGCGGTCAGGGCCTGGGCCACGGCCCGCCCCTCGCCAAGGGCCGGGCCCAGGCAGCCGATGCCCGTGGTCAGGCCAGCGGTGATGATGGAGGCTACGGCGATGAGGGTCATGCTGTCCATGTTCTCTCCTTGTTGATCATTTGGTTGTCTCCCTGCGGGCCGAGACGGTGGTGGCGGCCGCGATGTAGACCGTGGCCAGGATGAAGAAAATATAGGCCTGGATCATGCCGGTCAGAAGCCCAAGCGCGGTCATGACGATGGGGAAGAAAAACGGGGTGACCAGCAGCAGGATGGCCGCGATCATGGCCCCGCTCATCATGTTGCCGAAAAGGCGCACGGCCAGGGCCATGGTGCGGGAAAGCTCGCCGATGACATTGAAAGGCAGCATGAACGGGGTCGGCTGGGCATAGGATGCCAGATAGAGGCGCACTCCCTGCTTGCGGATACCGTACAGCGGCACGGCCACGAACACGCACAGGGCCAGGGCCGCGGTGGTGGACAGCGAAGCCGTGGGCGCGGCATAGCCGGGGATGATGGAGCACAGGGCGGCCAGGGCCACGAAGAGAAAAAGAGTGGCCAGAAAATCCAGATATTCCCTGGAGCGGGCAATGCCCACTTCGCGAATCTGCCTGTCCAGGGCCGTGACCACGATCTCGAGCAGATTCTGCCAGCGCGAGCGATCATCGCTCCTGGACAGTCGGCGGGTGATCAGTATCGCCGCCAGGGTCATGGCCAGCATGAGCGCCCAGGTGAAGACGATGGTGGCATTTATCTTCACAAATCCGTACTGCCACAGGAGTATGGCATCGGGGCTGATACGCATCACTTCCCTCCGTTCATGCAGTTTTTGGTCAGCCGCGTTGCAGCCATGCGCGCCACGACAAACCCGAGCAGACAGGTTGCCAGACGCTCCCAGCGCCCGTCGCCGACCAGGTAGAACCCGCCCAGCGTGACGCCGGTGCGGACCACGAAGCTGCCCACAAACCAAGCCGCGGGACGGCTGGAGGCCAGGGCCCTGCGGGTGGTCCACCACAGGCCGCCGAAAAAGAATGCCCCGAGCCCAAGGCCGGCGACAAGGGCCAACGCGAAATCGCTAAACATCATCGTCTTCCTGCTCCTCGCGGATGGCCCGGTCTTCCTTGGCCACCCAGTACCAGGCGTTCCAGCAACCCAGGGCCAGGCCCGCCACGAGCAGGGCCAGGGTCCAGGACCGTCCGCCCGGATAATTCCGGTCCAGCCACAGGCCCGTGAACACACCCAAAAGGGTCGGGATGCTCACCGACCAGCCGATGATTCCCATCATCCCGAGCCCGAACCAAACCTCGTTCCCGGCTCGTTTTTGGGCCCGCAACTTGCGTCTGGCCCGTACGTCGACTTCGCGCTGCAGATCCGGCTTTTGCGGATTTTCGTGACTAGTCACGATAAAACCCGGCCATACGGCGGATTAAGCCGCTTTCCATTCGCACCAGGGCCTGGCGCACCTCCTGCTCCTCTTCGTCCAGATGCATGAATTCCTCTTCCACAGCCCGGCGCAGTTGCCCCAGATCCTGTCCGGCGATGGCGTTGCGTACGCTGACCACGACCTTGGGCCCGGTCTTGATAAGCACGCCTTCGTCCACGGCGACGTAGGCCTCCTGCGTCTGTGTTGTTTCGTAAACCAGGATACCGGGGCCCAGCGCGGCCACGCAATCCCGCCGCCGGGGCAGGATGCCAAAGGAGCCGTCGCGGCTCTCGGCCACGATGCGCAAGGCCCCAACATCTTCGAATACCCTGAACGGGAGCAGAATCCTAAGGCGCATTTCCATCACGGTCCTCCTGCTCCTTGCTCCGGGCGGCTTTCTCTTTGGCCTGGTCGACGTCACCGATCATGTACAGGGCGCTCTCCGGATAGTCCTTGAACTCGTCGTCAAGGATGCGCTCGCATCCATCCAGGGCCGCCGCGAGAGACACAAACGCGCCCGGAAGCCCGGTAAACTGTTCGGTGGTAAAGAAGGGTTGGGTCAGGAAACGCTCCAGTCGCCGCGCGCGATTGACCACAAGGCGGTCCTCCTGCGCGAGCTGCTCCAGACCGAGCATGGCAATGATGTCTTTCAAGTCCTCGTATTGAGCCAGGGTCTGGCGCACCTGGCGGGCGACAGTGTAATGGCGCTGCCCGATAACACCGGGCGTGGCCATCTTTGAATTGGATTCCAGCGGGTCCACGGCCGGATAAAATCCTTCGCCGGCCCGTTTGCGGGACAGCACGATAGAGGCCGAAAGATGGGAAAAGGCATGCACTGCGGCGGGGTCGGTGAAATCGTCGGCCGGGACATAGACGGCCTGGATGGAGGTGATGCTGCCGGTGTCGGTGTTGGCGATGCGCTCCTGCAGCTGCGACAACTCCGTGCCCATGGACGGCTGGTAGCCCAGACGGGACGGCATCTGGCCCATCATGCCCGAAATTTCCGACCCGGCCTGAATGAAACGGAAAATGTTGTCGATGAGCAGGAGCACGTCGCGGCGCTCGTCGTCACGGAAGTATTCGGCCATGGTCAGCGCAGCGTGGCCGACACGAAACCGGCTGCCCGGCGGCTCGTTCATCTGCCCGAAGATCATGACCATGTTCGGCAGCACCCCGGCG
>JAWLHW010000213.1:0-3935 GCA_041690155.1 Desulfomicrobium sp. | reverse complement strand
CGATGCCGGATACATGACTGCATTCGATCTTTTAGCCTTCAGAACATCCTTGACATCGGGACGGGTCCATACATGGATCCCCGCCTTCGCGGGGATGACCTTCGGGTAGCGCGTACGTTTCGAGATGTATTTCCACACCGGCATTGGCAAACAGCATGATTTTCATCGCCCGTGGCCAGCCCTACCACTACGTCATCCCCGCGAAGGCGGGGATCCATGCGCATGCCCGAATTCTTCCGTACACATTGACCCTGCGTTGCTTTGCCTTCTATAATGACTGTTCACTTCGCGCGCCCCCTCCCTGGGAAGGAGCGGTCGCCCAACTATTTCAAGGACAGGAAAATGACCCCTGAACAGCGCCGGGAAATCAGACAGCGCATCGAGAAACGCATGGAAGAACTGAGGATCACCATCGCCCAGCTGGAAGAAACCTCCAAGCCCGTATCCTTGGACCAGCCCATCGGACGGCTTTCGCGCATGGACTCCATGGCCAACCAGGCCATCAGCGGCCAGCGCCTGACGGACTCCAAACGAACCTTGATGCGGCTTGAGCGCGCCCTGGACAAGGTTGACGACGAGCATTTTGGGGTCTGCTCAGAATGCGGCGAGGATATTGCCATCGGTCGTTTGCTGGTCATGCCCGAAGCCACGCTGTGCGTGGACTGCGCGGAGTAGCGCCGCCCATGTCCTCACACGCCATCCATCACATCCTGGCCACGGGCCAGTCCGAATGTTTCAATGCCGCAGGGCGTCCCGTGGACTGCCCCGGCAGCGGCCAGGACGGGGAATTCCGCACTGGCCTTCCCTGGCCCGCCCCACGATTCGAGCTGCTGAAAAGCGACCTGGCGCTGGACCAGCTGACGGGCCTGGTCTGGCCCCGCGTAGCCAGCCTGGGGGACTTCCCCATGAGTTGGACCGAGGCACTGCAAGCCGTGGCGCAAATGAACGACGAAAACGCCTTCGGCCATGCCGACTGGCGACTGCCCAACCGCCGCGAGCTTTCGAGCCTGATCAGCTACAGCCATCACCGCCCTGCCCTGCCTGCGCAGCATCCCTTCACGGTCAGCCAGACCTGGTACTGGACCTCGACCACGGCAAGCCTGGCCCCGGGCTACGCCTGGCACGTGCATCTGGAAGGCGGCCGCATGTTCTACGGGGACAAGACCCGCGACGCCATGGTCTGGCCGGTGCGGGGACAGAGCGCTGTGCTTTCGCGCACCGGGCAACTGCAATGCCGGGACGCGTTGGGGGTAGTCATCGACTGCGACGCTACGGGCCAGGACGGGGATTTGCGGAGCGGCGCGCCGTGGCCTGAACCACGTTTTACGCAGGAAGAAGGCGGAGTGCGCGATCTGCTGACAGGGCTTTTGTGGACGAGATCAACGGATCAGCTAGGGGTCTGCACCTGGGAAGAAGCGCTGCAGGAGGCGCAAAAACAGCGCGCAAACGGTTTCAATCGGCGACTGCCGACCATCCGAGAACTGGAGTCATTGGTGGACGCCGAGCATCACAACCCCGCGCTGCCCTCGGGTCATCCCTTCACGGACATCAGCGAAGCCTACTGGTCCTCGACCAGCAGCGCCTATGCCCCGGACTGGGCCTATTGCCTGTATCTGCACAAGGGGGCTGTGGGCGTTGGTTTCAAGGCCAAACGGGAATTTCATGCCTGGTTCGTGGAGGGAGCATGAGGTTTGCTGCATCTTTTGCGTCAAGACGTAACGCACCGGCAGGCAGATCAGTACGTAAAATTTTCACACGTTAATTCAAATACTTATCCTCAATCTTGCCAATGATTCCATTGTCCAGCATCTGCCGGAGTTCTTCATTGAAACGCGTCACGAATTCCCGGGATGTGCGGCGCTTGGAAAACCCCATGACCGTGCCCTTGTCGTTCGGACTTCTCAGGCTGAACGGGGCCTGTTTCACTTCGGCCATTCTACCCGTAGCCATCAGTTCGTGCTTGCCGACGATGCTGTTAACGATAAGCGCGTCAAACCGCTCCTCCAGCAGCATACCCATCAGGCTTGCGATATGCGGCGCTTCAACCTTTTCGATGGCCGGGTCATCGGCGAACGCGGGCGGAAAGACGAAACCGCGCACAACTCCCACTTTCCTGTCCCGCAGGTCCTCGATGCGCTCTGGCTGAAAGGCTGAATCCTTCCTGGTGAAAAAAATGTAGCTTGTGTCGGTCCGGTAAGGCAACGACCAAAGCAGATACTTGTCCCGCTCCGCCCGAAAGCTCAAGGATGTAGTCAAATCCGCCTGGCCGTATTCCAGCATGACCAGAGCCCTGTTGAATGGAACCAGCTGGACAAGGGGCCTGACGCCCATATTTTCAAGAGCCGTCATGGCGACCTCCATGTCTATTCCTGGCCCCAGCGGGTGGTCTTGAGGTAAGACATAGGGCGGATAGGGAGCGTTGACCAGAATCACCTCCGCAGGAAGTGACTCGGCGGCGACAAATCCCGGAAACGCCACTAAAACAAGAATGGCGAGCAGTTTCAGCATAGTACCTCTCAAGTATCGCTCACTGTTGAAAGAATCCCTCCACAATGAAACACGCTCGCAACCCGTCCGTCAAACATCCGAGTCTCCGCATGAACTACCCACCCCTATGCGTTGCTGCATAGGCGGGGTTTCGTGCTTCGACAGGGTTGCTCGGCTTGTGGGCCAAGTCTCACACCCCTCCACACCTCGGACGGTTCCCGGCCGGCCAGGGCTAAGCCCCGGAAAAGTATGTTGATGGCGGCGTTCTGGTCGCGGTCCATGACCAGGCCGCAATGGGGGCAGTCGTGAACACGGACGGAAAGGTCCTTGGGGACCGTTCTCCCGCATCGACTGCACTCCTGCGTCGTACCCTTGGGGTTCACTCTGACGAACTCGCAGCCAGCCTCTTCCGCTTTACTGCCGAGCATCGTCAGGAAACGCCCAAGAGCTGCGTCAGCCATAGACCTATTCAGTCCACGCTTCCGCTTGCCGCCTTTTGCCATCATGTTTTTGACCGCCAGATCCTCCACCGCCAAAAAGGCAGTGGTTGAAACGAGCCTGGCTGCCGTTTTGTCCAAATAGTCCTTGCGCCGGTTCGCGACGCGCTCATGGATGCGCGAGAGTTCGCGCACAGCCTTCCTGCGGTTCGCGGAGCCTTTCTTCTTCCGCGAGACGCTACGGCTGGCGGTCCTGATTTTGGCCGCATCCTCATCAAGATGGCGCTTGCGCAGGATTTTGGCGCCATCAGCCAGGACGCCAAGCGAGTGGAGCCCTGCATCGAGTCCGGTCATGGACTCGGGGTCCTTGGCCACGGGCCGGGCAAGAACCGAAAGCGTAGTGCTGTAGGTGATGGTCGCGTACCACTTGTCCCGGTCCCTGCGTATCGTACAGCAGGTCATCTGCTTCCGATCCAGGCCCAGGAGATTTACGCGACACGTGCCCCGAAGCTTGATGTGGCCAAGATTGGACACGGCAAGGACGCCGCGGCCACCATCAAGCTCCGTCAGCTTCCAGCCCGCTACACAGGGATAGGTGAAGCTGTCGAAGCGGTCCTTGGCCCTGAAGCGCGGATACCCGGGCTTCTGCCCATTCTTCAGGCGACGGAAAAACGCTTTGAATGCCCGGTCCACGCGCCTGACGGTTTCCTGCAGGGCGTGCGACCCGAGCGGCAGATACCATGTCTTCTCCGCCTTCATGGCGGGCAGCGCGTTCTGCTGCTCGTTGTAGGAGACGGAGCGCTTCTCCTCGCGCCAGGCGTCACGGCGCTCGGCGAGGCTCTGGTTGTAGAGCAGTCGATGCAACTCAAGCCAGGACTCAAGCTGCCTAGCTTGTTTGGCTGTCGGATACAGCCTCAACGTGCAATTTCTTGTTGCCTTCGACATAATAAAACTATATATAGTTCTTTATGGAAAAGTCAACATTAAATACATATTCTCACTGCTCTTTCA
>JAWLHW010000212.1:0-3954 GCA_041690155.1 Desulfomicrobium sp. | reverse complement strand
GCTTTTGTGCAAAACATGATCATCAAACCACTGCTTTAAGGTCCCGACATGAAGAAACTGACCGTCCTGACCGGAATAACCACTTCCGGCACGCCGCACTTGGGCAATTACGTTGGCGCCATCCGCCCCGCCATTGAGGCCAGCCGCGATGAAAACGTCAACTCCTACTATTTTCTGGCCGATTTCCATTCGCTGATCAAATGCCACGATCCGGCCTTGATTCATCAGTCCCGCCTCGAAGTGGCCGCCACCTGGCTGGCCCTGGGTCTTGATACAGACAAGAGCACCTTCTACTGTCAGTCCGACATCACCGAAATCCCCGAACTGACCTGGATCCTGACCTGCATGACGGCCAAGGGGCTCATGAACCGCGCCCACGCCTACAAGGCCGCAGTGCAGGACAACGAGGAAAACGGCAGTCCGGACCCGGACAAGGGCATCACCATGGGGCTTTACTCCTACCCCATTCTCATGGCCGCCGACATCCTCATGTTCAACGCCAACATCGTGCCCGTGGGCAAGGATCAGACCCAGCATCTGGAGATGACCCGCGACATCGCGCAGCGCTTCAACCATCATTTTGGGGAGCATTTCGTAATGCCCGAGGCCCGTGTGGACGAGTCCACGGCCGTGCTGACCGGTCTTGACGGCCGCAAGATGAGCAAAAGCTATAACAATTATATACCGCTCTTTGCTCCGGAAAAGAATCTGCGCAAACTGATCATGAAGATCACCACCAACTCCCAGGCCCCCGAGGAACCAAAAGAGACCGAAGGATGCGCCCTGTTTGAAATGTTCCGCGCCTTCGCCACAAAAGAGCAGGTAGCCGAGATGCGGGCCAAATTCGCCGCAGGAATCGGTTGGGGCTACGTCAAGCAGGATCTGTTCGAGGTCGTCAACGCCCAGCTTGCCGAACCACGCGAAAAATACAACGAGCTGATGCAAAACCCCGCCTATATCGAAAAAGTCCTCAAGGAAGGAGCCGAAAAAGCCCGCGCCTACAGCCGTCCCTTCCTGGATCGCATCCGTAAATCCGTGGGGATCAAGACGCTGGGGGCCTGAAGTACGGGCTGGTCTTCGGACCGATTTTTGTTTACTGATTTTCTTTATTCGAGTGAGGGAGGATACGATGGGAGCCGCAAAAAAAGTCGTTCAGCTGGAGCGTAAAACCAAGAAAGAGACCGCACCGGCCCGCAAGACCAAAAAGGTCGAACTGACCGAAGTCATCAAGGAAAAGAAACCCAAAGTAGCTTCCTTTGCGGACTATGCAAGCCTGGCCCAGAGCCTGACCCGGGAAAAATCCCTCAGTCATGACGAAGTCGAAGCGGCCCTTGAAACCAGGGCTGCGGCCATGCCACCACAATCCGCTCCAGCTCCGGAAGCCGAACACAAAAGCGCTCCGCAGGCCATCCCCGCAGCACAGCCCCCGCGCCGAGACATGAGCAAGATCGCCCTTTTCGCCTCGCTGGTGGCGGTGATCCTCCTGCTTGGCTTCTATTTCAACCTGAATCAGAACATAAAGCAGCTGACCATGCAGGTGCAGGACCTCTCCGTGATCAAGACCACGGTGTCGAGCCTGGACACCAAGGTCGGGACCATGGAATCCAAGGTTGCGGAGCTTGAAACCTTGCCCACCAAGACCCGCGCAGCGCTTTTAAGCTCAATCCTGCAGGAAATGACGCAAAAGACATCCTACATGTCCACGCAGTTGCAGTCGCCGGAACAGCAGGAAAAGCTGATGAAGGCCAAGGAGCTGATCCAGCAGGTGCAGACCGAACTCAACACCCTGAATTAGGAAAACAATGCGGCTTTCGTATCGCGCCCGTTTTGAGAAGCTCATGCAGCAGGCCGTGTCTGGCCCCTCAAAATGATCGTACGCTCAGCCGCAATGCTTTTGCATAGCCTCGGCCCTGCAACCGGTCCCTTCCCATCTCTCGACTGTCACGAACCAAAAGAAGGCCTTGCCTCCTTGTCCAGTCCTCCCGTTTTTTATACACCCGAATCCATCACTTGAAACGACCCATGCCAAGGACTGCCATGCACGAGCCAAATCCCCTGCGGAGCTGGGAACTGTGTCCCGATTTTCCTTCCATCACCGCCGATCATGTCCTGCCTGCCATTGAGGATGTCATCGCCAAAAGCAGCGCCGAACTAGCGGCCCTCGAACAGGCCGCGCCCCAAACCTGGCATGGGCTGCTGGTCCCGCTGGAGCGCCTGACCGACAGGGTCGCGCGTGCGTGGGGTGTGGCCACGCACCTGCATAACGTCAAGAACTGCGACGCCATGCGCCAGGCCTACGCAAAGACCCAGCCGCTGGTTGTGGAATTTTACAACCGCCTGGGCCAGAGCCGTCCCGTCTACGATGCGCTCCTTGCCTTGCAGGAGAGCCCGGATTTTTCCACCTTCAGCCAGGCCCTCAAACGCACCATCAGCCTGCTGGTCCGCGACGCGGCCCTGCAGGGCGTAGGGCTTTCTCCCGAAGATCGCGAGCGCTTCAATGCCATAAGCCAGGAGCTGGCCGAGCTGTCCACCCGCTTCACCAATAATGTCCTCGACGCCACGCAGGCCTATTTCCTGACCCTGACGCAAAAGGACGAGGTCGCAGGACTCCCCGAAGATTCCCTGCGCCTGGCCGCAAACATGGCCCGGGCTCGCGGGCAGGCGCAGGCCACGGCAGAAGACGGCCCCTGGTGCATCACCCTTGATCTGCCCTCGTTTCTGTCCTTCATGCAGCACGCCTCCCGGCGCGATCTGCGCGAGAATGTCTACCGGGCTTACATAACGCGCGCCGCCAGCGGCGAGACCGACAACCTGCCCCATATCCGGCGCATCCTGAAACTGCGCAGGGAGCTGGCCGGGCTGCTTGGCTTTGAAAATTTCGCGGACGTAAGTCTTGAACGCAAGATGGCTCCGGGTGTGAACAGCATAGAAACCCTGCTGCGCACAATCCAGGACGCGGCCACGGACCAGGCCCTGAACGACCTCATCGACCTGAGCGAGCTGGCCCGCGCAGGCGGACAGTCCGAAGACATCCAGTCCTGGGACGTCATGTATTGGGCTGAAAGGCTCAAAGAGCAGCGTTTCGGGCTGCGCGATGAGCTGATCCGGCCTTATTTTCCGCTGCCGGCCATCCTGCAGGGGCTTTTCGATCTGATCGAGAGCCTCTTCGCGGTCAGAATCGAAACCAGCGCCGAGGTGCCGACCTGGCATGCGGACGTGACCTACTACCGGGTCAGGAACACTGACGGCCAGGAAATCGCAGGCTTTTATCTGGACCCTTACGCCCGTCCCGAAGAAAAGCGCGGCGGCGCCTGGATGGATGAACTTTACGGACGCAGCACAGTCTGCGCGCCACGCGGTCATGCCGTGCGCCTGCCTGTTGCCTATGTGAACTGCAATCAGCGCCCCGCCCTTGATGACGCGCCATCGCTGATGAGCTTTCAGGAGGTGACCACGCTCTTCCACGAATTCGGCCACGCCCTGCAGCACATGCTGACCACGGTGGACCATGGCTTTGTGGCCGGAATCTCAAATATCGAATGGGACGCCGTGGAGCTGCCGAGTCAGTTCATGGAAAACTGGTGTTACCACCTGCCCACGCTGACCAGGCTGGCCCGTCACTACCAAACCGGCGAGCCCATGGCCGCAGAGCTTCTGGACAAACTCCTGGAGACCCGGACCTTCCGCGCCGGTTCCAACGCCCTGCGCCAGGTCTGCTTTGCCCTGACCGATCTGACCCTGCACACGGCCGATCCGGACACCCTGGATCCAACGGAAACGGCCCAGCGCATCGCCCGCGAAATCCTGCCCCTGCCGCCGCTGCCCGAAGACCGTTTCCTGTGCTCCTTTTCGCACATCTTTGCCGGCGGCTACGCGGCCGGATACTACAGTTACAAATGGGCCGAGGTCCTGAGCGCCGACGCTTTCGGCGCTTTCGAGGACGCCGGGCTTGAA
>JAWLHW010000211.1:1961-3962 GCA_041690155.1 Desulfomicrobium sp. | reverse complement strand
TGCTCGGGGTATATATATTTTAATATTGGACTTGGCAAGGGATTATTTTGAAATGTCGGCAGAAATGAAAAAGAGGGGGCGGATTTTGACTCGCCCCCCCGATTCGGGCTTTGGGCTCAGCGCTGCATCGCGATTCCGGCCAGGCTCTCCAGTTCTTCGGAGAGGCCCAGCGCCTGGATTATTGAGTCCCCCCGGCAGACGAGGCCGTGGTTGTCCATGAACACGGCTTCGAACTCCCGGCTGGCCAGACCTACAGCCTGGCCCAGCTCCGAAGTGCCGGGCTGTTGGGCGGGCACTCGGGTCAGCTTGTCGGCAAAGACCCGGCCCTCGAAGAGCGGAAGGTCAAGAAGGGGGCCTTCGTTGCGCAGGGACAGAGCCAGAAGATTTGGCGGGTGGGTGTGCACGATGGCCTTTGCCCGGGGCTGATTGCGATAAATTTCAAGATGCACCGCAAGCTCAGAGGAGGCCCGCGCCGATGACAGGGGCGCGCCAGTAGCCAGGTCGACCACGGCCAGATCCCTGGGGGAGAGATGGCCTTTGGCGCTGCCCGTGGCCGTGATCACGACGCGTTCTCCCTGACGCATGCTCACGTTGCCGTTGAATCCGGCGAAGAGTCCGCGCAGCCAGCCGTCGCGGCCGGCCGTAAGGATGGCCTGGCCCGTTTCGGGATTTACCAGGGACGAGAATTCGTTTTGGGCCTTGACGGGGGTATTGTCTGGCTTGATGTCGATGACGGGGGTGCCATCGATGACCTCAAGGGGATGCACTTTGAGGCGCAGTCCCTCGCGGTCGAGGATGCGCACCGCATGCAGGCCGATGGGCGTGGGGCGGTCGGGAGAGCGGGTCGAGAAGATGCCGCGCATGGGCAATTCGCGGTTTCCCTGAGGGTGGCAGCGCAGCACGCTCTGGTCGCCCTTGTGCATCCAGGTCAGGACCAGAATGGCGTCTCCGACTTGCAGGTCCGTGGCCGCAGGTTCAAAATCCGCAGCCAGTTCAATCCAGACCGGGGGCATGGAGGCATCGCCGTATTTAGGGCACTCTTCGCGACTGGTAAGATGAGAGCGAACAATGCCGATGACGCGAGGGTTCATGAAAACATCCTTGCTGCGGGTTGTGGCGCGGGCGCGAACGTATCTTTACTGCCCGTCATTTTGTCCGTCAAACATCAGGTGTTTTCGGATCGACTCGAATGCATTCCGTTTCTTTCCGGGCGCAAATCCCGGGGCTGTTCCCTGGTGAATTTTGGCGCGATGCTTGTATTGAAATTGCGAAAAGGATAGCAATGGTAACGTTTTCAACCACAACCTCGGAGCGCGCATGAACCGCTTCTCCACCAGCCTCCTGGGTGAAGCCAAGACTCTGCTTCTGGCCACGGACGGTTCCATTTTCAGTGACGGGGCGCTGCAGGAGGCCCTCTTTTTCAGCCAGGCCTGTGCCGCCCGCCTGATAGTCCTGCACGTGGTCAAAATCGATGTGGAATCCCTCAAATCCGCCAACGCCAAGGTCACCCGCAAACAGCAGGAGATCGCTCCGTATCTGGAAGACATTCGCAAGATGGCCAGGGACAGCGGGGTGGAGTGCGAAACCGTGGTGGTCGGGTCCTCGGTGCCTGAGCACGCCATCGTCGAACAGGCCAGGATGCGCGAAGCGGATGTCATCATCATGGGCCGCCATGGCCGGGCCGGACGGTTGTATCTGCTGGTGGGCAGCATGACCGCGAAGGTCATCGGACTCGGTTTTCCCATGGTGCTCATGCTCCCCAAGGATTTTACGATGACCGGGACTCATGTGCTGGTGGCCGTGGATGATTCACCGAACAGCCGCCTGGCCGTCGAGGAGGCCTTAAGCCTCGGGATGTGCTGCGTGACCCTGGAACGACTGACCTTTGTGGCTGTCGCACGGCGTGAGAGCGAGCTGCCCGAGGCCAGGAAAATGGTCGAAGATGTCTGTTCCCGCGGCCGGGAAAAATGGCCGCATATTCACTTCGAGGCCGTGGCCGGG
>JAWLHW010000211.1:0-1861 GCA_041690155.1 Desulfomicrobium sp. | reverse complement strand
GCGTCAGGTGCGTGCCCGGGTTTTCTGCTTCGAATTATCTGACAAGGAACGGTCTCATGTTGGTCAGGCTTCTGCGATTTTTTCCCTTTCTTGCTTGGTTTCCGCTGAGCGCGCTGGTCGTGCGTGCCGATCTGATGGCCGGGATCACAGGCGCCCTTGTTCTGGTCCCCAAGGCCATGGCCTACGCGCAGCTGTCGGGCCTGCCCCTGTATTTCGGCCTGTACACGGCTTTCGTGCCGGCCATCGTCGGGGCCTTGTGGGGATCATCCCGGCAATTGGCCACGGGACCGGTTGCCATCGTTTCGCTCATGACTGCCGCCGCCGTATCTCCGCTGGCGGTCTCGAACACGCCCGAATACATCGGCTTCGCACTCCTTTTGACCCTCATGGTTGGCCTCGTGCAGTTCCTTTTGGGGGTGGTCAAGCTTGGAACCATCGTCAATTTCGTGTCCCATCCGGTCATCCTCGGGTTCATGAATGCGGCCGCGATCATCATCGGGCTGTCGCAGCTGGACCTCTTGCTGGGCATTCCCAAAGGCCGCAGCGACTTTTTCCTGGGGGATGTCTGGGAGATGCTCCGGCTGCTCCCGCAGACTCATTTGCCGACTCTGGGGATGAGCATCTTCGGGCTGGTCCTTATCCTTGCCATCAAGAGAGTTCCGGCCTTGTCCAAAGCCAGCGTTCTTGTCGCGGTGGTCATTACGATCATGATCAGCGCCGCCATTGGTTACGATCAGCGCGGGACCGCCGCGCTGGAAGACATCGCAACCCCTCAGGCCCGGGAACTGGTGGTTCAGTACGAAGAGAATCTGCAGCGCATGGAACAGCTGGGCACGGCAGTGGCCGAGCTTTCCGCACGGCAGCGGCAGGCCGAAAAGGACGGCTCCGTATGGATGTCTGCCGGGTTGCGGCATCAGACCGAGTTGGCGCAGCTCGACATGCGCTCCGTTGAACGGCGGCACAACGAGCTCCTGCGCGGCTTGCGGCAACTGCGTTTCGTGCGCCCCGAAGGCGAGGAGTCGGGCCTTCTTTACCAGTGGGGTTCCGTTCCAGAGGGCATGAAGACCGATGACCGCGCCTGGCATATTAAAAGCGTCGATCATGGCGTCATGAAGCTGATTGGCGGCGGAGATGTCGTCGGGCCGGTCCCGGCGGGGCTGCCGGCCCTGACACTTCCGACGCTCAGTTTCGATGCCGTGCGGCAATTACTGCCCTCGGCCCTGATCATCGCCCTGGTCGCCTTCATGGAGTCCATCTCCATGGCCAAGGCCATGGCCAGCAAATCCCGGCAGCACGTCAACCCCAATCAGGAGCTCATCGGCCAGGGCCTGGCCAATATCGGAGGGTCCTTTTTTCAGGCCTACCCGGCCTGCGGATCCTTCACAGGTTCGGCCATCAACATGCAGGCCGGTGCAAAGACAGGGCTGGCCATGGTCTTTAATGGCGTCTTTGTGGCCGCGACGCTCCTGTTCTTTACGCCCCTGCTCTATCATCTGCCCAAGGCCGTGCTGGCCGTGATCATTGTCATGGCGGTAGTCAGCCTGATCACGCCCCATGCCTTCCTGCACACCTGGAAGGCCAACCGGGGAGACGGTGTTGTCGCGCTGGTGACCTTTGCCGTGACGCTGCTCGCCGCGCCGCATCTGGACAGGGGCATCATGGCTGGCGCAGCCCTGTCCATCGGCCTCTACCTCTACCGCAGCATGGCCCCGCGCGTGGCAGTGCTCGGCCGCTATACCGACGGGACCCTGCGGGACGTGAGCGTGCACCAGACCCTGGCCACCTCGACCATGGTCACGGTCATGCGTTTTGACGGCTCACTGTATTTCGCCAATGTGACGTATTTTGAGGACATGGTGCT
>JAWLHW010000210.1:0-3971 GCA_041690155.1 Desulfomicrobium sp. | reverse complement strand
GGGCCAGTGGGCACCACGGCGCAGCTGAGCTGGCGCAGGGGCTCTTCGAACATGAGTCCGGCCGGGGTCATGTGGTAGTTGAAGGTGTTCTGGACCAGGTCGCCGGAGCGGAAACCCGCAGCATAGAAGCTTTCGGTCCAGCCCCAGTAGTCGTCCCCTCTGTCTTCGGGGTCGAAGATGGGACCGGGGGACAGGAAGACGCGGCGCAGCTCGCCCAGGTCCTTGGTCAAGAGGCCGCCCAGGCGCGGGCCCATGGACTGCAGGAAGATGAGTTCCTTTTTCTTGAGGATCGGGACATGTTTGAGGTCGATGAGGTCGCGGAATTTTTCCACGGAAAACTGTGCGCGGTCAAAGCGCTTCTTCACGTCCTCGGAATATCTGTACGCGTACGAGAGCAGCTCCTTGAGCTGGATCTGGTAATATTTCTGGCGCTCCGTGGCATCCAGAACTTCGCGGCGGCTGAAAATGCCTTCAGTGCGATCCTTGCGGGTCATCAGCACTCCTCCTTGCGGTGGCAGGGTCCGGCCATGGGGTCGGGGTTAAAAGGTGGAAAAAATAGTTCTATACAGGAATAAAAAAAGGATTTGCAAGTGTGTACTTGCAAATCCTTGAAATAGAACGAAATCAGGGCGGAGCCTACTTATTCGTCCAGGAGCTCCTGTTCGCCTTCTTCATCCAGAGGGGCTTTCATTTCAACATTTTCCGGCGCCAAGGCCTCAGCAAAAGTGCGCGCAAAAACCAGAAATCCCGTATGAGCAACCATGCGGTCTTCGGGGCGCAGGCGTTCTGGCACCGGCTTGTAGTGGCGCAGGAAGATCTCCACCACCTCGATCTGGCGGAAGGGGCCAGCCTGCAGCACCTTGAGCAGGTCCTGGACCTGGTTGGTGGTCGGCAGGAGAAATCCTACGGGCGCGCCCGGCACTACCGCGTTCGGGATATGGTGGATATAGTCGCAGGGTTCGCGCACATCCAGAAAGAGGGCGTCGGCGGCGTGGGGGTTGAAGCCCTCGGCGATGTCGTGATGGAACTGCTCCACGCGGTGCGAGAGGCCGATGCGCTCCAGGTTCTGACGGCAGAGGGTGTAGAACTCTTCACGGCGTTCGTAGGTGTAGACCTTACCGGTGTCGCCGACCAGCCAGGCCAGGGCCGTGGTCAGGCCACCGGAGCCGCAGCCGGCCTCGACGATGCGGCAACCGGGCCCGATGCCCAGTTTCATGACGATGTAGCCGATTTCCTTGGGGTAAATGATCTGGGTGCGGCGTTTTACCGACTTGACCAGATCGTAAAGTGTGGGGCGCATGACGGTGAAGGGATAACCCTTGTGCGTCATGACCTGCTGTCCCCAGCCTGCGGCGCGGACTTCGTCAAGGTGCAGAAGTCCTTCATTTGTATGCATGACCTGCCCTTCCTGGGCAGTAACAAAATATCGCTTGTCGTTTGCGTTGAGCAGCATTACCAGCTGTCCCGGTTCGAGCATGTGGCCTCCTGTAAAGTGCGTAGGCGGGAGTAGCCATGGCATAATGGGATGTCAAGCAATCCGCCTGGTCCTGAAGATGGTTTTTCTTGCTATAGCGCCATTGGGCGAGTAGAGAAGCTCCTTGATACTCAGCGTGCTGTGCGTCCGGCAGAGACCGGTTATTGTGTAGTTTCTTTCGCCGCGCGCAACGTGTCTACAAATTTTTTCCGTTTTTTTGATACGCAAATTTTTTCATTTTTTCCCGGCTTTGCCGGAAACTTTTTTCATTTGAGGGTACGTATGGGCGAGAAGCAGAAGCGCAAGATGTTCATCAGCGTGCTGCCTGGCGAACAGGTGGAAGTGGCCATCATGGAAGATGGCATTGTTGTGGAATACTATGTGGAGATGCTCCACCAGAGCAAGACCAAGGGCAATATCTACAAGGGCAAGATCCACAACGTGGACCAGGCCCTGCAGGCCGCCTTCATTAATTACGGGGCAGAGAAAAACGGCTTCCTGCAGGTCGACGAGGTCCATCCCGAATATTACCAGGGCGACGTGCCCAGCCGGGGCAAATATCCGCCGCTGCAAAAGGTGCTGAAGCCCGGCCAGGAAGTGCTGGTGCAGGTTGTCAAAGAGCCGACCGGTTCCAAGGGAGCCTTTCTGACCACCTATCTGTCCATCCCGGGCCGCTATTTCGTGCTCACTCCCGGCCGCGAACAGCTCGGCATTTCCCGCAAGATCGAAGATGAAAAGGAACGCGACCGTCTCAAAGAGGTTGTCGAGGAGTTAAAACTCGACGAAGGCCTGGGCGTCATCGTGCGCACGGTCAGTGAATCCCAGAGCAAGAGCAGCCTGTCCCGCGATCTGCAGTTTCTCAAACGCCTGTGGAAAGAGATTCGCAAGAAGGGAATATCCTCTGAATCTCCGGCCGTTATCTATGAGGAAAAGGATCTGGCCTTTCGGGCCATCCGCGACTACCTCACCCCCGACATCGCCGAATGTTGGGTCGATGACGACGAGACCGCAAAGCAGATCACTGATTTCGCCGCCCTTATTTTTCCCCGCCGCAAGACATTCATCAAAGTGCACTCCGAAACCGAACGGACCCTCTATGAACGTTTTCGCATCGAGGCGCAGCTGCAGAAGATTTTCAGCCGCAACGCGAGCCTGCCCAGCGGCGGCCAGCTTGTCATCGACCACACCGAGGCCCTGACCGCCATCGATATCAACTCCGGCAAGATCGGGGGAGAGAAGAATTTTAAAGAGATGGCCCTGCGCACCAATATCGAGGCCGCGCAGGAAATTCCCAACCAGCTCATGCTGCGCGACATCGGCGGCCAGATCGTGGTCGACTTCATCGAGATGAAAGACGGCAAGCACATCCGCGAGGTGGAGAAAGTCCTGCGCCAGGCCCTCAAGGTCGACCGTGCACGCACGGATATCGGCCGCATCTCCAAATTTGGCCTGCTTGAGATTGTCCGCCAGCGCCTGGGCACCTCGGCCCTGTCCGGAAGCCTGGAGCCCTGTCCGCATTGTTCCGGGGCAGGTACCCGCCGCAATCTGGAATGGCGCTCCATGCAGGCGCTCAAAGACATTTATCGTGAGCTGCGCAAGGAAAAGAGCGCCGAGCCGTTCACCTACAAGACGGACGCGGATCTCATGCAGTACCTTGTCAACCGCAAGCGGGAAAAGCTCATGGAGTTTGAGCAGACATTCGGTCGCAAGATCTTCGTCATGCCCACGGAAACGCCCAACTGCGCATTTTGCTAGGTTCTTCCATGAAGATTTTGGTTCACATCTGCTGTGGGCCGTGCGCCATCACACCCGTCCGGGCCTTGCTTGAGGCCGGGATGGGTGTGACGGGTTTATATTACAATCCCAATATTCATCCCCTGCAGGAATACCTGCGCCGCCGGGAAGGCGTGGCCCAGATGGCCGAGCGTCTGGGTATCCCGGTCATATACAAGGATGATGAGTACGACCCCAAGGCCTATTTCAGGGCCGTGACCTACCGCGAACCGAACCGCTGTCTGCCCTGCTATTCCCTGCGGCTGGAGCGGGCCCTGTCCATCGCCCGGCGCGGTGGCTTCGATGCCTTCACCTCCACGCTCCTGTACAGCAAGTTCCAAAAGCACGACCAGATCAGGACCTTGGGGCACGATCTGGCCGAGGGGTCGGGAGTGGAGTTTCATTATCAGGATTTTCGTTCAGGCTGGTCAGAGGGTATAGCCCTCTCAAAGGAATGGGGGATGTACCGGCAGCAATACTGCGGTTGCCTTTACAGCGAATTCGAGCGCTACTCCTCGGAGCTGGGCAGGCACGCCTAGCCCATGCTGCTTTATGTTCACGTGCCTTTCTGCGTGCGCAAATGCGGCTACTGCGCCTTTCATTCCGGCCCGTTTTCCGAGGAAGCAGCGGCGCTTTATGTGCAGCATGTCCTGCAGGAGATGGAGGGTTGGGCGGTAATTCAGGGCCGGGTCCCGGTGGAGTCGGTTTATTTCGGAGGCGGGAC
>JAWLHW010000209.1:0-3972 GCA_041690155.1 Desulfomicrobium sp. | reverse complement strand
ACGCCGCCAGATGAAGCGGGGCCATGGATTCGATGCGCGAGATCAGGGTCGAGGGATGCATGGAACTCCGTAGAAAAACCGGGTCGTTGTGCCATCCTGCCGCCAGGCCCTTTGGACAGGTCCGGTGGACAGGGAAAGTTGCAAACTTAGTAACCAGTCCCCGTGATGTCAATGCGGGGCACAACGAAAAAGGCTCAGGCCTTGCGTGGCCGGAGCCTTGAGTCGTCGGGAACTCTGTCTTCATGGCGCACCCTTGAAATACCGTCGAATCTTGCGCATGTTCAGGTTTCGGCAACCGTGCGCGATTCGCCCAAGCAGGCGCGCCCGGGAGCGGAACCTTGAGCATAGGGCGGCCTGGAAGTCAACGATTCTTGGGGATAATGTCACGGCGGCGAGTGGCGTGCGCGCCTGGATAGAACGCGAATCGAGGATGATCACCCATGGGGGGCGTCTTTGCAGGATGCCGCAAATTGGACAACCGTCCCGTTTAAAGCCATATTCGATTTCATGCTGCTCAAGGGATGACACTATTTGAAATTGAGGGAGGGAAGAAATGAAAATCATGCTGACGGGAATCCTGTTTGCAGTGTCTTTGTGTGTAGTGGGCTGTTCCGGCGAGCCGTCAGAGGCCGACATCAGGGCCGCCTTTGAGAAGGACTTGGCCAAGACTGCTCAAAGCCTCGACGACGCCGGAAAAATGTTCGGCGAAGCCGGCAAGGCGTTTACGGACTCGCTGGGGAAAACGCAGTTGCATGCGGTCAAAAAGATCGGCTGCGCGGAGGCCAAGGAAGCCCCCGGCTTTGTCTGTGACGTCGAAGTCGACATGACCGTCCCCATTGCCGGGCGCTCCAAGGAAATGACGACGGTACGCTTCGTGAAAGGTCCCGAGGGTTGGGTGGTGATGCAGTAGGGCGTGAGCGCCCTTTTTCCGATCATTGGGCGCGCATCCATTTTTCTTCTTGAGCCCGCTTGAGCCCGGCGTGAGGTGTTAGCCGCTTTACGCAAGCAGAAATCATCCAATGTACAGGATGGGGGTATGACATGAGCGCAGTATCGAACAGACCGTCCGACAATTACGCACCACTCTATTTTCTGACCTCCCTTGGTTGCGGAGGACTGACCGTTACGTTCTTCATGTGGCTCATGCACTGGACGGAGCATCCTGGACGTTCCGTTCCCGTGTTCGAGGACATTGTCGCCGCATTCGTCGCAGGGGGGGCAGGCACCCGCGTCGTGATCGTCCTGGCTTTGACGGGGATTGCCTTTTACGCGTTTCTCAACATCAAGTACCTGTTCTGGAATCTGGTCCGTTTCCGGCACTGGAAGCAGACGCCCGCCTATGCCCAGTTGTGCGCCTCCAATGGCGAAACCCAACTGCTGGCGATGCCATTGGCCTTGGCCATGACCGTCAATGTCTGTTTCATCCTGGGCATGGTCTTCGTGCCGGGTTTGTGGAGCGTGGTGGAATACCTTTTTCCCATGGCCGTACTCGCCTTTCTGGCCATCGGCGTTCTGGCCTTCCGCATGCTCGGAAAATTCCTGGGCCGGATAATGACATCCGGCGGCTTCAACTGCGCCAGCAACAATTCGTTCGCCCAGGCCCTGCCGGCCTTTGCCCTGGCCATGATCGGCGTCGGACTGGCGGCTCCGGCCGGGTTGTCCGCAACACCGCTGGTGGCCGGAACAGGTCTGGTCCTTTCGACGTTTTTCCTGATCGCCTCCGTTCTGATCGCGGCCATAGCCCTGGTCCTCGGCATCCGCTCATTGGCGGAGAACGGAGCCAACATCGAGACCGCACCGACCTTTTCGATCTTCATTCCGCTGTTGACCATCATCGGCATCCTGTCGCTACGCCAGAACCACGGCCTGAACGAACATTTCGGGCTGACCAGCGGCGGCGCCGAACGACTGATGATGCTGTCGCAGTACCTTTCGGCCCAGTTGCTGTTCGCTCTCCTGGCCGGGCTCGTGCTGTGCCGGTTGGGTTATGTCGCCAAATTCATCACCGGACGCGAGACTTCGGTGGGCTCCTACGCCCTTGTCTGCCCAGGCGTGGCCCTTGCGGTGATGATTCATTTCTGGCTCAACCGGGGCTTGGTGGACGCAGGCCTGATCACAAAATTCTCTTTTGGATACTGGACGATTTCGGTTTTGGCGGTTGCTATTCAGCTTGTGACCGCCTGGCTGGTTTTCATCCTGAATCGAAAGCATTTTCGGACGGCGTGAGGCCTTGAGGACGGCTGTTTGGGCGGCCTGTTAGGCCTTAAGCCGGCCAAAGGATGGGCAGCAGCCAGACCGACACGGCCATGACCACAAGAGTCAAGGGTGCGCCGACCTTTACGTAGTCCATGAACCTGTATCCGCCGGGCCCCATCACCAGCAGGTGGGCCGGGTGCGACAGGGGGCTGGCGAAGCTTGCCGATGCGGCCATGGCCACGGTCATCATCAGGAGCTGCGGTGAAATGCCCAGCGACGAGGCTGCGCCGAGGGCCACCGGCGCCATGAGCACCACCAGGGCCGCTGTGGGGATGACCTGCGTGCCGAGCACCGTCACCGCAAAAAGCGTCGCCACGACCCAGCGCGGACCCAGGTCCCCGACCATGCCGATGAGCGCCGTCGCCCCCATTTGCGCTGCCCCGGTATTCTCGATGGCCATGCCGAGGGGGAGCATGCCGGCAATGAGGAAAATCACTTTCCATTCAATGGAATGGTAGGCCTCCTCCATGGTCAGACAGCCAGTGACGACCATGGCCGCCACCCCGGTCAGGGCCGCGATGGCAATGGGCACAAAGCCAAGGATCGCGCTCAGGAGCACGGCCGCCATGATCAGGGCGGCCAGGGGAGCCTTGTGCAGTCGTGGCGCCTGGGCCGCTTCCTGGTCCAGCACAAGGAAGTCTTCGTCGCGAGCCACGGCCTCCAGGCTCTGGCGCGGGCCGTACACCAGCAGCGCATCGCCGAATTGCAGGGGCATGTCCTGCAGGCCCGTGCGGCACGCCCGTCCCTTGCGCAGCACGGCCAGAACGCTCAGCCCGTAATGGTCGCGGAAGAGCAAGTCGTTCAAGGTCTTGCCGGCCAGGGTCGTACGCGGCGAGAGCAGCACCTCGGCCATGCCGATCTGCTGGGACTCCAGTTCGGCCGCCAGTTGCGAGGATTGGTCGGAAATTTCCAGATCCTGCAGGCCTTCAAAGACATCGATGTCCCGCGCCAGGCCCTGAACCACGAGCAAGTCCCCGGGCTGGACCGTTTCTTCCGGGGCGGGCAGGCAAGTCACGCTCCCTTCCCGCACCAGACCCACCACCGTCAGGCCGAAGGCGTTGCCCAGGCGGCTTTCCACCAGGTTGCGCCCGGCCAGCACCGATCCTTCCGGCACCCGCACGGAACAGAGGCTGAGCAGTTCGCAGACCGACGCATCGGCGGGTCCCTCCGTCATCGGTTCCACGAGTTCGACAAGGCTGGAGCCCGTCAGGGCTTCAAGGGCCTTTTGTTCACCCTGCAGCACAAGTCCGTCCCCCTCCTCGAAACGGTGGCGGCGGACTTCACGCAGGCATTCGCCTGAGGGGGAGTTAAGTGCCAGCACATGCACGTGATGATCGCGCCTTAGCCCGCTTTCGGCCAGGCTGCGCCCGATGAGCGGCGACCCCTTGCCGATGCGCACCGTGGCAGTGCCCAGGCGACCGGTGATCTCGGCCGTTTCGGGTCCGGGCTGCTCGACCTGCAGATGCCTGCTGCCGTGAAAATGGCTGACCTGGTCCGATTGACCGTGGACAATGATGATGTCTCCTGAGCGCAGTGTTTCCTGTGCCCGAGGGGAGAGAATCAGCTCACCGGCCCGTTGCAGGCCGACCACAGTCAGATAGAGGGCCGAGCCCAGGCGGCTTTCGCTCAGGCTGCGCCCAACCAGGGGCGACGTTGACGGGAGTTCGATGGTGAAGATGTGCGACCCGATCTCGTAGGCGGATTCGATGCCGTTTT
>JAWLHW010000208.1:0-4004 GCA_041690155.1 Desulfomicrobium sp. | reverse complement strand
GACATGTAGGAATCAACCGCATCGGTCAGGTTCTGCAATTTCTGCAAGGAAATTTCTTCCGACTGGTCAGGCGACTCGCCTTGTTGTCGGCCCTGAAGCCCGTCCGATTTGGCACGGTCCGCGTACTCAAGATCGGATTTGAGTTGAGTGGTCTGCTCAACGGGCGCCAGCATGTCCTGGGGCTCGTAGGCGAGAGAGGTTATTTTCATGGCTCGGGCCTCCTCGTGATGGATGGGTTCATCATAGTAATCGTCCAGAGGGGAGATAACTTTAGTCGCGAGAGGCAATTTTGACCTGTTTGGCCGGGCGTCGCGCGGATTTAAAAATTAAATAATTGAAATTAAAGGGTAAAATTTAAATGGCATTCTGTGTGCAATGTCGCGTGCATACCAGCGTAAGGAGGATCTCACATGTCTTTGGTCATAAATCACAATTTGATGGCGATGAACTCCGCCAGGAACCTGTCCAATTCGTATAGTAACTTGGCAACCTCAACCCGGCGTCTTTCCTCCGGATTGCGCGTGGGCACCGCCGCCGATGATGCGGCAGGCCTGGCCATTCGGGAGTTGATGCGCGCCGATATCGCGTCCCTGAGCCAGGGCGTCCGCAACGCCAACGATGCCATCTCCATGATCCAGACTGCGGATGGGGCTTTGGGCGTCATCGACGAAAAGCTGATCCGCATGAAGGAATTGGCCACTCAGGCCGCCACCGGCACCTATGGTTCGGATCAGCGCCTGATCATCGATTCGGAGTACCAGGCCATGGCCTCGGAAATTACCCGAATCGCCAACGCAACGGATTTTAACGGAATTTACCTGCTCAACGGCAATCTTTCTTCTGCGCAGACAAATGCCGCCAATTGGAGCGCAGATCATCAAGGCGCCGGGTTGCAGTCCCAAGGCGCCATGAAGATCCATTTTGGCACGGGCAATGACTCGGCTGAAGATTACTACTACATCGCCATCGGCAACTCCACGGCCTCGGCGCTGGGCGTTGGCAACCAGTCCGATCGCAGCATCTCCAGCGCGGGATTCAGTATCTCCACGCAGCAGGGAGCTCAGCAGGCCCTCGACGCCATCAACAAGGCTATCGTCTCCAAGGATAATATTCGGGCCAGCCTGGGTTCCTTGCAGAATCGTCTTGAGAACACCATCACCAACCTGCAGATTCAGGCCGAAAACCTGCAGGCTGCGGAGTCCCGCATCTCCGACGTGGACGTGGCCCAGGAAATGACGGAATTCGTGCGCAATCAGATCCTGACCCAGTCCGCAGTGGCCATGTTGGCTCAGGCCAATCAGCTGCCGCAGATGGCCATGCAGCTCATGCAGGGTTAGTCAGGGATTTATCGGCAAAGGCAATGATCAAAGACAAAGCCGGGGCGTTTGGCCCCGGCTTGTTTTCTTGCAATGCCTCTTGCTGGTGAAGGCGGGTTTACACGTCAGGCCCGCAAAGGTCCGGAAAGCGTTTCCGCAGCAGCAGCAGAGCCTGCTCGGCCGCGCCCTGCTCGGCCTTGCGCATGCTGCGCTCCTCCCACTGCACTTCGGTCTTGTCCGGCATGGTGACCACGACGGTGTACTGCTTGGCGTGTTCCGGGCCGTGACTGTCGCGCAACGCGTATGAAGGGCGGGCCTTCCAGATGCGCTGGGTCGCTTCCTGCAACAGGCTTTTGAAGTCACGAGGGCGAAAAGTCTCAGGAGGCGCTGGCCACTGCCCCTCAAACAAAAAATTGACACATGTGATGGCGTGCTCCAAACCGCCGTCAAGGTAGACGGCGCCCAGCACCGCTTCCAGAGCATCGCTCAGCACGGAATTTTTTTCTCTTCCACCCTGCACATCCTCTCCGCGGCCCAGGAGCAGGCACGCGCCAAGGCGAATCCTTCTGGCCGCCTGCGCCAGCGCGCCCTCGCTGACCAGTGTCGAGCGCATTTTGGTCAGGTGGCCTTCCTGTACTTCCGGAAATTTGCGAAATAATTCCTGGGATACGGCCAGCTCCAGAACCGCATCACCAAGAAATTCGAGCCTTTCGTTATGCGCACAGCCATGTTCATTGGCGTGAGAGCTGTGTGTGAGGGCTTGGATTAAAAGCTTGACTTGCTTGAATTCATAATGGATTTCAGTCTGCAGCGCCTGCAGTGCATCCGATGGAACTTCCAGTGACATTAAGGTTCTCCATGAGAGACGATTATCTTCACGCCCTTTTTTCTCCCCAAGCTATCGCCGTTGTCGGATCATTCGACAGCGCAGGAGCCTCAGCCCGTGTCGTGCTTTCAAATCTTGAAGGCTGGGGGTATCAGGGGAGGATTGTTTCCGTCAATTGGACCTCTAAGAAAGACCCGCGTGCCTTTGACGATCTGAAAGGGGTCGACCTTGCCGTGGTCTGCCTTGCTCCGGAACTTGTACTTGAAGCCCTGGACCAGATTGCGGACATGGGCATCAAGGCGGTCATCATCACCTCCGCCGGATTCCGGGAGATCGGCGGGCAGGGCTATTACCTCGAAGAATCCATCATCCAGCTGGCCGAGCGCCGGAACCTGACCCTGCTTGGTCCCAACTGTCTGGGCGTGGCCTCCTGGGCCGACCATCTGAACGCATCGCTCATCGCCCGGCTGCCCAGCCAGGGCAATATCGCCTTTTTTTCGCCATCCGGTTCCATGTGCAACGCCATTCTGGACTGGGCCGCCAGCGAGGAGATAGGCTTCTCCAAATTTGCAAGTCTTGGCAACCGTGCAGTTATCGACGAAGCGTCCATGCTCCAGTTTCTGGCCGAAGATTCCGAGACCAGCGTCATCATCGGGTATCTGGAAGGCATGAACAATGGCCGAAGATTTGCGCGCATCAGCCAGACCATCACCCGTGAAAAGCCGGTCATCATGCTGCAGGCCGGCATGACCGAACATGGGCAGAAGGCAATTTCTTCCCATGTGGGGGCGCTTACCGGGTCGGAACGGGCCTACCAGACGGCCCTGAAACAGGCGGGCATTATCCAGGTGGACAATCTCTCCACCCTTTTTGACCTGGCACGCATGTTCGGTACCCAGCCACTGCCCAAGGGGCCAAACCTGGCCATTGTCACCAATTCCGGCGGCGCAGGAATTCTGACCGCCGACGGAATGGCCGGAACCAGCCTCATCCTTCCGCGCCTTGGCCGTGATACCGCCGCCGGTCTGGCCGATATTCTTCCCCGCCATGCGCAGACATCCAACCTTGTGGATATCGGCATGGAAGCTACCCCTGTGCAGTACGCCCAGGCTTTGGGTACGGTTCTGCGGGACCGTCAGATCCAGATGGCCCTGCTGGTCATTGCACCGGGGCTTGGCGTGGACCTGCCGGCCATTGTGCGAGAGCTGGTCGCCTTGCCCAGAGCGGAAGGCAAGGCCGTGGCGGTCTGTCTGATCGGTCAGGAAGGGGTGATGGAGGAGAAGCGTTTTCTGCAGCGTCATGGCCTGCCGTGCTATTCCAACCCCAAGGCGGCGCTGGCCAGCTTCGAGGCCATGCTTCGCTATGCCGGATGGAAGACCAAATCCTACCCGGTTGAGGTCTGTTACCGCCGGGACAAGGCCAAGGCAGAGCGTTTTTTGCAGGATTGCCTGGATATCCGCAAGACAGAGCTTTTCGGCTTTGAGGTGCAACCCCTGCTTATGGCCTACGAGTTGGCCTTTCCCCGCACAGAGCTTGCCCGGACCAGCAAGAGCGCAGTCAAGATCGCCAAGCGCCTGGCCTGCTCCGTGGCGCTGAAGATCGCATCTCCGCATATCGAATACAAAAGCGATGTGGGCGGAGTGGAGGTCAATCTGCAGACATCCGAAGCCGTGCGTCAGGGTTTTGTGCAATTGACCTCGCGCGTGCAGTGCCTGCGCAGCGAAGCGTTTATCTCGGGTTGTCTGGTCCAGGAAATGATTCTGGGCAAACCGGCGGAAGTTTGCATCCGGGTCCAGCGCGATCCGAAATTCGGTCCGCTGATCCGTTTCGGGTTGTCGGGCAGCCAGGCGGACATCTTTCAG
>JAWLHW010000207.1:0-4014 GCA_041690155.1 Desulfomicrobium sp. | reverse complement strand
CATGGAGCGCCTGCGTCCCAAACGCATGGTCGCCACGGAATGCGGACACGCCTACAGAGCAACGGTCATTGAAGGTCCATACTGGGTCGGACGACCGGACGGCCAGCCACCCGTCGAGTGCCTGCACTACGTCGAATGGGTGGCCGAAGCGCTGGAGACAGGCAAGCTCAAGATCGATCCGGCCAAGAAGATAAAAGAACCGGTTACACTGCAGGATTCCTGCAACTACGTGCGTAATGCAGGACTGCGTGACTGTGGTCGGATCATCATGAAGCATATTGCGGAAGACTTCCGTGAGATGGCCCCCAACAAGGAACACAACTATTGTTGTGGCGGCGGTGGCGGGTTCAATGGTATCGGACGCTATCGAAAACAGCGCAACATCGCGCTGAAGATGAAGCGTGAGCAGATTCTGGCCACGGGCGCGAAGTTCGTCATTGCCCCCTGCCACAACTGCTGGGATGCCATCCGCGATCTGGAAGAGGAGTTTGAAATCGGCATCCGCTGGAGCTTCCTGAAGCCGCTTCTGATCAAGATGCTGGTAGTTCCGGAACATCTCTTGCCGCAGGAATAAGTCTGTCCAGACAACGGCATGCCGCTTTTAAGGCGGCATGTCGCAAACAGAACGGGAGTTGACATATGTTTACAAAGATTCTGTTCGCCACCTCCGGCTCTCCCTGTTGTGATGCCGCAGCGCGTGTCGCGTTCGATTTGGCAGCGCGTTATAATGCCAAACTTTTTGTGCACCATGTGCTCGGAGTGCCCAGCCGGGGTTTCAGTCAGGTTGTGGTCGATGTGCGCACGGGTGAAAAAGTCGAGTTGGACGAAGATTACACAATGTGGGTCAAGGATGAGCTCAAGAACACCTATGACCGTCAGTTGAAGAGCGGAGTTGATTTCGAGATCGAGACCTCTGTCGGCATCCCGCATCGCGAGGTGCTGCGCAAGGCGCGTCAGGAAGACGTGGATCTGATCGTCATGGGCGCGAGCACCACCGGCTGCGAGGCCGATGCCGACGCCTATCAGCGTCATTTCGCAGGCTCAACGCTGCAGCGGGTGGCCAAGGCCTCCAAGGCTCCGGTGCTGGTGGTCAATCGTCCAGTGGCCTCCTTTTGGGGCGGATTCACCAATATCGTCTTTGGCGCGGACTTTTCCAAGGCGTCCGAGCATGCGTTCAGGTTCGCCCTTAAAACAGCCAAGGAGCTGGGCGCCAAATTGCATGTTTTTCATGCCATCGACATTGGCACCAGCCATAGCCTCATTTCCCAGAAGCAGCTCGACGACCAGATGATCGAAGCCCGGGACCGGATACGTCGCAAGTATCTTATCCAGGCCGGGGATTTCAAGAATATCACGGCCGATATCTGGGAAGGCATCCCGTATGTCGAAATCGTCAAGTACGCACGCGAGAAGCAGGCCGATCTTATTGTCATGGCTCACCATTCCAAGGACATCAGCGACGAGGACTCCGCGTTCGGGCATACCCTGGAGCAGGTGTTGCTGCGTGCGACCTGCCCCGTGGCTTCGGTCAATCGTCCGGATAAAATTCAAACTGTCTAACGTGTAATCATGATTGGGGGTGTATGATGGGTAAGAAGATTCTGATCATTGATGACGATCCCAACATCGTCACGTATCTGGAAGACATTTTTCAGGACGCAGGGTACGCAACCTGCAAGGCTGCCGACGGAGCCGACGCGCTGGCCGTTGTGAAAGAGGAAAAGCCTGATCTGATCACTTTGGATCTTGAGATGCCAAAGGAATGGGGGCCGCGTTTTTATCGGGAGCTGAGCCAGGACGACGAATGCGGTAATATTCCAGTGATCGTCATCAGCGGCCTCTCCGGGAACAAGTATGCAATTCAGAAAGCCGTGGCTTCCTTCACCAAGCCTTTTGATCGCGAAGAGCTCTTGAAAGTCATCAAGGAAACAATTGGTTAGCCGCAACTCAAACTTGAAAAGCCCTTGCCCGGCCGCCTCGGTGAAACGTGCAAGGGTTTTTTGTGGCAAAACATATGCATGACATCGTCCTTTCCGAATCCATTGTGATCATTACCCAAGACCCTGAGCACGGCAGGGTCTTGGCGCATATCCTGAACGAATATGGCTATCAGTCCTCCAACTGCGATTATGACGACGCACTTGTCACCGTAGGTGTGGTGCGGCCGCGACTGGCGGTTCTGGGAATCTGCGATTGCCAGCTTGGGCAGGAATTGCTGCGGCAGATCCGTGTCGGCTATCCGGAAGTGCGTATTATCGTTCTGGTCCCGGAAGGCGAATACGAGCTGGGTCTGGATTTTCTGGCTGACGGAGCTTCGGATTTTCTCTACAAGCCCGTCTCGGAGAGGGCTTTGCGCATAACGCTTGATCGGGCTCTGACCTTTCTTGACATGCAGCAGGAAAATGGGCTGTTGAAGGAAAAGGGTAAAATCCTCGAATCAAGTCATCAGCTTTGCCGTCAACTCTTCGATGAAGTGCCGTGCTATATCTCGGTGCAGAACAGGGATCGGCGCATTGTGCGCGCAAACAGGCAGTTCAAACTCGATTTCGGCTCCTGCCTGGGTGAGCGCTGCTATGAAATCTACAAGCACCGCACACACCCGTGTCCGCAATGTCCCGTGGAGGAAACCTTCCGCGACGGATTGGTGCATCAGACCGAAGAGGTTGTCACCACACGCAGCGGTCAACAGAAGATTGTGCTGACCCTGACCGCTCCGTTGCGTGATGAGAAGGGCGAAATTCATGAAGTCATGGAACTTGCCACGGATATTTCGCAGATCCGCGAGTTGCAGGACCGCCTGACCTCGCTTGGGCTTTTCATAGGCTCCATTTCGCACGGTGTGCGCGGCATGCTGACCGCCCTCGATGGAGGGCTGTACCGGCTTGAGAAAGGCATACAGAATCAGGATCTGGAGCTTGTGGCCAACGGTGCCGAACGGGTCAAGATGATGATTTCCCGGATTCGCAACTCCGTTCTGGAAATGCTCTATTACTCCAAGGACCGCGACCTCAATATCCAGCTGCTTGATGTGCGGAGCTTCGGCGACGGGGTGGCTAATTTCGTCGAGCCCAAAGCCACCAAGCACGATGTTCGCTTTCAAAAAGAGTTTCATGGCGAGCTTGGACGTTTTGAAATCGATCCGGAAGTCATCTCCGCAGGCCTGGTCAATATCCTTGAGAACGCGGTGGACGCCTGTATCGAAGATGAATCCAAGGATCGTCATATTGTCTCCTTCCTGATCGAAGGCGGCAAAGATACTGTTTCGTTCATCATCCGCGACAATGGACCGGGGATGGATCGTTCTACCCAGGAAAAAATGTTTTCCTTGTTTTTCTCTTCCAAGGGTAGCAAAGGAACCGGGCTTGGGCTCTATATCGCCAATGATGTCGTTCACCAGCACGGTGGAGATATTCATGTCGATTCGACGCCAGGCGAGGGCACTGAATTTCGGGTTGATTTGCCCAGGAAGCATGTGCGGCTGGAGATTCGGGCCGAGAATGCGCAAAACGGATCCGCCAAGCCCGGCGGTAACGGCTAGACCCTGAAAACTTGGAGGACCGCATGCGTTTGACCACGCGAAGCCGGTATGGAACTCGACTGCTGCTCGATATCGCCTTGAACCAGGACAGGGGTTGGGTCAACACGACTGATATCGCCAGGCGTCAGAAAATTTCCCAGAAGTATATCGAAAAGCTGATCACGGGTCTTCGGCGTGGCGGGCTCATCGAAAGTAAACGGGGTCCTTTTGGCGGCCATAAGCTGGCCAAGCCCGCCATGGACATTACCGTCGGCGATGTGGTTCGCGCACTGGAAGAGAAAGTGGCCCTGACCCAGTGCGCCGAAGGGGAGCCCATCTGCGGGGAGTGTTCCCTGGCTGGTGAGTGCGTGACGCAATTCGTCTGGATCGAAGCCAGCAATGTACTCATGCAGACTCTCGATTCTTACCGCCTCGGGGAGCTGGCCACTCGCAAGGGATAAGGATCCTGCATTTTTTGCCATTACGGCCGCAAGCCT
>JAWLHW010000206.1:0-4017 GCA_041690155.1 Desulfomicrobium sp. | reverse complement strand
GGCGCGCTGACCCTGTACCTGGATTTCATCAACCTGTTTCTCTTTCTGCTGCGATTCTTCGGATCTTCCCGAAATTAATCCCGGGGCGGCTGCAAGCCGCCCTTTTCCTTTTTCGGCACTCAAATCATGACTCCTGACCGTATCTCTCGCCTGCAAAGCCAGTTCCCCCACATTCTGGGCCCCCTAAGCAAGGCCTACGCCCGAATCATGCGTCTGCGCGTCAGGCTTTACGCTGCGGGCAAGCGAGTGTCCTGGCGGCCGCCGGCCCCCTGTATCAGCGTCGGCAACATCTCCTGGGGCGGCACGGGCAAGACCCCGGTCGTTTCCTGGCTGCTGGACTGGGCCAGAGACGAGGGGCTACGCCCCACGGTGCTGACCCGGGGCTATGGCGGCAAACCGCCGCACCTGCCCTATGCGGTCCAGCTTTTGAGTCCGCCGCACGAAGCGGGTGACGAGCCGCTGCTCTTGAAGCGCACCCACCCCCAGGCCCAGATCCTGGTCGACCCCAACCGGGTCCGGGCCGGCAAGATCGCAGCCAGAAAAATGGCCGATCTGTTTGTCCTTGACGACGGGTATCAGCACCTGCGCGTCCAACGCGACGTGAACCTCTGTCTGCTCTGCCCGCGGGACCTGGACGAGGAGTGGAACCGGGTCATCCCCGCCGGATCATGGCGCGAGGACGTTTCCGCCCTGACCAGGGCCGATGCGTTTTTGATCAACACCATGTTCGACGACGATGGCTGCCTGGAGACGATCGCCCATATCAAGCTGGCCATCCTGGGCAAGCCCATCTTCTTTTTCCGGGTCACGGCCCGGGGAGTGGCCAACGCCCTGACCGGCGAAGCGCTGGACACCCTTGACGGTCAGCGCTTTCTGCTCGTGACAGCCATCGCCAATCCGGACAAAGTGTGTCAGACCTGCAAGACCGATCTCGGAGAAAAGCCGGTCCGGCACCTGATCTATCCCGATCATCACCCCTTCGGCATCTCCGACTGGCAGGCCATTGTCGCAGCCGCCGAACGCAACAACTGCACCCACATCGTCTGCACACCCAAGGACGCCGTCAAACTGGCACCCTTTGCCGATGAGCGACTGTGGACGCCGCAGCTGACGACATCCTTTTCAACCGCCGGCCCCCTTTCGTTTCACGACTGGCTCGGCGATCGATTTCACAAACTACCATGGACTTTACATGCCCCCGAAAAAGCAAGCTAAACAAACCAAATTTTCCAAGAAAAACCTCCTTGCCGCCCTGCAACAGGCCGGTGCGCCCTTGCGCAGCAAGAACATCTACGATCTGTTCGACGCCGACGCCTCCCTCAAGAAGGTCATCAAATCCACGCTGGCCCAGATGGTCGAGAGCGGCGAAATCGTGCAGATGGGCAAGAGCTACGGCCTCCTCGATAACCTGCCGCGCATGACCGGCACCCTTGATGTGCGCCGCTCCGGCGTGGGGTACCTCATCCCTGAAGACAAGCGCCAGAAGGATCTCTTCATCCATCCGAGCAATTTCGGCGGAGCCTGGCCCGGGGACAAGGTCGTCGCCGTGGTCGACTCCTCGCGCAAAAAAGACTCCCCGGAAGGGCGCATTGTCGAAGTTCTGGACCGTGCCACACGCGAACTCCTGGTCCGGGTCAGCCGACGCATCCATCAGGACAGCTATTTCTGCCATCCCACGGACTCACGCATGCCTTTCTACACCGTGGTCGACACCAGCAGCATACCAAGCCCTGAAAAGGGCGACATCCTGAGCGTGACCCCGGTCGAGGAGCAGGAAAAGGGGCTCTGGCGCTGCACGGCTCTGCGTCGTCTGGGCGAAGAGCGGGATCTGGCCACCCAGGAACTGCTGGTCAAGACCGGCTATTCCATCCCCGAGATCTTCCCCGTGCCCGCGCTGCGCCAGGCCGAAGCCCTGCCTGATGCGCCCGCGCCTGAGGACTGGGCAAACCGCAACGATCTGCGCAAGCTCGCCCTGGTGACCATCGACGGCGAGACCGCCAAGGATTTCGACGACGCGGTCTATGTCGAACGCCAGGAGAACGGATACCGGCTGGTTGTGGCCATCGCCGACGTGGCCCACTACGTGCCCGAAGGCTCACCCCTGGACGTCGAGGCGCTGACCCGCGGCAATTCGTATTATTTTCCGCTCTCTGTGGAGCCCATGTTCCCTGAGGCCCTGTCCAACGGGCTGTGCAGCCTGCGCCCGCACGTGGCGCGGCTGGCAATGGTCGTGGACACGCCCTATTCCCTGGACGGCGAACCCGGCGCACCGCGCCTCTATAATGCCGTGATCGTAAGCCAGGCCCGCCTGACCTATAATCAGGTGCAGGCCGCCCTGGATGGCACGCCCGACCAGGACACGGCCCCGCTTCTGCCCATGCTGCGCGACGCCGAGGAACTGGCCAAGATCTTCATGCAGCGGCGCATTGATCGCGGCTGCCTGGACTTCGACATCCCCGAGGCTCAGGTCCGCGTGGTGGAGGATATCATCAGCGTCCACGCCGGAACCCGGCTCTTCAGCCACCGCCTGATCGAAGAATTCATGATCGCGGCCAACGAACGCGTTGCCGAATACATGGGCGCACGGCAGCGCGTATTTCCGTACCGCATCCATCCCCAGCCCGATGAAAAGAAGCTCGAAACCCTGCTGCGCATGCTCTCGCACACCAGCCTGGTGGACCGCCTGCCCAACGAAATGAATCAGATGGGTTTGCAGCAGATTTCCCACGCGGCCAAGGGCACGGATATCGAATATCTGGTCAACCGCCTCATTCTGCGCACCATGATGCAGGCCCAGTATTCCCCGGAAAACGACGGCCATTACGGCCTGGCCTCGGTCGCCTACTGCCACTTCACCTCGCCCATCCGCCGCTACGCAGACCTGCTGGTGCACCGCAGCCTCAAAAGACTGATCGCGGGTGAACCGGAAAAAATGAGCGTTGATGACGTGCAGGGCATCTGCGAAGGGCTGAACTCCCTGGAAAGAAAGGCCATGGAAGCGGAGCGGGAGATTCAGAAAAGATCGGCCATCCTGGCCCTGGAAGACAGGATCGGCGAAACCATGCGCGGGGTTGTTTCAGGAGTGGCGGACTTCGGCTTCTGGGTGGAGCTTCTGGACATGCCCGTGGACGGGCTGGTGCGGCTCGCGACCCTGGATGACTTCTACGTCTTCGACCCGGAACGCCAGGACCTCCTGGGCCAGCGCACAGGCAAAACCTTCGCCATGGGCCAGACCCTGGACGTGGTGCTCGAAGCCGTGAGCCTGGAACGGGTGGAGATTAACTTTACGCTGCCGTAACGTGCTGTCCGAAAACGGCTAGCTGCTGCGCCACTACAGAAAATCCAGACCCGTGCGTATATAAAAATACGCTTCGGGCCTGGATTTTCTTTGTTTCTTGCACGTGAACAGCAAGAACGGTCGTGTCTTGTTAACAATCAGACGAATCATTTCCCAATGCAAAACCCGTCGAACACGGCCCTGAGCACTTCTTCGGAAGTGATCTCGCCCGTGATTTCAGCCAGGATGGCGCAGGCTGTGTCCAGGCGTACGGACAGGATATCGTAGGGGAGTCCGGCGGCCAGTTCGTCCAGCAGGTGTTCCAGCTCTTCTGCGGCGCGGACCAGGGCCGTGTGCTGGCGCAGGTTGGGTACCAGCGTTCCGGCTTCGGGAGCGCCAGTGGTCGCCACCATGCGGCGTATCGCGGCCAGCAGGCCGGAAACTCCCTGGCCGTGCTTGGCGGAAAGGCGGCAGAGCTCCCTGTCTTTCCAGGGACTTTCCCCGGTCCATGCAGGGTCTCCCGCCACCAGATCCATCTTGTTGGCCACAACCAGAAGATTTTCCGCCTCCGCCGCCAGATCCAGATCCTCGGCCCCCGGGCCAAGCTCGGAGTCGATGACCAGCAGCACCAGGTCGGCCCGGGCCAGAAGTTCGCGGCTGCGTTCTATGCCCAGGAGCTCCACGCTATCGAGCGCGGCACGCAGGCCCGCCGTATCCACCAGGCGCACGGGCAGGCCGTC
>JAWLHW010000205.1:0-4122 GCA_041690155.1 Desulfomicrobium sp. | reverse complement strand
TCCACCACCCTGTCCATGGCTTCGACCAGATTGTTCAGGTTCACGGGTTTTGGGATGTAGTCGTCCATGCCGGCGTCCAGAAATCGCTCCCTGTCTCCGCTCATGGCAAAAGCGGTCACGGCGATGATGGGAATCCGGGCTTTGGCGCCGAGGGACTGATCTTCCCGGATGCGTTTGGTCGCCTCGACTCCGTCCATGACGGGCATCTGGATGTCCATCAGGACCAGGTCCATGTCTTCGTTTTTCAAAATTCGCACAGCTTCAAGCCCGTTGTCGGCCTGGGTGACCTCGCAACCGAGCTTTTCCAGCAGGCGGGTCAGCATGGCCATGTTCGTCACGTCATCCTCGGCCAGCAGAATGTTCAGATTCCGTCCATTCTTTCGCGCCGCCTTGCCTTCGTTTGGAGCTTCGTCCTTGGTTTCCATCTTGACCGTTGGCGGCAGGTTGACCAGCACGTAAAAACGCACCGTTGTCCCTGCTCCCGGCGAACTTGCGATGTCGACCTTTCCGCCCATGAGTTCAACCAGGCGTTTGACGATGGACAGTCCAAGGCCCGTGCCCTGACTGGTGCGGATCAGCCCGTCCTTGCCCTGCGTGAAGGGCTGGAAAAGATCGGGCAGTTGCTCAGTGCCGATGCCGATCCCGGTGTCCGCGACTTCGAAATCAAGCCGGGCCGAATTTGCGGGAAGGCCTTTTGTCTGGGCAGACAGCCTGATCGTGATTCCGCCCTCATGGGTGAACTTGACTGCATTGCCGACAACATTGAGCAGCACCTGACGGATACGGCTCGGATCTCCCACAACGGTCTTTGGGACATCCGGGGCCATCTCGATGGTAAGTTCAATCCCCTTGGCAATGCTCTGCTCCTTGAAAATGGCCGGAATGGAGCGGCAGAGTTCTTCCGGTGCAAATGGTGTCGGGAAAATGTCGAGCTTTCCGGCCTCGATCTTGGAAAAATCGAGAATATCATTGATCAGGGTCAAAAGGTTCTGCAGGGCCGATGAACCTATCTCGACATATTCCTTTTGCTCCGCATTCAGGTCCGTGTCGTCGAGCAGTTGCAGCATCCCGTGCACCCCGTTCATGGGTGTGCGGATCTCGTGGCTCATGGTCGCCAGAAACTGCGATTTGGCCTTTGTGGCGGCCAGGGCCGTGTCCTTGGCCTGAAGCAGTTCGACCTCGGCCTTTTCTCGCCGGGCGATGTCGTCTGCCAACTCGGCGTTTACGCGCTCAAGCTCTTCGGACTGGGCCAGAATCCTTTCGCGCCCGCGCAAGACGTGAAAACAGAGTCCGGCGATCACAAGGCCAAAAACGGCGACAAGACTGTAACCGACCTGAACCAGGTGTCCGACCGGGGCTTCCCGTGGCGACAAGGTGAGCAGCCACTCCCCGCCGGGAATGGGCAGGGATCTGGTCAGGGCCAGGTCCTCGATGATTTCGAAGGATGAGCGTGCGATGGTCGTGGCTTCGTCGTCCGTGCGCAGTCTTCTGCTCAGGACGTAGGCGTATCCGTCTTCATCCAGCTTTTTGAAATCAAAGGTTTCGAGCACGGTTTCCCAGCGGATCAGGGCCGCGACCAGCCCCCAGAAGCGATGCTCCCCGTTTTCTTCCCAGAACACCGGCTTACGGGCGAAAAGGCCCACACCGCCCTGACGCATGTTCACGGGCCCGGCCAGCACGATCTGATTGGTATTTATGGCTTCGAGAACTTCCGTGCGACGCGCTGGGTCCTTGAGCAGATCGTGGCCGATAGCGGCCTCGTTGCCGGTCAGAGGGTAGGCTTTTGAGACGACTCCATCGGGGATGAGAAACAGGGCGCTGACCAGGGGGTTGCCCTGCAGCAGGTACTCGGCATGTTGCTCGAAATCGGGAAATTCGCCCTGTCGGACGGTCAGGATGTCGGCCAGGGTGAACAGCGGAGACTCGGCATTAAGGAGCGCCGCCTGGATGGAGTGGATCTGCTGCGATATTTTGTGGGTCAGGGCCAGTCGCTGGTTCTGCCTGGTATTTTCGAAGAGGACGCCAAGATAGTTTTGGCCAAAAAAAAGCACCAGAACCAGGGCCAGCGCGGCATAGAAAACGGGGATATGTTGTCTCTTCATGCGGGCTGCTCCCTTGCTCGGTTTTCAACGTCTGAATTCACGCCGAAGCGCGGGCCAAGTCCTCATCATGCCCGTGGAGGAGGACAACATAAACTTTTACAACACACACCAAGCGCCAAGCGCAAGAAAGTTCTCACAAAAAAAACGGACACTTCTTCTTTCGGGCTGGGGCTCCGGCCGGAAAAGCGCATGTTCCGGCGACGGCGCGATCCAAGTCGCAAACTCTGGCGAAACGGAAGATTCCGCGCCCCCTGTGGCTAGTATGAAATAGCCAATGTTTAATGGTCAACATGTTTTTTAAAAAGATGCTTTTACCAATATGCTTAATGATTCCGGCGCAGCCCTTGCGAGCCGTCGTCATGCATCTTTCTCCGGGAATCAGCTTTTTTCCGGCAATTCGGCTTTGTCCGACAAATAGTTTTTCGATGACGGCCAAATTGCTGCGTTCACGAGTGCAATTTGCCGCAAATAATTAATTTGCGTGTCAGACAAATAAATGCTTGCCCAATAAAAACTGACTACCATATCATAGACACATGAGCGCACTAGGAAGTTACCTCACCGAGCGCAGAAAAGCACTCGCCGCCAAGCATTCCGGATATTCAATCCGGAGCGTGGCCAAGCGTATCGGCATCCATCATTCCTACTTGAGCAAGCTGGAGCGCGGTGAAAACGCGCCCTTGACTGAAGAGCGCATCCACGCCCTGGCCAGGCTTCTGGGAGAAGATCCGGACCTGCTCATGGCTCTGTCCGGCAAATTGTCCGACCGCATCACCGGGCTCATTCGTTCAAATCCCCTTCTCTTCCTCAGCAGCCTGGAAGCACTTGAAGCGCAGACCGAAGGCATGCTTGACGTTCCGGCTCTGCGCCAGGATCAGCGCAAAAACGAACTCGAAGAACTGACCCGCCTGCTGCGCGATGAAATACGGGAGCGCAAAGTCCTTGAATCACAACTGCGAGAGCAGCAGCGGGTGCAGCGCACCATCCTGGAAAATCTGCAGGACGTGTCGGTGACGCTGCTGGATTCCCAGTTCCGCATTCTGTGGTCGAACTCCCCGGTTACCGAAAGTCCTGCAAATTTTCTGGATCACCATGAATTGCAGAACACCAAACCGGCGGACCAAAACGGTCGAAGCGAATCCGAAACCGGAGCTTTCAGCACCGCCTGGCGGGCCATGAAAACCCGTACAGTGCAAAACGGAACCTACAGGTCCCCGGACGGCAAGCATTGGCTGGTACGCAGCGCTCCTGTGCTCGATACTCATGACAACGTGACCCAGATCGTCCACATGCAGTTCGAGGTTACGGAACTCATGCATGCCAAACAGGCCCTGGAGGCCAGCGAGCAGCGCTGGAAATTCGCACTGGAGGGAGCGCAGGAAGCAGTGTGGGATTATGATGTCCCTTCCGGAAGAATGCAGTGCTCACCCATGTGGTACACGATGCTTGGCTACAAGGATGGAACCCTTGATCCGACCATCACGCAATGGGAGGCCCTGCTCCACCCCGATGACCGCGTTCCGGCCTTGAATATGCTTTCGGCCCATTTTCGCGGCGAAACTGATTTTTACGATTTTGAGTATCGCCTGCGCTGCAGTGATGGTTCCTATAAATGGATCCATTCGCGAGGCAAGCTCATGGAGAAGAGCAGCATTGGGACACCGATGCGCATTATCGGCACGCATTACGACATGAGCGAACGCAAGGCCGCTGAAGAGCAGATTCTGGCCAACGAGGCTTTTCTTGAAAACCTGCTCGGCAGCATCGAGGAAGGTATCAGCGTGCTCGCCCCGGACATGACCGTGCGCTACGCCAATCAGACCATGACACGCTGGTATGCCGAGGAAATGCCGGTCGTGGGCAGGAAGTGCCACCAGGCCTTTCATCGTCTGGGCGAGTGCTGTTCCCGCTGCCCGGCGGTCAGAACTCTGCGTACGGGCCGCAATGAATACGAAATCCTCGAGATCATGTCCTCAACGGCCTCGCGCGCCATCGAATTCAACTCATATCCGATCAGGGA
>JAWLHW010000204.1:0-4133 GCA_041690155.1 Desulfomicrobium sp. | reverse complement strand
CCCTGCCGGATCGGCGACAGCAGCCTCAGGGCTCCAAAGGCCTCGAAAGCCCGTCCAGGGTCCGTTTCCTTCCCCAGATCACCGAACGATGCGCGCAGAAGCGGCTTCAGGTCCTCGGCCAGTGTCGCCGGACCGGGGCGTGATTTCATCTTTAGATCAGCGTGCTCCAGTTCCAGAAGCGCCGTCGCCCGGTCGGCGTCCCCGTCGCGGATGAAGGCGGCCAGGGCCGCGATGCCGCTGTCCCCCCGGAAACGGTAACTCGTGCGCAGTTCCACCACATGGTCCGTCAGGGGCGTCGCAACCTCCGTCACCGGCAGCCCGGGCACGCCCGCGTCTGCCGCAAAACCGGGTGAGAAGGCGTTGACCGCGGCCTCGTGGCAGAGGTTGGCCAGAACGGCCCCGGCCTCCACCGAGGCCAGCTGGTTGCGGTCGCCCAGCAGGATGAGGGCGGCGTGTTCCGGCAGGGCGTCCAGCAGGCGCGCCGTCAGTTCGAGATCCAGCATGGACGCCTCGTCCACTACCAGCATGTCCGTGGCCAGGGGGTTGTCCCTGTGGTGTCTGAAACCGCGTGCGCCCCAGCCCAGCAGGCGGTGCACGGTCTGGGCGCCCTGGGTCAGGCAGGCGTTCAGCTCGGGGGGCGCTCCGCCGTCCGGAAAGGCCTGGGCCAGGGCCTCGGTCATGCGCGAGGCAGCCTTGCCCGTGGGCGCGGCCAGGCGGATGGTGAAACGTTCCCCGGCGTGCATGCGGGCCGCCAGGGTCAGGATGCGGGCCACGGTGGTGGTCTTGCCCGTGCCTGGTCCGCCGGAGATGACGCAGAAGCGGCTGCGCAGGGCCGCGAAGCAGGCCACGTCCTGCCAGTCCGGGGCGTCCGTGCGCCGGAAGATGTCGGGCAGGAGGTCTGCGGGGATTTTGCGGGGCGGCGCTTGGGCCAGGCGGAGGAAGGCTTTGGCCAGGGATCGTTCGTCCCGGAAGAATCGGGAGAAATACAGGCGCCGGCCATGGAGGATCATGGGCGCGCCGGATTCCGGCCCGCCGACAACGCCTGTAGCCGTCAGGTCGACAGATGCGTTCAGTGCCAGTGCTTCAAGTCTTTCACGGGCCATGGCGTCGTCCAGGTGCAGACAGACATGCCCTTCGCGCACGGCCAGGGACAGGAGGGCGGCCAGACCTGCGGCCAGGTCGACTCGGTCCGGTGCAGCCAGGGAGGCTGCAAACCTGGCCTGGTACACGTCGGCCGCGTCGAACAGGCCGGAGGCAGACAGGCGCGGCAGGATGGGGGGGCTGGCAAACATCAGGGTTGCTCCATGTCGATGAGTGCCCTGTCCAGGGTGGCCAGGAACTCCGGGTCGGGCGTGTCCGCATGCACGCCCTGCTCCGGGACGGCCGGGTCGATGCCGCGTAGGAAGACGTAGCGCACGCCGCCGAAATGCTCAGCGTATTCGAATTCCTTCATCCGCAGGCCCAGATGGCGGTTCAGGGCCAGACAGTAGAGATGGTACTGCAGGAAATAGTGGCTGCCGGCCATGGCCGCGTCCAGGGTCTCGGGCGTGTAGTGCCCGGGGGTAGGGCCGAGCCAGTTGGACTTCCAGTCGAGCAGGTAGAATTTCTTCTGGTGCCTGACGACCAGGTCCATGAAGCCGGTCATGAATCCACGACGCGGTTCGAAGCGCAGGCCTTCCATGCGCTCGGGCAGTTCGGGCGGCAGCAGCCCGGCCGCCTCGCGATACACGGTGGCCAGGGTCTCGCGGGTCACGGGGCGCAGGGGGAAGAGGAATTCCAGTTCCACCAGGCGCTCCCCGGTTCCGATTTCCTCCAGCCGGAAGCCGCCCAGGTCCGTGCGGAGGGTGCGCCGGACCATGTCCGTGACGGTCCGCTCCCAGGCCGCGTCGAAGCCGTAGGCGACCAGGGCGTCCACGACTTCTCCGGGGACGGTTCCCGGGTCCTTGAAGTCGATGCGCTCGAAGATGCGGTGCAGGCACGAGCCAGCCGCGGCCCCGCGCGGGAACCGGGCCATGGACCATTCGTCGTCCTCGGCCTGACCGGCGGCGTCGTCTTCGTCCAGGCCGGGCCGCAGCCCGTGCCCGGATCCTCGGGTCAGACCGGTGAAGCTGGCCAGGCCGTAGCCCGGTCCAAGGGTGCGTTCCCAGGTTCGGCACTGCAGTTCCGGGACATCCGTGAACTGCGGCGGACCCGGTTCCGGCTCGGCTTCGGGCAGCTCCACGACATCGATGCACTCGCAGCGCAATGCATCGAGATCTGCGCGCACCATCTCTTCAGTGACGTCCTCCCAGTTCAGCGCGGCCGGGGTCCCGGCGCGGTGTCCGTGGAACAGCCATGCCGCACCCGACTTCTCGGCTTTGTTGATGCGCCCCCAGACAGCGTAACAGCGGCATTTGGCCCGGGTCAGGGCCACGTAGAGCAGGCGGACACGTTCCGCCTGGGCCTCGTCCTTGGCCATGAGGAGCCTTTCGGGCAGTTCTGGTGAGCCCAGGTCCAGGAGCAGCCCCCCTTCGTGGACCAGGGCGCGGTCCTCGGGGCTGCGGGCCGTGCCGAAGATGAAGGGGCAGAAGACCACCGGGTACTGCAGCCCCTTGCTCTTGTGGATGGTCACGATCTGGACCGCGTCGCGGTCCGTGTCCAGGCGCAGCTGCGATTCTTCGGAGGCGTCGCTGCCGAGCTTGCGGCCGAACCAGGTCATCAGGGCATGCATGGACGCTCCCGATTCGCGCTCGCGGGCATGAAGCAGTTCCAGGCAGTGCAGGACGTTGGTCATGCGCCGTTCGCCGCCCGGCAGGGAGACGAGGCGCTTGCGCACGCCCAGGTCCGTGAAGAGGCGGCGCGCCGCGGCCATGACGCCCCGGCGTTCCCACAGGTCGCGGCAGGCCAGGAAACGTTCGAACCAGGCGTCAAGTTTTTCGCCGTCCTCATCCAGTTCCAGAAGCTGCGGCGCCGTCAGCCCGACCATGGGCATGGCCAGGGCCGTGCGCAGGGCCGCGGGGCGGCGGCACTCGGCCATGCCGCGCAGCACGGAAAGCAGTTCCCCTGCCTCGGGCGTGGCAAAGACCGAAGCCGTGTGCGTCACCACGCCGGGGATGCCCAAGGCCGCCAGCGCGCTGTGGATGTCCCTGCCCTGGGCGTGGGTCTCGACCAGAACGGCGATGTGGCCAGGTAGGAGCCGGACCTCCCCGATGCGTACGTCTCCTTCGGACGCCCCGCGCAGCAGGCGGCTGATCTCCGCGGCCACGGCCCGGCAGATGCGCGGCGAGAGCGTGCCCTTGGCCAGGGGCCTGCCTTCGCTGGCGGCGTGCCAGAGGACCATGGGCGCGAGGGCGGTGCCTCCTTCCGTGAACCTCTTGTGCGTCCGGTCCGGGGCCATGACATCGGCGTAGTCGATGCCGGGGGTCAGGAACGGATCCCGGGGCCTGGAGAAGATGCGGTTCAAGGCCTCGATCAGTTCCGGAGTGGAGCGGTAATTGACCCCTAGGGTGCGGCTGCGCTCGCAGCTTTCGGCCGCCTGGAGGTAGGTGTGCAGGTCCGCGCCGCGAAAGGAATAGATGGCCTGCTTGGGGTCGCCAATGAGGAACAGGCAGCCGCCGGTCTCGGGTGCTGCGAACAGGGTGCGGAAAATGTCGTACTGCAGCCCGTCGGTATCCTGGAACTCGTCGATGAGGGCCGCCCTGTACTGGGCGCGAGCCGCGGCCACCAGCTCCGGGCTGTCCAGGGCCGCGTGCATGCCGCGCAGCAGATCGTCGAAGCCCATGATGTTGCGGCGCTCCTTGAGCTCGTCCAGGCGTCCCGTGATGCCGGACAGGAACTCGTGGCGCAGGTGGATCACGAAAGGTTCCGCGTCGCCCCTCAGGGATTCGATCAATTCGAGGAGCTCCCGGATGCTCTCGAAAAGTGGATGCTCCGGCTCGTCGAAGGCCTGCTTGGTCATTTTGCGCATGTAGACCGGAGTCAGCCTGGTCAGGGTGTCCAGCTGTTCCGTGGCGTCAATCCTTGGATCTGCAAGGAAATTTCGCGCCGCCTCCAGACGTTTTTCCAGCATCTGCGGCGTGAACATGTTGGCCTTGAACTGCTCCCTGCGGTCCAGGAGCATCGTGCGCACTTCGTCCTCGGTTTTGTTCCAGGAC
>JAWLHW010000203.1:0-4156 GCA_041690155.1 Desulfomicrobium sp. | reverse complement strand
AAAGGCCGGGTCAGGGGGACGATCTCGGTTTTCAGGCCCAGGGGTTCGCCCCAGCCCTCTTCCTCGCCGAAGGCGGCGACTACGGTCTTGGTGTAATGGATGATGAAGCAGTCTTCGGCCGGTTCCCAGTAAGGGGTGGGTTCCATGACAAACTGGTACACGCCGGGCCTCTTGATTACGTATTCGGCTGTCCAGGACGGATGCTCCATTGTCGTGGCGGCTTTAAGGGCGTCCTTCATCTCCTTGGCCTCGCCGTCCACGAACACCTTGAACGAGGCCGGAGCGACAAGGGGCATACCTACCATTTCCATGGGATGGGAAAAGGACAGGTCAAAGGAAACGGCCGCGTCCTTTTTTTCCATGACGATGCTTGACGAAGGGATGACCATTCCGAAGTGGGCCAGAGCCACGCCGGAAAAACAGAAAATCATGGTGAGACAAAGGGCAAGAGTCCTGAACATGGCAACGCACCTCCTGTCTTGAACGGTCCCCGGCAATACGGATTGCGTCAAGATCTGCAGATTGAAACTATGGAATTTGAAAAGCGCCTCTGAAAATAACACGGAATCAAAAATAATAACATTCCGTGTCCTCGTTATCGGGGAATCCATGTTTTTGTCAACAGTCAGATTTTATTGAGAGTCCAAGGGCGCAAGAACAAGGAAAGGCCGGGTTTTTCGGGGGTGGTGGGGGGACGATGCCTGAGAGTAAAGCCCGGCGCGCGTGCTACGCGCCGGGTCGGGAAAGATCAGGCGGGTTTGTTGCGTTTGGGGCCAGTCCAGGGCTTTGGTCCGGATTTGCGGGATTTTGCGCCGGGGAGAGCGGGTCCGCGTTTGCGTGCCACGGAAGGAGCGGCCTTGTCCCGGGATTGCGGCTGCCTGGCGGGAGCAGACGGATCGGAGGGCGTTGCTGAAGGCTCCGTGCGGCCATCCGCGGTTGGGGCGGGCTTTTTTCTGCCGCCGCTGGCGGGGCCAAAAGGACGCGGGGCTGGACGCAGGTTCTGTGCGCAATCGCCCGTTGCCGGAACAAGGGCTCCGCGCACAAGCTGCACCTGCTCCAGGGTGATGTCCAGATCCTGGGCGTAGCGCTTGGCCAGACGGCTTTCCGCCTCGGTCATGAGGGACAGCACAAGGCCTGCGGCTCCGGCTCGTCCCGTGCGGCCGGCGCGGTGCAGGTAATCGCGGCTCTGGCTTGGCACGTCCACGTTGACCACCAGTTCCACGCCGAAAATATCGAGTCCCCGGGCTGCGATGTCCGAAGCGATGAGCGTCTGGGCCTTGCCTTTGCGGAAATCGTCCAGGGCGGCCTGGCGCTCGAACTTGTCGTGCGCGCCGTGCAGGTCGGCCACGGCCAACTGATGATGTTCCAGGCGTTCGGCCATGCGCTCGGCGCTGGCCCCGCGGTGCACGAAGACGAGAGCCCGCTCCGGGGCAAGGCCGCGCAGCACCTTGCGCAGCCAGTCGGTCTTGTCGCGTTCCTCGCAGACCAGGTAGCAGTGGCGGATGGCCGGGCTGATCCCGTCCTGCGCACGGACAAATTCGAGATTCGGGGCCAGGCCGTGGGCGATGCGGGTCGTGGCCGGACCTTCGGTGGCGGACACGAAGACGAAGCGGGTCTCGGGACCGAGCTGGCCGGTGATTTTGCGAATATGTTCGAGTCCTTCCTCGATGAGCAGGCGGTCCGCTTCGTCGAGGACCAGCCATACTGTCTCTTTGAGCTTGAGTTTTCCAAGCTCCATGAGGTGCGTCATGCGACCGGCCGATCCGATCACCAGGTGGGGTTTTTTCTTGAGCCCGTCGATCTGGCGGCTGACTGCGGCCCCGCCGATGAGGGCCTGTACGCGTACGCCAAGTTCGCCATCCCTGGCCAGATCCGTGGCCACGCGGTTTATCTGCATGGCCAGCTCGTGGGTCGGGGCCAGAATCACGGCCTGCACGTGCATGCTCTGGGCATTGATGCCCGCCAGAATGGGCAAGAGGTAGGCAAGCGTCTTGCCAGAGCCGGTCCGTGAGACCAGCATGGCCGATTTTCCGTTCATCAGTACCGGCAGCGCCGCCTCCTGCACGGGCATGGGCGTGTCGAGTTGGCGGGTTTGCAAGGCCTGAACCAGAGCGGGCGGGAGCCCGAAAGAATCAAAAGACATATATATCCTTGTCGGCGCGAAGCCGTGACGATGGAGAAAAAAGACCGCACCGGAACATCCGGAGCGTAAAAGAAATTATTCGGAAGACATGGCGGGCTGGTCGTCGCCCCAGATCACGACCCGGTTTCGACCCGTCCGTTTGGCCTGATACATGGCCTCGTCCGCTCTTTGCAGCAGCGTCTTCATGCCCTCGTCGCCGTCTTTGAGCTGCGGTGTCATGGAGGCCACGCCAAAGCTCATGGTCACGCAGGAGGCCACCTGGGACGCACCGTGCTCCATGTGCAGGTCGATTACAGCCTGGCGCAGGGCCTCGGCTACATGCTTGACGCCATCGGCGTTGGTGTCGGCCAGGATGACGGCAAATTCCTCTCCCCCGAAGCGCGCAACCAGGTCTGCCGGCCGCTTCATCTGGCGTTGCAGGACCGCCGCCACGGCAATAAGACATTGATCGCCCTGCAGATGCCCGTGCAGATCATTGTAATTTTTGAAGAAGTCCACATCGGCGAGGATAATGGCGATAGGGGTTTGATCCCGCATGCTCCGCCGCCATTCCTGTTTCAAATAATTATCGAACATGCGGCGGTTGGCGACTCCCGTCAAGCCGTCCAGAAGGGACAGTTGCGTCAACCGCTCGTTGGCCCGCTTGAGTTCCTCGGTGCGCTCGCGGATGGTTTGCACCATGCTGTCGAAGCTCTTGGCCAGGATTCCGACCTCGTCGTTGCGTTCCAGGTCGATGCGAAGAGAATAATCTCCTTCCCGTTGCAGCCTGGACGCGTGGTTGGTCAGCCTTTGCAGGGGCCTCAGCACAACGGCTTGCAACAGCACGTTCAGCAATATGAGCACAAAAAGTCCGGAGGAAACCACCAGAATCATGGCGTAGCGGATGCTTGAGATGCCCTTTTGGGTGATCTCCCGGGGGAAGAGGTACTGGATGCCGAAAATGGGCACACCTGCGGGGTTGCTGTATGCGCCGCATACCCGGACATATTCGCCATCATCCAGGGTGAAGTAAGCGAGGCTGTCGATGCTGGCAGATTTGACTCCGGTTTTGCCGCACAGCATTTGCTCTTCTGAATAGGGGTGGATGAGTTCAAATGGAATGCGGGTTTGTTCTCCCAGGGTTTTGACCATGGCCTGATCCAAAATCCGTCCTATGACCAGAAATCCATTGCCGGGACCGCTTCCGTCCGAACGCAGAATCTGCCGCGTGGCAAAAAGCAGGGGGCCAAGCTCGGTGTTGATGACTCCGTTGACGCCTTCTTCCGCGGCCGTCATGGCCAACAGCGGATGGTCCGGGGGGATGCGCCCCTCTTTCAGGAGTTCAAGGGACTGGCTGCTTTTCTGGACCGTGTCACGGACATTGCTCCAGACGATGGTTCCATCCTTTGCGCAATAGATCATGACGTTCACCGAAATGCTGTCCAGAGCCTCATCGTAAAGATTGCTCGTTTTGTAGACCTCGGAGCGGGTGGTCATGAAGTCGTAGGTATCATCCCAGGTTGCCCAGTCTCGGCCGATGCGTTCAAGATGGTAGCTTTCCCGGTCGATGGCGTGGAATATGCGTTGCAGGTTTTGCCCTGCTTCTTGATGTTCAAGGTCCAGGAAACTCGGGTAGATGACGAAGCGCTGCACAAAAAAATCCGCCACGCCCAAGGATGCGAAGAGGACGAAGATGATGGTGAATACTTTGACTCGGACGGACATGAAAACTCCTTGAACCGGCGGTGCAATCAATAACGATAAAGATTACCTGAGTTCTTTAACAGGTACAAGGCGCAAGAATCCCGGGCTTGCGCTGGGCACGGGCCAAGGCGTAAGGATTCTGCGTTCGCCCGGGCAAGCTCTGCCGGGCCAGCTCCGTTGACTCACCGTACTTCAGCCAAGGAGAATTTTTGTGGCTTCGGAACCCAAACCAACCGTGAATTTTGAAGAATCCTTCGGGCTTTTGGACATCCGCGTGGGACGTGTCGTTTCGGCTGAACCCTGCGCTGTCACGCCCAAGCCCACCTACAG
>JAWLHW010000202.1:0-4159 GCA_041690155.1 Desulfomicrobium sp. | reverse complement strand
TCCAACATCCGCCAGAACGCCGACAACGCCACCCAGACCGAGAAGATCGCCCTCAAGGCAGCTCAGGACGCCGAAGCCGGCGGCAAGGCCGTGGTCCAGGCCGTGGGCGCCATGAAGAACATCGCCGAGAAAATATCCATCGTCGAAGAGATCGCCCGCCAGACCAACCTGCTGGCTCTCAACGCCGCCATCGAGGCTGCCCGCGCAGGCGAGCACGGCAAGGGATTCGCGGTGGTTGCGGCCGAAGTGCGCAAGCTGGCCGAACGCAGCGGCACGGCCGCGGCCGAGATCAGCGAGCTGTCCTCCTCCACCGTGAGCGTGGCCGACCAGGCCGGTCAGATGCTGACCAAGCTTGTCCCGGACATTCAGCGCACGGCAGAACTGGTGCAGGAAATCTCCGCGGCTTCCAACGAACAGAACGCCGGTGCCGAACAGATCAATAAGGCTCTGCAGCAGCTTGATCAGGTCATCCAGCAGAACGCTTCGGCTTCCGAAGAGATGGCTTCCACTTCCGAAGAACTGTCCAGCCAGGCCGAGCAGCTGCAGTCGTCCATCTCCTTCTTCCATCTGGGCGCTACAGCGGCCCGCGTCACCCGCCAGACGGCTCAGCGCGGACGGCCACAGCCCTCCCGCACGGCGGCACCAAAGGCCCTGGCCCCCAAGGGCTCGGCCGGCGGACTGGCCCTGGACATGGGACGCGACGATGAAGATGATGAATTCGAACGTTTCTAACCAAAGGTCGAGGTGACTCATGAGTGACAACACTACCCTGCAGTACCTGACCTTCGGTCTTGGCGAGGAGGTCTTTGCCCTGGAGACGGGTTCCGTACGCGAGGTCATCGAACTCGTGTCCGTGACCCGCATCCCCAAGACGCCGCCCTACATGCGCGGGGTCATCAACCTGCGCGGCCATGCCGTACCCGTGGTCGACCTGCGCATCAAGTTCGACATGCCGAAGGCCCAGGATACTGTAAATACATGCATCATAATAGTTGATGTGGAAGTTGAAGGCGAAAACTGCTACATGGGCGCGATAGTTGATTCGGTACGCGAAGTATTCGAGATGACCAGCGACCAGATCAACCCGCCGCCGCGCATGGGCACGTCCATCAGGGCGGATTTCATCCGCGGCATGGGCAAGCAGAACGAGGAGTTCATCATGATCCTCGACATCGGCAGGGTCTTCTCCCCCGAGGAACTGCAGGTCCTGCGCAGCGCTGAAGAAATCGAAGCGTAAAACCAGAAACATTGCGGGCCGGAGATTAAGCTCCGGCCCGCACCATGAACAAGGATCGGTCCATGCCTCAAGACGAAAAAGCGCATCCACTCCAAGAACTTGGGTCTGTGATGGAGGAATGCGCCAATAGCCTGCCCGTCCTTCTGCCCCGCCTTGCCGGTGTCATCAAAGACAGAGAAGAGGACTTTCTCGGGCTTGGATCTACGATTTTCGGCATCAATTCAAAAGCCAACACATTTTCCGCCACGGCTTCGGCCATGGCGTCTTCCGTCGGTGAAGGAGCGCTGCACGCTGCCATCGGCGAATTGCAGACCCGGGCTGACGAGGCAAAAGCCGTATTTTCCTCCGTATCGTCTTCGGAGCAATTGCAGGGCATGGCCGAAGTGCTGGGTCTCATTCGTGAACTTGAGCAGGCCATGGCCCAATTTTTCAATATGGTGCAGACTTTGAAAGTGCTCGAAATCACCACCCGCATCGAGAGCGCCCGCCTGGGCAGCGCCGGTGCCGGGTTCACCACTCTGGCCGACGATGTCAGAGCACTGGGCACGATCATCGACGAGCACACGGAGAAAATCCGCGAACATTCGCAACTGCTCATGAACCAGGTGACCTCGGCCAGCGAGCGCAGTAAAATTCAGATCGCTTCGCAGAAACGCATTGTCGAGGACATGTTCACGGAGCTCTTTGCCAGCATCTCCGAACTTGAATCCATGCGCACCCATTCGGCCGGTCTGGTTCAGGATCTGGCCAAAGGGTCCCGGCAGGTGACCGAGAGCATGGGACAGGTCATCGCCTCGGTGCAATTTCACGACATCACCCGCCAGCAGGTCGAGCATGTCGAGGAAATTCTTGATCAGGCCGTTCGGGAAATCAAAACCCGCACAACCAATGAAGGCGACTTGGGTCTTGGTGCCTGGGTGCGGGACGTGCTGCACCTCCAGGCTCCGCAGCTGCGTCAGGCGCAAGAAATGTTTTCAGGGGCCGTGGAAGAACTGATCAGCAATCTGAGCTCCATCGGCCTTGGCATCGAAGACCTGCACAGCAAAATCACCGCCGTGGCCTACGCGGACAGGCAAGGCGGTGTTTCCATTCTCGACGCCATCCGGCATCACATCGGCGATGTCACAAACGCCATGCGAACCACCAGCGGACACATCTCCGAGACATCCAAAACCATGTCGCACATGGCGGAAACCATCTCCACGGTCAGCACCTTCGTGCGCGGCATCGAGGACATCGGGGCCGAAATCGAGCTCATCGCGCTGAACGCCCGCGTCAAGGCGGCCCACACCGGAGATCAGGGCCGCACCCTCGGGGTGATTGCCATGGAAATCCAGAATCTTTCCGTGGACGCCCGCGCCCGCACCGGGACAGTGGCCGAAATCCTGAACCGCATTTCCTCCGTGGCCGATCGGCTCGCCACCCTGGCCCGTGAATCGGACGTATCCGAAATGGTGGGCGGAATTCAGGGCCACTTTGAAACCGTGCTCGACCATCTGGCCAGCCTTGATGCCGAACTCGGGACAAATATTTCACACCTTTCAGAGCTCAGCACAGAGCTTGTGTCGCAAATCAACGCCTTGACATCTTCCATCCATTTCCATGAGTTGGTATCTGATCAATTGCTTGACTTGGAAAAAGAAATCACGGTCTTGAAAGACACGTTCACCCCCTTCGCGGCAGAACTCGATACGGCCAGACAGCCCGAGAAATTGCGGGAACAGCTCTCCAGGTACACCATGGATAGCGAACGCCTGGTCCATTTGTCCGTGCTCGGGCACCATGGGGATGCTCATGACGACGGCGAGGTGGATCTGTTCGGCGACAATGACGTCGAACTTTTCGGCGATGACGATGTCGAGCTCTTTAGTGATGACAACGTGGAGCTTTTCGACGACGACAACGTGGAACTTTTCGACAACGACAATGTCGAACTTTTTGACGACGACAATGTCGAGCTTTTCGACGAGCAGCCGACTGCGCCAAAAAAGAAGGCCGAACCCGAAGAAGATCTCGGCGACAATGTGGAACTTTTCTAAAACCAGGAGCCTTTCATGTTTTCATGCACCGTCCAGGGCCCCCCGGAACACCCGGTCATAAAACTTTCCGGCAGTCTTACCCTCGATCATTCCAGGGAGATCCACGCCGAGCTGCTGGCCCGTTTGCCCCAGGCCGGGGCCATCACCCTTGACTTGGGTGATTCGGAAAAATCGGACCTCACTTTTGTCCAGATCCTGTGTTCCCTCTTGAAGGAACAGGACAAGAAAATCAGCTTCGTGAACCTGCCCTCCCACCTGTTCGAAAATGCGGCAAGCCTGGGGGCGGACGGCCTCATCAAAGAAATATCGAGCCTTGCAGAGGAAAATGTATGAGTAAAACCATAATGACGGTTGATGACTCGGCCAGTGTCCGTCAGATGGTCAGCCTGACCCTCAAGGACGCCGGTTATGCGGTCATCGAGGCCTGCGACGGCAAGGACGCCCTGGCCAAACTTTCCGGGCCGGTGGACATGATCGTGACCGACCTCAATATGCCCAACATGAACGGCATCGAACTGATACGCGCCGTGCGCGCCACGCCTCAGTACAAGTTCGTGCCCATTGTCATGCTGACCACGGAATCTCAGGCCTCCACGAAAGAAGAAGGCAAGGCGGCCGGGGCTACCGGATGGATCGTCAAGCCGTTCAAACCGGATCAGCTCCTGGCAGTGGCCAAGAAACTGCTGCGCTAACCCGCCACCCTCGGAGCAAAAATGTCCAGAGAAGAACTGAACCGTCAGGCGTTTAAAGAAGAAGCCCTGGAACTTTTGGGCGAGCTGGAAACCTCCCTGCTTGAACTTGAGGAAGATCCGGCCAACGACGAGGTCATCAACCGTGTCTTCCGGGCCATGCACACCATCAAGGGCTCGGGGGCCATGTTCGG
>JAWLHW010000201.1:0-4217 GCA_041690155.1 Desulfomicrobium sp. | reverse complement strand
GCCCGAGCTTTTCGAGTTGACCGCGAGCCTGATCCAGATCTGCTTTCCCTACATCCTGTTCATTTCCGGCGTGGCCCTGTGCATGGGGATTTTAAACAGCATGGGCCATTTTCTCATTCCTGCCCTGGCTCCGTGCATTCTCAACATCGTGCTCATCTGCGCGAGCCTTCTGGCCATCAAGACCGGCGGGAATGTGGCCGTTTATCTGGCCTGGGGCGTACTCGTGGCCGGGATAGGGCAGTGGCTCCTGCAACAGCCCATGTTGCGTTCCAAGGGCTTTTCCTGGATCGGTCCGGTGGAACCGACCGGCCCTGGCGTGCGCCGTATCGGCAATCTCATGCTGCCCACCATCCTGGGCTCGGCCGTGTATCAGATCAATATCCTCATCGGCACGGGCATGGCTTCCTTTCTGCCCGAGGGTTCCGTGTCGTACCTTTACTACGCGGACCGGCTCTTCCAGTTTCCGCTCGGCGTCTTCGGTGTGGCCGTGGGCGTGGCCACCCTGCCCTCGCTCTCCCTTTTGACCGTCCCGGAGAGGCGCACCGAGTTCAGGGACACCCTGGCCACCTCACTGGGCCTGACCCTGTTCGTGACCCTGCCCGCCGCCGCCGGTCTGGCCGGGTTGTCCGTGCCGCTGGTTGATCTGCTTTTCGGGCGCGGGGAATTTTCCGATGCCGCCGTGCATGGTACGGCCATGGCGCTCTTGGGCTATGTGATCGGCCTGCCCGCCTTTTCAAGCGTTCGCTCCCTGGCCTCGGCCTATTATGCGCTGGGAGACACCAAAACTCCCGTGCGCGTTGCTCTGGGCAGCCTGTGCGTTTTCGTGGTTGCGGGCTACACGGGCATGCAGGTGCTGGGGCATGTGGGGTTGGCCCTGGCCTCGTCCGTATCGGCCTGGGTCAATGTCGTGCTGCTGGGATTTTTTCTGCGGCGGCATTGCGGGGCGTGGTTCAGGGTCAATCGTGATATGGTCATTTCTTTTTTCCTGAGTCTCGTCATGCTCGCCGGTTGCTGGGCAAGCACCCGGCTGGGGTCTGTCAGTCTGCTCTTCATCCCCGTCTGGGTCGCCTTGTACATGGGCGCGGGGTTGCTGCTGAACGTAAGCCAGGCGCGGCTTTTCGCCGATGTGCTGGGGCAGCGTTTATGGCGCAAAAGGGCCTGACTTGAACTGAGCGCTTTTTGACGTTAGGCTTAACGCTTCCACCTAACAAAAAAAACCAGCAGTGAGGACCACATATGATCCGCATCAATGAAAACTACCAGAAGCTCAAAGCCTCCTATCTTTTTGCCGACATCTCCCGGCGCGTGAACGCATTTCAGCAGGCCAACCCGGACAAGAAGGTCATTCGCCTCGGTATCGGTGACGTGACCGAACCATTGCCCGAAGCCGTTGTCGCGGCCTTTCACGAGGGCGTGGACGAGATGGCAGGAGCGGGCACCTTTCGTGGCTACGGCCCGGAGCAGGGCTATGACTTTCTGCGCGACCTCATCGCCAAGGAGGATTTCCAGTCGCGCGGGGCGGATATCTCCGGGGACGAGATTTTTGTCAGCGACGGTGCCAAATGCGACACGGGCAACATCCAGGAACTTTTCGCCGGGGATATCCGCATCGCCATTCCCGATCCGGTCTACCCGGTTTACGTCGACACCAACGTCATGGCCGGACGCACCGGCGTCAACGTGGACGGCCGCTATGAAGGCTTGGTCTACCTCGACGGAACCCGCGACAACGGCTTCATTCCCGAACTGCCGGGTGAGCCCGTGGACCTGATCTACCTGTGCTATCCCAACAACCCCACCGGCGCGACCATCACCAAGGCGCAGCTCAAGAAATGGGTGGATTACGCCCGCGAAAACAAGGCGCTGATCCTCTTTGACGCCGCCTACGAGGCCTTTATCCGCGATCCCGAGCTGCCCAAATCCATCTACGAGATTGAAGGCGCGCGCGAGGTGGCCATCGAATTCAGGTCCCTGTCCAAGACCGCCGGGTTCACGGGCACGCGTCTGGCCTTTACCGTGGTGCCCAAGACCTGCATGGCCTACGACTCGCAGGGTAACGCGCACAGCCTGCACGCCATGTGGAACCGCCGCCACACCACCAAGTTTAACGGCGTGTCCTATCCGGTGCAAAAAGCTGCTGCGGCCGTCTATTCGCCCGAGGGCAAAGTGCAGACCAGGGCGCTGGTGGACCATTACCTGAACAACGCGGCCATTATCCGCAAGGAAATGACCGCGCTGGGTTATGACTGCGTGGGCGGGGAAAATTCGCCTTATGTCTGGATCGACGGCAAGATGGGTTCGTGGGATTTCTTTGACATGCTTTTGAATAAGGCCGCCGTGGTCTGCACTCCGGGGGCGGGGTTCGGAACGTGCGGGGAAGGCTACATCCGTATCTCTGCGTTCAACAGCCTGGCCAATGTCCAGGAAGCCATGGAGCGTCTGCGCTCCGTTTTGAAATAGAATGACATCAGCGGCTGTGGATCAGGCCCGGCGGAATTTTCCGCGCGGGCTCTCCCAGCCGGAGTTCGGTTTTCGTTTTTCCATGGACGCGCTGCTCCTGGCCGCTTTTGCCGGGCGGGAGCAGGTGCGTGGCCGGGTCCTTGATCTGGGGACCGGATGCGGGGTGGTGGGGCTTGGAATGGCCCTTGACCACCCCGATTTTTTTGGCATCGGCCTGGACCTGAATCCGGACATGCTCCACCATGCCCGCGAGAATGTCCGCCGTCTGGGTTTTGAAGAGCGCTTCGCCCTGCTTCGGGCCGATGCGTGCGGGCCATGGGGGCTTGCGCCCGAAAGCATGGATCTGGTGGTGTCGAATCCGCCGTATCGCGATCCTGCCCGGGGCCGGATTTGCCCGGACCAGCACAGGACTCTGGCGCGTTTCGAGTACCGGGCCCAGCTTGCGGATTTTGCTCGCGCCGCCGCGTATCTGGTGCGCAACCGCAAGAGTTGCGTCTTTATCCATCTGGCCGAGCGTGTCGATGAATTGCTGGACCTGCTGCGATCCTCCCGGCTGCAGCCCAAGGAGGTACTGTTCGTGCATCAGCGCCAGGACGCCACGGCCCGCCTGGTACTTGTGCGGAGCCTCAAGAACGGCGGGCCGGGGCTTACGGTGCATCCGCCCCTGATCCTGCATGAGGGCCGGGGCGCCGAGACGCGCCTGACCGCCGCGGCGCTGTCCTTTTGTCCGCGCCTGGCCTGCAATGCGGATCCCGAAAAAAGAAATTCCCGCACAGATGGCGGGAATTCAGAGGGCGCGGAACCTGACGGGGCGTAGAACTTATTTGCTCATGCGGCCGATAATGAAGGAAATGAGAGCCGTCGCGAAAAGCAGGCCAAGGACATATTCCGTGTCCAGCGCCGCCTGCAGGGTGGTGGTGATTTCGACGAAAGTGTCCTTGATGGGATAATGCTCTTCCATGGATGCTCCTGCCTGGATATTCCTGCCTACGTGACAAGGCCCGTGGATTCATGCACGGGCCTTGGGCTGATGGCGGGCCGGTTTAGTTGATGTTGTCCCGAACCCAGAAGGTCAGGTTGTATTTTTCAGTCAATTCTTTCTGCAGCTCGTTCAGCGCAGACTTGTCCATGTCCATGATGCGAATAAAGACCTGACGGTGGCCTTTCTCGACCTTGTCGTAGGAGGTCAGGATGGAGCTGATGCGGGCATTGTGTCCGCGGATGCAGTCGAGCACTTCCTTGAGGCTGCCGCGTTCGTCCGAGAGTTTGAGGCCGAGCTGTATGCTGCCGTGGTAGACGCCGGTGATGCTCAAAAGCACGCTGTAGACCTCGTTCTGGGTCATGATGCCGACCAGTTCGTCCTTGTCGTTCAATACGGGCAGGCCGGAAATTTTCTTGTCATTCATGATGGCCGCGCACTTTACGACAGTGTCCGAATCCCTGATGGTCAGGGGATTTGGGGTCATGATGTTTTTGACCTTGAGCTCGGAGAGCAGATAGTAAAGTTCGTGTACGTCAAGGGTGGTGGCTTTGGAGGGGGAGGCTTCCTTCACGTCGCGGTCGCTGAGCATCCCGAGCACCTTGCCTTTGTCATCGACCACGGGCAGGCGGCGGATGCCTTTTTCCTTCATCAGCTTGGCCGCCCGCATCATGGAAGTTTCGGGGTCCACCGTGATAACGTCTTTGGTCATCCAATCTTTTATGATCATGGTATTTCTCCTTGGAGGCGGGGTGTCCGCCATGAAGCTGTGTTGGTC